>NZ_JBHVTL010000006.1:0-67860 GCF_042884635.1 Kitasatospora sp. NPDC058115
CTTCCTGCGCCGGCCCGGCTCGTCGGCACGGGTTCCCTGCGCCCCGCCGGATGCATCCGGCGGGGCGCAGGGAAGTGCTCGGGCCCGGGTGGGGGTGTCGCCGGTGAGGCCGTCGGTGACTTCGACGCAGAGGAAGAGGTCCATGGGAAGGGTCACTCCGTGAAGTCGCCCGCCGTCGGTTCCGGGCCGGTGGCGGGGTCGCGGGTCAGCAGGTAGCGGGCGCCCGGGCCGGCGGCGCCGGCGCGGTCGGCGGCGTTGTAGAGGGCGCAGCGGGTGAGGGAGAGGCAGCCGCAGCCGATGCAGCCGGTGAGCTTGGCCTTCAGCCGCTCCAACTCCGCGATCTGCTCGTCGATCCGGCTCTGCCAGGACTGGGCGACGCCGTCCCACTCGGTGCCGCTGGGGGCGCGGTGCTCGGGGAGGCGGTCCAGGGCGACCTTCGCCTCGTCGAGGGACAGGCCGACCCGCTGGGCGGCCCGGACGAAGGCGATCCGGCGCAGGGTGCCGCGGGTGTAGCGGCGTTGGTTGCCGGTGGTGCGGGTGGCGTGGATCAGGCCCAGCTTCTCGTAGTACCGCAGGGCGGAGGCGGCGAGGCCGCTGCGGTCGGCGAGTTGGCCGATGGTGAGGAGATCGTGCCTGCTGGGACCGTGGGCGCTCATGGGGTCACTGTAGCGCTTGACTTGAAGTCGACTTCAAGTAGCAGCATCGAGGGCATGAAGACGACGACCCCCGCCCCCCTCGGCTTCGCCGAGCTGCCGGGCCTGATGGCCCTGATGACCGGCGACGAGAAGCACGGTCCGGCCGCCACCTCCACCCTGGACGCGCTGTGGGTGCTCTACGACCGCGTCCTGCGGGTCACCCCGGCCACCGCCGACGCGCAGGACCGGGACCGCTTCCTGCTCTCCAAGGGCCACGGCCCGATGGCGTACTACGCCGTCCTCGCCGCCAAGGGCTTCATCGACCCGGCGGTGCTGCCGAGCTTCGGCGCCTACGACTCGCCGCTCGGCCACCACCCGGACCGGATGCTGGTGCCCGGTGTGGAGATCAGCTCCGGCTCGCTCGGCCACGGCCTGCCGATCGCCGTCGGCACGGCGCTCGGCCTGCGGGCCCAGGGGCTCGCCGACCCGGCGGTCTGGGTGCTGATCGGGGACGCCGAGTTCGACGAGGGCTCCAACCACGAGGCGGTGGCCTTCGCCGGGGCCTACGGGCTGGACCGGCTGCACGCGCTGGTGATCGACAACTCCTCCGCCACCCACGGCTGGCGGGGCGGCATCGCGGCGCGCTTCGCCGCCGAGGGCTGGTCGGTGGAGACGGTCGACGGCCGCGACCACGAAGCGCTGTACGCCGCGTACACCGTCGAGCACCCGGGCCGCCCGCGGGTCGTGGTGGCCCGCGTCGAGTCGAAGAACTCCTGAGCCGAAGAGAGGCACCAGAACCGTGGAAACCATGCGCGAGCGCTTCATCGAGACCACCTCCCGGCTGCTGGACGAGGACCCGCGCCTCGCCGTCGTCCTGGCCGACATCAGCGCCGCGAGCTTCGACGCCGCCGCCGAGCGCCACCCGGACCGGCTGATCAACGTCGGCATCCGCGAGCAGCTGCTGATCGGCGCCGCCGCCGGACTGGCCTTCACCGGGCTGCGCCCGATCGCCCACACCTTCGCCAGCTTCCTCGTCGAACGCCCCTTCGAGCAGGTGAAGCTGGACCTCGGCCACCAGGGCGTCGGCGCCGTGCTGGTGAGCGCGGGAGGCTCGTACGACTGGCCCGCCGGCGGCCGCACCCACATGGCGCCGGGCGACGTCGCGCTGCTGGACACGCTGCCCGACTGGACGGTGCACGTGCCCGGCCACCCGGACGAGGCGGAGCAGTTGCTGCGCCACGCGGCGGCCGACGGCGACCGCAAGGTGTACGTCCGCCTCTCCGACCACCGCAACGAGCACGCCACCGCGATCGAGCCGGGCCGCTTCACCGTGGTCCGGCGCGGCAGCCGCGGCACCGTGCTCGCGGTCGGCCCGATGCTGGACGCCGTGCTCGCCGCCACCGGGAACCTGGACGTCACCGTGCTGTACGCGGCGACCGTCCGGCCGTTCGACGGCGCCGCGCTGCGGGCCGCCACCGAGGCGAACGCGAACGTGGTGCTGGTCGAGCCGTACCTGGCCGGGACCTCCGCCCAGGAGGCGCACGAGGCGCTCGCCGACCGCCCGCACCGGCTGCTGTCGCTCGGGGTGCCGCGCGGCGAGCACCGGCAGTACGGCTCGGTTCCGGAGCACCTGGCCGCCTACGGCCTGGACGCGCACGGACTGCGGGACCGGATCGCCACCTTCGTCCAGTGACGGCCGGTCACACGCGCAGGATCGCCACGGAGTCGGGGGAGAGCGTGAGGCGCCGTCCGGTGGCCTCGGTCCTCCCGAACGCCGCGACCACCTCCCCCTCCCGTGGCAGCGCGACGGCCGCCGCGCCGAGGTTGACGGCCACCCGGTAGGGGCCCCGGTGGACCACCAGCCATCCGGCGGCCTCGTCGGTGTCCACCCGCACCGCCGCCAGGTCGGGATCGGACAGCTCCGGGCAGGCCCGGCGCAGCCGGATCAACTCCCGGTACCACTCCAGCAGTCCGGCGTGCGGAGGGCGCCTCGGCTCGGTCCAGTCGAGGACGGAGCGCAGCACGGTGGCCGGCTCCTGCGGGTCCGGCACCGCCTCCGCCGCCCAGCCGTGTTCGGCGAACTCCCGCCGCCGGCCCCGGCGGACGGCCTCGGCGAGGTTGGGGTCGGTGTGGTCGGTGAAGTACTGCCAGGGGGTGGCCGCTCCCCACTCCTCGCCCATGAACAGCATCGGCGTGAACGGCGAGGTGAGCACCAGTGCGGCGCCGCAGGCGAGCCGGCCGGGGGAGAGGCTGGTGGAGATCCGGTCGCCCAGGGCCCGGTTGCCGATCTGGTCGTGGGTCTGCAGGTAGCCGAGCAGCCGCTCCCCGTGCGCGGCCGGGAACGGCCGGCCGTGGTGGCGGCCGCGGAACGAGGACCAGCTGCCGTCGTGGAAGTAGCCCCGGGTCAGGGTCCTGGCGACGGCGGCGAGCGGGGCGGCGGCGAAGTCCCCGTAGTAGCCCTGGGATTCGCCGGTGAGGGCGCAGTGCAGGGCGTGGTGGAAGTCGTCGCTCCACTGGGCGGCGAGGCCCTGTCCGCCGGCCTCGCGCGGGGTGGTGGTGCGCGGGTCGTTGAGGTCGGACTCGGCGACCAGGAACAGCGGGCGGTTCGTCGTCACCGCCAACCGGTCGACCTCCCGGGCGAGTTCCTCCAGGAAGTGCACGGCCCGGTCGTCGGCGAGGGCGTGCACGGCGTCCAGTCGCAGGCCGTCGATCCGGTAGTCGCGCAGCCAGGCGAGCGCGCTGCCGATCAGATAGCCACGCACCTCGTCCGACCCCGGTGCGTCCAGGTTGACCGCCGAGCCCCACGGGGTGTGGTGGCGGTCGGTGAAGTACGGGCCGAACATCGGCAGGTAGTTGCCGGCCGGGCCGAGGTGGTTGTGCACCACGTCGAGCACGACGCCGAGGCCCTTGCGGTGCGCGGCGTCGACGAAGCGCTTCAGGCCCTCCGGTCCGCCGTAGGGCTCGTGCACGGCCCAGAGCGAGACGCCGTCGTACCCCCAGCCGTGCTTGCCGGGGAACGGGCAGAGCGGCATCAGCTCCACGAAGTCGATGCCCAACTCGACGAGGTGGTCCAGGCGTTCGGCCGCCGCGTCGAAGGTGCCGGCGGCGGTGAAGGTGCCGATGTGCAGCTCGTACAGGACGGCTCCGGCGAGCGGGCGCCCGCGCCAGTCGGTCTGCGACCAGTTGAACGCGGCGTGGTCGACGGCGCGGCTGGGGCCGTCGGGGCCGTGCGGCTGCCGGGGCGAGCGGGGGTCGGGCAGCGGGCGGCCGCCGTCCAGCACGAACGCGTAGTCCCCGTCGGGTGCCTCGCCGTGCCACCACCCGGCGCGGGCGTCGTCCCGGGCCAGCGGGTGGTGGGCGCCGTCGACGGCCACCTCGACCCGCTCGGCGGCGTACGGCGCCCAGACCTCGTGCCTCATGCGGCGCCCCTCCTGGTCAGCAGGGCCACCGGAAGGTCGGCCAGCAGGTCCTTCAACCGGACGGGGCCGGCGGCGAACCGGCGCGACGTCAGCGCGTCCGTCCACGCGCCGCCGGCGGGCAGGTGCAGTTCGGTGCCGCGCCAGCCGCCGGCGCGGGCGAGTCCGTACGGCAGGCGGGTGACGGCGGTGAGGACGTCCGGGCCGCGCCCGAAGGCGAGCAGGTGCCCGGCGGCCGGGCCGACGGCGGTGAGCGGCCGGTGGGTGCCCAGCGGGTGGGCGCGGCGCAGGTGCAGGGCGGTCGTGGTGAGGTGCAGCTTCTCGCGCGCGAGGTCGCTGGGCCGGGCGGTGGCGGAGTCGGTGAGCCGCACGGCCAGCGCCCCGAGGTCGACGGCGCGCCGGTTGTCCGGGTCGACCAGGGTGTACAGCGGCTCCTCGCTGCCCTGGTAGAGGTCGGGCACACCGGGCACGGTGAGGTGCAGCAGGGCGGCGGCCAGCGTGTTGGACCGGGCGTACGGGGCGAGCGCGGCCACGTACCCCTCGATCCGGGGGAGCAGCCCGGGGTGGCCGAAGACGGCGTGCACGCGGTCGGCGAGGGCGCGTTCGAAGCGGACGTTCTGGGTCGTCCACGAGGTGTGGAGCTTGGCCTCCCGGGCGGCCTTGAGCACCGCGGCGACCAGCCGTTCGGGGGTGGCCGGCCAGGCGGCGACCAGGGTCTGCCAGAGCAGCCAGTCGCTGTCGGGGTCGAAGCGGGCCCCGCCCCCGCCCCCGCCCCCGCCCCCGCCCCCGCCCTCGGCCCCGCCTCCGGCCCCGCCTCCGCCCCCGGCCGCGGTGGACCAGGCGGCGGCCTCGGCGGCCCAGGCCTCGGGCTGCTCGGCCAGGACGGCGAGCCGGGCGCGGGCGTCGGCGCTGCGCTTGGTGTCGTGGGTGGAGAGCGCCGTCATGGTGTGCGGCCAGTGCCGTTCGACGTAGTGGCACCAGGCGTGGAAGTCCTCCGGCCGCACCCCGGGCCGGGCGGGCTCGCCGCCGACCTCGTTGAGGCTCAGCAGCGCGTTCCACCGGTAGAAGGCGGTGTCCTCGACGCCCTTGGCGGCGACGGCGGCGGCGGTCTGGGCGAAGCGGACGGCGAACTCGTCCTGCTCGGGGCCGCGCCCGAGCGCGCCCTCGGCGAGGGCGGCGACGAAGCGGTCGGTGGCGTCGGTGGGCTCGCCGTCGGAGGCGAGCGCCTCGTGCAACTGGGCGGCGGAGGCCTGCGGCAGCGGCTCCCCGGGCCGCGCGTAGGGCCGGTAGGCGGGGTAGCCGGTGAGCAGCCGGCGCAGGGCGGCGCGCAGCCGCCACGGCGGGTGGTCGGCGTGCACCGGGTCGGCGGCGCCGAGCCGGACGGCGAGGCGCACCAGCCGCTCCACCTCGGCGGCCAGCTCGCCCTCGGGCCCGGTCATGTCGGCCCGCCCGCGCCGGGCGGCGGCCAGCGCCGGGTGCGGGTCGGCGCAGGGCTCGCCGCCCGGGGGAGCGCCGGTGAGGAACGCCTCGTACGCCCCGGCGAGCCGGCAGGCGCCCGCGTGGTCGGTGAGCACGCCGTCGATCCGGCGCAGCGCGTCGTAGCCGGTGGTGCCGGCGCACGGCCAGTCGGCGGGCAGCCGCTCGTCGCCGGTGAGGATCTTCTCGACGACCGTGTACGTGCCGCCGGTGGCCCCGGCGAGCCGCTCCAGGTAGCCGCGCGGGTCGGCGAGCCCGTCCGGGTGGTCGATCCGGAAGCCGTCCAGCACGCCCTCGCGGTGCAGCCGCAGCAGCACGCCGTGGGTGGCCTCGAACACCTCCGGGTCCTCGACCCGGACCGCGATCAGCTCGTTGACGGTGAAGAACCGCCGGTAGTTCAGCTCGGTGCGGGCCAGCCGCCACCACGCCAGGCGGTACCACTGGCGGGCGAGCAGGTCGGGCAGCGGCAGGTGCTCGGTGCCGGGGCGCAGCGGCAGCACGTGGTCGTGGTAGCGGAGCGTGTCGCCGTCCACGGCGAGCTGGTCGAGGACGGCGCCGAGCCGGTCGCCGAGCAGCGGCAGCAGCACCCGGCCGTGCCCGGGGGCGTCCGGCGGTCCGGGCAGGGCCTGCCAGTCGATGTCGAACCAGCGGGCGTACGGCGAGTCGGGGCCGTCCCGCAGGACCTGCCAGAGCGGCCGGTTGAGGTGCTCGGGGGCCGGCACGGCCATGTGGTTGGGCACCACGTCGGCGAGCAGTCGCAGGCCGTGCCGGTGCGCCTCGGCGGCCAGCGCGCGCAGCGCCGGCTCGCCGCCGAGCTGCTCGGCGACCCGGCCGTGGTCGACGGTGTCGTAGCCGTGGGCGGAGCCCGGCACGGGCTCCAGCAGCGGGGAGAGGTGCAGGTGGGAGACGCCGAGGGCGGCCAGGTAGGGGACGGCGGCGGTGGCGTCGCGCAGGGTGAAGCCGGGCTGGAGCTGGAGGCGGTACGAGGCGCTCGGCACGGTGGCGGGGGCGACGCTCCGGGCGGTGGTCGGCCGGCGGGAGGGGTCGAACGACGGGACGGAGGCGGCCGGGCGGGGCTGCGCGGGCTCGGCGGCGTTGGTCATGCCTCCATGCCTACCCGGCGGGGCGCGGGGGCAAGACCCGTTGCTGATCCGAACAGGTGAGCGGTGGGCGTCGGGGGTGCTCAGCGGCCCCGGCGCCGCCACCCCCGGGGCACCGTGAAGTAGCCCGGGCGCTGCGGGCCGCCGGCCCCGGAGCGGGACAGGCGCAGGACCAGGCCCCGCTCGGCACGGGCGGCCTCCACCAGGGCGGCGGCCGCCGGGTCCCGGGTGTACTGCGAGAACGCGCTGTTGAACATCGTCGCGTTCGGCTCGGCAACCGGCGGCCGGTCCGGCGCGTCCCAGGTCAGGGTCGTGCCCAGGGCGTACAGCCGGGGGCTGTCGCGCGGCGAGCCGTCCGGATGGCGGCCGCCATGCCGGTAGTACGAGAGCGCGTCGGCGACCGAGCCGGGCGGGTGCGGTCGCCGGGGATCGTGGTACAGCCCGCTGCCCCAGTCGGCGACCTGCGCGGCGTCGATCCGGCGCAGCAGCTCCGGGACGTCCAGGGCGGTGGCGAAGTAGGCGGTCGCGGCGAGCTGGCAGACCAGCTCCAGCCGGCGGCCGGGGTCGAGCCCGCGCTCGGGAGTGATCCGGCGGTCGTCCACCTGGGTGACGACGTGGACCACCCCGTCGACCGCGCCGAGCCGCGCGATCAGGCCCTCGACGACGGCGCGCTCGGCGGCCAGGGCGGCCCGCGCCTGCGGGGTGCCGGCGCGGGAGAGCACCCACCGGTACGGGGGCGGGCGGAGGATCGTCGCGTCCGCGATCCGGCCGGGGAGGGAGAGCAGCGTCCCCAGGAGGAACTCCGTCGCGCTCGGATGATCGCCCGCCATGCCAGCCGCCCCCTCGGTCCCCGGTCCTTCCGGGGACCACCGTGGCCCGTGCGACGGCCGGTGCGCAAGGTCCGCCGGCGAACCGGGACACCGCCGTGGCTCAGGCGGGACGCTGCAGCACCATCAGCGAGCGGTCGGTGAGCCAGAGGGTGTCCCCGGCCTTGACCCTGGTGCCGGAGCCGGGCGGCGGCAGCTGCGGGCGGGCGGTGTCCACCACCACCTGCCACTCCTGCCCGTGCCCGGCCGGGACGGTGAACTCCAGCTGCTCGAAGTGCGCGTTGAACATCAGCAGGAAGGAGTCGTCGACGATCCGCCCGCCGCGCCGGTCCGGCTCCGAGATGGCGTAGCCGTTCAGGAACACGGTGAGCGACTTGGCGTAGCTGGCGCCCCAGTTGCGCTTGGTCATCTCCTCCCCGGCGGGGGTGAACCAGGCGATGTCGGTGAGGTCCTCGTACTCGCCGCCGCCCCCGCCCTCCCCGGCGGGCCGGCCCGGGACCGGGCGGCCGTGGAAGAAGCGCCGGCGCCGGAACACCGGGTGGTCGCGGCGCAGCCAGACCATCCGCTGGGTGAACTCCAGCAGCCCGGTCCGCGCCCCGTCGTCCTGCGGCCAGTGCACCCAGGTCAGCTCGTTGTCCTGGCAGTAGGCGTTGTTGTTGCCCTGCTGGGTGCGGCCGAACTCGTCGCCGTGGGAGAGCATCGGCACGCCCTGGGAGAGCATCAGGGTGGCGAGGAAGTTGCGCTGCTGGCGCGCCCGCAGCTCCTCGACGGCCGGGTCGTCGGTGGGTCCCTCGGTGCCGCAGTTCCAGGAGCGGTTGAAGGACTCGCCGTCCCGGTTGCCCTCGCCGTTGGCCTCGTTGTGCTTCTCGTTGTAGGAGACCAGGTCGCGCAGGGTGAAGCCGTCGTGGCAGGTGACGAAGTTGATCGAGGCGATCGGGCGGCGGCCGTCGTCCTGGTAGAGGTCGGAGGAGCCGGTGAGCCGGGAGCCGAACTCGGCGAGGGTGGCGTTCTCCCCGCGCCACAGGTCGCGCACGGTGTCCCGGTACATGCCGTTCCACTCCGTCCACAGCGGCGGGAAGTTGCCGACCTGGTAGCCGCCCTCGCCGAGGTCCCAGGGCTCGGCGATCAGCTTGGCCTGGGAGACCACCGGGTCCTGCTGGACGAGGTCGAAGAACGAGGAGAGCCGGTCCACCTCGTGGAACTGCCGGGCGAGGGTGGCGGCGAGGTCGAAGCGGAAGCCGTCCACGTGCATCTCGGTGACCCAGTAGCGCAGCGAGTCCATGATCAGCTGGAGCACGTGCGGGCTGCGCATCAGCAGGCTGTTGCCGGTGCCGGTGGTGTCCTCGTAGAACCGCTGGTCCCGGGCGAGGCGGTAGTAGGACACGTTGTCCAGGCCGCGCAGCGAGAGCGTGGGGCCGAGGTGGTTGCCCTCGGCGGTGTGGTTGTAGACGACGTCGAGGATGACCTCGATGCCGGCCGCGTGCAGGGCCTTGACCATCGACTTGAACTCCTGCACCTGCTGGCCGCGGTCGCCGGTGGAGGAGTACGAGGAGTGCGGGGCGAAGAAGCCGACGGTGTTGTAGCCCCAGTAGTTCGCCAGGCCGAGGTCGCGCAGCCGGTGGTCGCGGACGAACTGGTGCACCGGCATCAGCTCGATCGCGGTGACCCCGAGCTTGGCGAGGTGCTCGATCACGGCGGGGTGGGCGACGCCCGCGTAGGTGCCGCGGATCTCCTCGGGAATCCCCGGGTGCAGCTCGGTCAGGCCCTTCACGTGGGCCTCGTAGAGCACGGTGCGGTGGTAGTCGGTGCGCGGCGGGCGGTCGGTGCCCCAGTCGAAGTACGGGTTGATCACCACCGAGTGCATGGTGTGCGGGGCGGAGTCGAGGTCGTTGCGGCGCTCGGGGGCGCCGAAGTGGTAGCCGTAGACGGACTCGTCCCAGTCGATGTGGCCGCTCATCGCCTTGGCGTACGGGTCCAGCAGCAGTTTGGCGCTGTTGTGCCGCTGGCCGAGGCCCGGGTTGTACGGGCCGTGGACGCGGAAGCCGTAGCGCCGGCCGGGCTGGACGCCGGGGAGGTAGGCGTGCCGGACGAAGGCGTCGGTCTCGCGCAGTTCGACGGCCGTCTCCGAACCGTCCTCGTCGAGCAGGCAGAGCTCGATCCGGTCGGCGCTCTCCGAGAAGACCGCGAAGTTGGTGCCGGCCCCGTCGTAGGTGGCGCCGAGCGGGTAGGGGGTCCCTGGCCAGACCTGCATGGTTCCTCGACTTCCTCACGCAGAAGGAGAGCTGACGGGCGGTCCGATGGTCGGGGCCGGACCGCGGGGCGGACCGGCCGGGGGTCGTGACGTACGGCACACGGGCGTGGCACAGTCCGCATACTCCCCGACGCCTTCCCCGACGGCGGGGCCATTTGCGCCGTGTTCGCCCGAACGGGTGTCCCCACGGCGCCCCGGGGGGTGTCACGTCACCGTCGTGGGGCTCCCGGGGCGTGTGGGGCGGACGGGACGGCCGCGGCGGACCGCCGCGGCCGGCCGCTGCCGTGCTCCAACCGGCTGCGGGCGGTTCGCGGCGGGCAGTACCCTTGATCGTCCGGCCGTCCGGGGCCCGTGGCGGTCCATCAGGCGAACCGGCGGCGAACCGCCGGTGCGTCGGGCGGCGCGCCGCGCCGTCGACCGGCCGGACGGCAGGCAGACAGCTCCGAGCGGCCCCGGGCGGCTCCCAGCAGGAACCAGGTGAGGTGGCGCATGGTGTTCCCCGCCGGCGGCCGTGGCGGTGGGCCCGGCGGCCCCGACCGGGGCAGCGCCCGCAGCGAGGCGCCGACGGTGGTCATGCGGCCCGCCCTGACCGGCGGACGCTCGCTCGTCCCGGCCCAGGGCGGGCCGGTCGAGGTCCCCGCGCTCGCCTGGTCCGGCGCCGAGTGGGAGGACGCCTACCAGCGCGTCCGTCTCTCCGGGCGCGCCTACGTCTGGCTCAACCTGGTCGAGCAGCGGCTGCGCTCGCTCGTCGACGAGGTGCTGCACCCGATCTACGCGCCCGCCCACGGCGAGGACTGGGTCACCGCCGCGGCCGGCCCGGCCGGCGAGGAGTGGGCGCACCGGGCCGGCGCCGTGCGCGAGGTGAGCCGGCGCAAGGGCTACCTCCTCGACCCGGCCGACGACGACCCGCTGGTCTTCCTCACCCTGCCGCAGCTGCGCGAACTGATGGTCCAGCACTGGCCGTGCTTCGAGCCCTACCTGGCCGACCGCCGGGAGATCGAGCTGGCCCTCGACGAGCTGGAGGTCGCCCGGCACGTCGTCTCCCGCAACCGCGTCCTCACCCCGACCGTGCTCGCCCAGACCGAACGGGCCTCCGCCCGGCTGCTCGCCCTGCTCGACGGCGGCGCCGGCGCCGTGCCCGCGGACGTCGTCGAGTCCCTGGTCGCCGGCCGGTACGCGGACGTCGTCGCCGTCCACCCCGACCGGGTCCGGCTCCAGCGCGACCTGCCGGTGGAGGACCTCCTCGACGGCGCCCGGCGGCTGGACGCGCTCGGCATCGGCCTCGGCATGCTCTGCCAGAACTACACCGGCAAGCGGCTGGTGCGGCTCGCCACCGACGGCTGCCGGGTCCGGCTGCTCTTCCTCAACCCGGCCAGCAGCGCCGTCCGCCGCCGCGAGCGCGAGCTGGGCCTCGGGCGCGGCGAGCTCGGCCGCTCCATCCAGATGAACATCCTGCACGTGCGCCGGGTCCGCGCCGCGCTGCGCGACCAGGGCGGCTTCGAGATCCGGGTGTTCGACGAGACCCCGCGCTTCACCGCCTACCTGGTCGAGGGCGTGCCGTCCGCCGCCCCGGGCACCGGGGGCCGCCGCCAGACCCGCGACCTCGGCGTCGTCCAGCCCTACCTGCGCCGGGCCCGCGGCATGGAGTCGCCCGCCCTCGTCCTGCGCGGCGGCGCCGGCCAGCAGCCGGGCGGCACGGACGCCGGGCTGCTGGAGGTCTACCGCGAGGAGTTCGAGGGCGTCTGGGCGGACTCCCGGCCGGTCTCCTGACCGCCGCCTCCCCCGGGGGGCGCTCCCGCCTCGCGGCGGAGGCGGCGGGTGCGGGGCGGCCGGGAGGGGGCCTGGACGGGGATCCCCCGCGGCGGCGTCGACGGCCCCCCGGTCGCCGCCCCCCTGCCGCATCCCCGCCGACCCCGGCCCCGGCCGGGTGCCGCCGGTCAGGGCACCCGGACCCAGAGGTCGTCCTGGCCGCCGCCGGCCGAGCGGCACTGGGCCTCACCGGCGTAGGAGTCCCGCAGCTCGATGCAGGCCGACCTGGAGAAGCGGCCGGTCTTCTTCCAGTAGCCCGCCGCGACGCTCGCGGCGGAGCCGGTCGTGTCGCCCGCGGCGGCATGGGCGGTGGCGGCGGTGGTGCCCAGCAGGGCGGCGGCCGTCAGGGCCGCGCCGGAGAGCAGGAGACGTGTGCGCATGTGTGCCCGTCCCTTCGTCGTCCACCCGGGGCGGGTGGGTGTCTGCTGCCACCGAATCCGCTCCGTCGTGTCCGCTTCAACAGCCCGGCCCCGTCCCGGACACCCGGACACCGCCGACCTGCGGCGCACCCCCCGTCCCGGACACCCCCCGGACACCCGGACACCGCCCCGGGCCGGGCGGCCGGCGGCGCGGCGGGGCCGGCGACGGCGGCGGGGCGCCGGCTCTCCGGAGGCGGGCGCCGAGCCCCCCACCGGCCGGATTGTCGGAGGGGCGGGTGATGATAGGGGCTGCTTCGACCCAGAGGACGGAAGGACACACCCCTATGAGCTGGTGGCAGCAGCCACTGGTCGGCTTCGACCTGGAGACCACGGGCACCGACCCGGCCGTGGACCGCATCGTCACGGCCGCCCTCGTGGACACCGTCGGGGACCGCCGGCTGGGCGCCACCGGCTGGCTGCTCGATCCGGGGGTCCCGATCCCCGCCGAGGCGGCGGCGATCCACGGGATCGGCGACGACCTGGCCCGGGCCAAGGGGCGGCCGGCCAAGGAGGCGGTGGACGAGATAGCCGCGGCGCTGTGCGAACGCCTCGCCGACGGGCGGCCGGTGGTCGCCTTCAACGCGCCCTTCGACCTCTCGCTGCTCGACGCCGAGCTGCGCCGGCACGGCCTGCCGGTGCTCGCCGAGCGCCTCGGGGGACCGGTCGCGCCGGTGCTCGACGCGCTGGTCATCGACCGCGCCGTGGACAAGTACCGCAAGGGCTCCCGCACCCTCCAGCGGGTCTGCGAGGTGTACGGCGTCGAGCTGACCGACGCCCACGAGGCCGGCAGCGACGCGCTCGCCGCCGTACGGGTCGCCGTCGCCCTCGCCGAGCGCTACCCCGAGCGGGTCGGCGACCTCCTCCCGGCCGAGCTCCACGCCCGCCAGGTCGACTGGCACCGGGCCTGGGCCGAGGACCTCCAGGCCTGGCTGCGCCGGGGCAAGGACCCGGAGGCGGTCATCGACCCCCGTTGGCCCCTGCGCTGAGCCCGGTCCCCAGGAGGCGGGCCTTGGCGGCGGTGAACTCGGCGGTGTCGAGGGCGCCGTCGCGGTGGAGGGCGGCCAGGCGCTCCAGGGCGGCGACCACCTCCAGGTCGGGGGCGGGAGGGGCGGCGTCCTGCGGGGCGGCGGTGAAGGAGACCCGGGTGTTCTCCGGGTCGGCGCGGTCGTAGCGGACCTCGGCGGGGCCGCCGCGGCGGGGGGTCCCGTGGGCGGGGAAGGTGTCGGTGACGGTGGCGGTGCGGGGGGCGCCGTCGGTGGTGGTGAACCCGACGGTGACGCGCAGTTCGGGGAGGTCGGCCGAGACGGCGCCGGTGGGGACGAGGTCGGTGACCCGGGCGGGGACGGTGATGCCGTACTGCTCCAGGCGGCCCTGCTGCTCGGCGCGGTGCCGGGTCTCCTGCCGGAAGGCGCGCCAGCGGCGGGCGCCGTGCCGGTCGAGGACGGCGGTGAGCAGGGCGAGCGGGACGACGGGGACGAGCAGCCAGGGGCGGAGGGAGCCGTTGGCGAGGGCCGCGCCGAGCAGGCCGAGGGCGAGGCAGCCCAGCAGGACGCCCCGGTCGGAGGTGGCCGAGGGCTCGGTGGTGGGGGCGTCGCCGTGCGCGGTGGTGGCGGTGGCCACCAGGCACAGCAGCCAGAGCAGGATGCCGCCGGCCAGGTACCCGGCGGTGCCGAGGCCGTTGCACCGCTGCTCGGGGCCGCAGGCGTCGGCGGCGTAGGCGCGGACGAAGCCGGTGGCGGTGAGCCATCCGGCCGTCGCGGTGAACGCGGAGATCAGGACGAGTCCGACGATCCGACCGCTGCTCAGGCGCGGTCCGAGGGCGGTGGGGTGATCGGTGGCCATGGCCGACGAGTCTAGAGGCTTGGCCGGAGGCTCAGTTGGCGGGGAAGTCGAAGCGGTAGCCCTGGGCGGTCAGCCAGGGGAGCAGCTGCCGCAGCGCGGCGACGGTCTGGGTGCGGTCGCCGCCGCCGTCGTGCAGCAGGACCACGCCGCCCGGCCTGAGCCGGTCCTGCACGGCGGAGACGATCGCCGCCGTGCCCGGGCGGGACCAGTCGCGCGGGTCGACCGACCAGCCGAGCGGGCGCAGGCCGTGGTCGGCGGCGATCGCCCGGTTGTCGGGGGTGAACGCGCCGCCCGGGGCGCGGAACCAGCCGACCTCGGTGTCCGGGCCGCCGGCCTGGACGATCATCCGCCGGCCGTCGGCGATCTCCTGGACGGCGCGGTCGTGGGGGAACGCGGCGAAGGGTTGCGGGTGGTCCACGGTGTGGTCGCAGAGCCGGTGGCCGGCGGCGAGGATCCGCTTCACGGTGGCCGGGTCGGCGACGGCCTGCCTGCCGATCAGGCAGAACGTGGCCCTGGCGCCGTACTGGGCGAGCAGGTCCAGCACCTGGCCGGTGGCCGGGCCGGGGCCGTCGTCGAAGGTGAGCGCGACGGTCCGGCCGCCGGAGGCGGTGGAGTGGACGACGGGGGCGGGGGCGCCGCTGCCGGGGGCCGTGGCCGTCGGCGGGGCGGCCGTCGGCGGCGGGGTGGAGGCCGGGCTCGGGGTGGGCCGGGGGGCCGGAGCGGACGGCGCGGGCGCCGGGGAGGCCGGGGCGGAGGTGCTCGGCTCCGGCCGGAGCGCGCCGTTCGCGGTGCCGCAGGCGGCGAGGGCCAGTGCGGCGAGCGCCGCCAGGAGGCCCGCCGCCGCCCGGCGCGGCCCGCACCGGCGAGCGGGGGCGGGCGGCGGCGCAGCGGCGGGCTCGGACATGGCGGCGGCTCCTGGGGCGCAGGGACGGTGCCGATCCTCGGTCAGCGTGCAGGATGACTGTCCGACAGGACGATTTTCATGCTGACGCTGGTTCCCGTTCCGCTCCCCGGCGCCCCCGCCGACCGGCGCTTTCCGGCCACGGGTACCCGGTCAGAACGGGTACCAGCGCACCTCGGTGGCGCCCGTCCGCAGCGAGTCCACCCGCCGCCGGAACTCGGCGAGCGCCGCGGGGTTGCCCGGGGCCTGCTGGGCGACCCAGGAGGCACTCGCCGTCTCCCGGGCCCCGCGCAGCACCGCGAAACCGGGCCACTCGCGCACGTCCCAGCCGTATGCCTCGGTGAACGCCCGGTACTCCTCGCCCGGCACGCCGTACCGGTCGTGGCTGAGCGCCAGCACCACCAGGTCGTGCTCGCGCAGGTCGTCGGCGACGAACTCCAGGTCGAGCAGGACCGGCCCGTCCGGGCCGATGTGGACGTTGCGCGGCAGCGCGTCGCCGTGGATCACCCCGGTCGGCAGGTGCGGGGCGAGCGCGGCCGCCTCGGCCTCGAAGGCGTCCCGGCGCCGGCGCAGGAAGTCGACGTCGGCCGGGTCGACGTGGCCCTCGGCGGAGGCGAGCCAGCGCCCGACGGGCGCCAGCAGGTCGCGCCGCCCGAGCGTGAACGGCGGGGCGGGCAGCCGGTGCAGGGCGTGCAGCAGCGGGGCGAGGTCGACCGGGCGGGCGGCCCGCTCGGCGGGGGCGAGCCGGTGCCAGAAGGTGACGGGGTGCCCGTGGGCGAGCTGCGGTTCGACGGGGACCGCGTCGTACGGGCGGACCACCGGGACGCCGTGGCCGGCCAGCCAGTCGGCGACGGCCAGCTCGCGCCGGGCGCGCTCGTGGAGTTCCGGGGCGCGGCCGACCTTGGCGACCACGGCCGGGTCGCCGAGGTCGAAGACGGCGTTCTCGCCGAGGGCGAGCAGCCGGGCGTCGCCCGGGCCGGGCAGGCCGGCCGACTCGCAGGCGCGGGCCAGCAGCAGCCGGGCCCGCGCCTCGTCGAAGGGGAGCATGGGGGTGTCCGTTTCTTGCATGACAGCCGGGTGAGGGTGGGCGATCATTCTGGCAAACGGGTGCCGGGCCCCGCGTCACGCGGGGCCCGGCGGTTGTCCGAGGTCTGCCGGTCCGGGGACCGCTGGGGAAGGTCAGACCTCGATCCGGCGATGCCGGGCCTGGTGGGGCCGCTGCTCCGGCGCGGCCTGCGGGGCGGGGACGTGCGGGGCGTGGGCGGCGCCGGCGCCGAGCGGCGGGACGCTCTCGCCGTGCGAGAGGTCGGGCAGCCAGCCGAGCCAGCGCGGCAGGTACCAGTTGTGCTCGCCGAGCAGCGTCATCACCGCGGGCAGCAGCACCGCGCGGATGATCGTCGCGTCGATCAGCACCGCGACCGCGAGGCCGACGCCCATCTGCTTCATGGCCTGCATCGACAGGGTGCCGAAGACCGCGAACACCGCCACCATGATCACTGCGGCGCTGGTGACCACCCCGGCCGTGGAGCGGATGCCGTGGGCGACCGCGGCCCGGGTCGGCAGGCCCCGGTCGCGGCCCTCCTTGATCCGGGAGACCACGAAGACGTGGTAGTCCATCGAGAGGCCGAAGAGGATCACGAAGAGGAACAGCGGCACCCAGGACTCCACCGCGCCGACGCCCTCGGTGCCCAGCAGCGAGGCCCCCACGCCGTGCTGGAAGACCAGCGTCAGCACCCCGTACGCGGCGCCGACCGACAGCAGGTTGAGCACCACGGCGGTGCCGGCGACGGCCAGCGAGCGGAAGGAGGTCAGCATCAGGAGGAAGGCGAAGGCCACCACGAAGCCGAACACCACCGGCATCGAGTCGGTCATCTTGGCGTTGAAGTCGTACGAGCCGGCGGTGCGGCCGGTGACCGGCGCCTCGGTGCCGGGCACGGTGAGCACGGTGGCGGGCACCAGCTGCTCGCGCAGGGTCTTCAGCGCCGCGTTGCTGACCTCGTCGTTGCCGGTGCCGTTGAGCGGGATGTCGACGGTGGCGACGTTCTGCTGCGGGTGGACGGTGACGTCGATCGGCCCGTGCATCTGCCCGCTGGCCAGGGCGCGGGCCTTGAGGTCGGCGATCGCGGCGGTCATCGCCGGGGAGTCGATGTCGGCGGCCTTGATCACCACGGAGGCGGGCGCCGGGCTGCCGGGGAAGGCGGCCTCGATCTTCTGCGAGACGGCGACCAGCTCGTTGCCCTTGGGAAGCTGCTGCTGGAAGGTCAGGTTGGCGGTGTGCATGGTGAGCAGCGGGGCGGCCAGGCCGATCAGCACGGCCGCGGAGAGCACGGTGGCGGCCAGCGGGCGGCGCAGCACGGGGGTCAGCACGGCGTTCCAGAACCGGCCGCCGGTGGTGGCGGCGTCGGGGCGGCGCAGCCGGCCGAGGAACGGCACCCGGCCCTTGCCGACCTTGTCGCCGAGCATCGAGAGCAGGGCGGGCAGCACGGTGAGGGAGCCGAGCACGGCGGTGACGACGACCACGATGGTGGCGTAGGCCATGGACTCGAACTCGGCGATGCCGGTGAGGAACATGCCGGCCATGGCGATCACCACGGTGACGCCGGAGACCAGGACGGCCCGGCCGCTGGTGGCGGCGGCGATCCGCAGGCTGGTCTCCAGGTCGCGCCCGGCGGCCCGCTCCTCGCGCTCGCGGCGCAGGTAGAAGAGGCAGTAGTCGACGCCGACGGCGAGGCCGACCAGCAGCATCACCGAGCTGGCGCTGTTGCTGGTGTGCAGCAGGCCGCTGCTGAGCGCGACGAGTCCGCCGGCGGCGATGAAGGCGGTGAGCGCGAGCACGACCGGCAGCACGGCGGCGACCAGTGCGCCGAAGGCGACCAGCAGGATGCCGAGGGCGAGCGGGACGGCCGTCCACTCGGCGCGGGCGAAGTCGTCGGCGAACTGCTCGTCCATCCACTTGCCGGAGCTGGCGTCGCCGAGTTCGACCACGGTGAGGTCGGGGTGCTGCTTCTGGACGGCGGCGACGGCGTCGACCACGGCGGTGACGTTCTTCACCGCCTCCTCGTGCTCGCCCTTCACGGTGAGCTGGACGAGCGCGGAGCGGCCGTCGGCGGAGAGCGCCTTGGTGTCGTAGGGCGAGCGGACGTCGGTGGCCTTGCCGGTGGCGCCGACCCCGCTGATCACCTGCTCGACGGTGGCCCGGAAGGCGGGGGCGTCGGCGGTCAGGGTGCTGCTCTGGACGAGCACGGTCTCGGTGGACGGCGGCTTGAGGCCGGCCCGGTCGAGGATCTCGGCGGCCCGGGAGACCTGGCCGGGCATGGATTCGGCGTCGGTGACCTTGGTGCTGCCGTGCATGCCCCCGAGGACGGCGGCGAGGACGACGAAGAGCAGCCAGCCGAAGACGGCGGTCTTTCGGTGCCGGGCGCTCCACGCGCCCATGGCGGCGGCCATGCCGAGCTTGGTCTTCACGGGTTCCCCCTGGGAGTGCGGCCGGCGCCGGGAGTCGGTGGCGGGCGCGGGCCGGGCCTGCGGCGGTGGTGGACCGCCGGGATGTCGGGCGCCGGGGTGCGGTCCGGCGTCCCAACCGACAGTAGGGAAGCCGCAGGTGACGGGGTATCCGGCTGGCGGGGGAGTCCTCCCTGTGGTCTTCCTCGGGGGCGGGGTGGGGTTATCCCTACCCGCCAACCCTGATATCTCCTCCTAGGGGTCGGGGCAGCGACTCCACCCTGAGGGGGAGTTGAATCCACCCCGAGCACGAGGTCCCAGGGGTGGTGCGGGGGCGAAGATGGGTCAGGGTCGCTTCGCGGCGTCCCTGAGGGGGTCGGCCTGCGGCAACGGGGTCGAGGGGAAAAACTGCTTGCCGGTCGGCAAGTAAGTGGCCGTAGGATGATCCCCTCTGAGTACTTACCTGCCGACCGGCTAGGCCAGTGCCCCCGCACCGGCCGGAGCCGATCCCGATCCGTCGCCCGGCGTCCCGTCCCCCAAGGGCTGCGGTGAACCATGCCCAGGAGGCATTACGAGCATGTTCCACCGACTAGGACAATTCGTCGTCCGTCGCGCCTGGTGGGTGATCGCCGCGTGGATCGTCGCGATGATCGCCATCGCGGCGTCGGCGCCGAAGATCACCGCCCAGACCGACGAGGCCGCGTTCCTCCCGAAGCACTACGAGTCCATCCAGGCCGCGGAGTTGCAGGAACAGGCGTTCCCGGCGAGCTTCACGCCGTCCGCGCTCGCCCTGTTCGAGCGCAACGACGGCGCGCCGATGACGGCCGACGACAAGACCGCCGCGGCGAAGGTCGTCCAGGGCCTCACCGACAAGAAGATCGAGCACGTCGAGCAGATCGTCCCGATCGGCGACCAGACGACGTCCAAGGACGGCAAGTACGCGCTGGCGCCGATCGCCATCGACAAGACCACCCAGCAGTCCGAGGCCTTCGGCGACACCGCCAAGAAGATCCGCGAGGAGGGCAAGGCGCTCGCCCAGGGCACCGATCTGAAGTTCCGGCTCGGCGGCGCCGCCGCCCAGCAGCTGGACCAGAAGGAGTCCTCCGGCTCGGCCGACGCGATCATCGCGGTCAGCAGCGTCGTCCTGGTCGCGATCATCGTCGGCCTCATCTTCCGCAGCGTGCTGGCCGGCCTCCTGCCGGTGCTGCTCTCGCTGATGGTCGCCATGCCGACGGCGAACGGCCTGATCGCCCACGCCACCAAGGCCTTCGACCTGAAGTCCACACCGATCCTCTCGGCGATCCTGATCGTCGTGGTGCTCGGCGTCGGCACCGACTACTTCCTGTTCCTCGCCTTCCGCTACCGCGAGCGGCTGCGGGCCGGCGACAACCGCCAGGACGCCGTGGTCAACGCCGTCGGCCGGGTCGGCGAGGCCATCGCCTCCGCGGCCGGCGCGGTCACCGTCGCCTTCGCGGTGCTGATCCTCTCCAGCCTCGGCATGTTCAAGGCGCTCGGCCCGGCGCTGGCCATCGCGGTCGTCGTCACCGCCTTCGCCTCGCTCACCCTGGCCCCGGCCGTGCTCGCGGTCATCCCGGCCCGCGGTGTGTTCTGGCCCGGCAAGAAGTGGATGCGCGAGCCGAACAACGCCCGGTTCGCCGCGCTCGGCCGCGTCGTCCAGAAGCGTCCGGCGATCGTGGCCGTCGCCTCCGGCGGCGTGCTGCTGGCCCTGACCGCCGGCGCCCTCAACTACAACGGCACCTTCGACCTCGCGGGCAGCTCCATGCCCAAGGACAAGGAGTCGATGGTCGTCCAGGACCGGCTGGTCAACGGCTTCTCGGCCGGTGCCGCCGACCCGACGCACGTCTACCTGACCACCAAGGGCGGCAAGCTCGACCAGGCCGTGTTCGACGGCTACGCCGCCAAGCTCGGCGCCGTCCCCGGCGTCGCCGAGGCCGCGGCGAAGCCGCAGGTCAGCAAGGACGGCGCGACGGCGGACTTCACCGTCCTGCTGAAGAACGAGCCGTCCAGCAACGACGCGATCGACACCCTGACCAAGCTGCGCGACGTCGCCCACGGCCAGGCGCCGTCGGGCACCGAGGCCAAGGTCGGCGGCATCACCGCGATCTACAAGGACATCAACCTGGCGATGAGCCACGACTACAAGCTGGTGTTCCCGATCGCGGGTCTGCTGATCCTGCTGATCCTGGCCCTCCAGCTGCGCAGCGTGGTCGCCCCCTGGTACCTGATGGCCTCGGTCGGCCTCGGCTTCACCGCCACCCTCGGCTCCTCGACCCTGCTGTTCCAGAACATCAAGGGCGAGCACGGCATGATGTTCATGCTGCCGATCCTCATCTACCTCTTCGTGGTGGCGATCGGCACCGACTACAACATCCTGATCATCGCCCGTCTGCGCGAGGAGGCCCGCGAGGGCCGCAACCCGCGCGAGGCGGCCCGCGAGGCGGTGCGCCACGGCGGCCCGACCGTCGCGGCGGCCGGCTTCATCCTGGCGGTGTCGTTCGCGACCTTCATGCTCGCGGGCAACATCTTCATGCTGGAGTTCGGCTTCGCGATGGCCTTCGGCATCTTCCTGGCGGCCTTCGTGATGGCGATGTTCTTCACCCCGGCGCTCACCGCGCTGGTCGGCAAGGCCGCCTGGTGGCCCGGCCACGGCGGCGACGCCACCGGCGGGGGTCACGGGGGCCCGGTGGCCGCGCCGGCGAGCCCGTACGGCGCGCACGGCCTGCCGGAGTCGGCCGGACGGCGCTGACCCGTTCGACCGTTCCGGTGACAGACCGGGGCGGCACCACGGTGCTGCCGAGGACGGCGCCCGCTTCTGCGGGCGCCGTCTGCCCGTTTCCCAGAGCCTGCAAACGTGATCTGTCGGGCAGAAAATCCCCGGTCAATCGGGGTGTGGCCGTGCTACAGTCGAGTCAGTTGCAGTTTTGGTTCCCATGAACGCTTGTGTGCGCCTGCTGGTCCCAACCAACAGGCGCATTTGTTTTGTCCGGTGTTTCAGTCTCCGGATGGGGATCGCGGCTACTTGGGGTCCACGAGGTGTGGGCTCCGATGCCCCAGTTAGAGGAGACGGTTATGGCTACCGGCACCGTGAAGTGGTTCAACAGCGAGAAGGGCTTCGGCTTCATCGAGCAGGAGACCGGCGGCCCCGACGTGTTCGCGCACTACTCGAACATCGTCGCTCAGGGCTTCCGTGAGCTCGTCGAGGGCCAGAAGGTCGAGTTCGACGTCACCCAGGGCCAGAAGGGCCCGCAGGCCGAGAACATCCGCGTCATCTGAGTCCAGCTCCCGAGCTGACTCGCGATCTCGCGCAGCGAGGGCCCGCACCGCACGGTGCGGGCCCTCGCCCATGCCGCCGAACGGCCGGGGCGGCGCACTCCTTTCCTACGGCCGACCAGCCCCCGACCCGGGGCTGCCGCGCTACGGACGGAGAAACCCCGTGACCACCCCTGCCCAGCCGCCCCACGACGGCGGCCGCACCCGCAAGCCCCGCAGCCGTACCGGCGCCCCGCGCACCGGCGCCGCGCGCACCGGTGCCGCGCGCAGCGGCGCCCCCCGCGCCGGCGCGTCCTCCCGCCCGCCGCGCCGCAACGCCCCCCGGGTCGCCGAGGCCGCCGACTTCACCGTCGTCCAGGGCACCCCGGCCCGCCCGCCGGCGGAGAGCTTCGCCGAGCTGGAGCTGCCGAAGGGGATCCTGTCCGCGCTGACCCGCGAGGGCGTCACCGAGCCGTTCCCGATCCAGGCCGCCACGCTGCCCGACTCGATCGCCGGCCGTGACGTGCTCGGCCGCGGCCGCACCGGCTCCGGCAAGACCCTCGCCTTCGGTCTGCCGCTGCTCGCCCGCACCGCCGGCAGGCGCGCCGACGCCCGCCACCCGCTGGCGCTCGTGCTGACGCCCACCCGCGAACTGGCCCAGCAGGTCACCGAGGCGCTCACCCCGTACGCCACCGCCGTCAACCTGCGGATCGCCACCGTCGTCGGCGGCATGTCGATCACCCGGCAGGCCAACGCGGTGCGCCGCGGCGCCGAGGTCCTGGTCGCCACCCCCGGCCGGCTGGACGACCTGATCGGCCGCGGCGACGTCCGGCTCTCCGACGTCGCGATCACCGTGCTGGACGAGGCCGACCAGATGGCCGACATGGGCTTCCTGCCGCAGGTCACCAAGCTGCTGGAGCAGGTCGCCGAGGGCGGGCAGCGGATGCTGTTCTCCGCCACCCTGGACCGCAACGTCGACCGGCTGGTCAAGCGCTTCCTGACCGACCCGGTGACCCACTCCGTCGACCCCTCGGCCGGCGCGGTCACCACCATGGACCACCACGTCCTCCAGCTGGAGGCGGCCGACAAGGCGTCCACCACCGCCCACATCGCCTCCCGCGAGGGGCGCGTGATCATGTTCGTGCACACCAAGCACGGCGCCGACCGGCTGGCCAAGCAGCTGCTCGCCAACGGCGTGAAGGCCGCGGCCCTGCACGGCGGCAAGTCCCAGCCGCAGCGCAACCGGGTGCTGGACCAGTTCCGCGACGGCCACGTCACCGCGCTGATCGCCACCAACGTCGCCGCCCGCGGCATCCACATCGACGGCCTGGACCTGGTCGTCAACGTCGACCCGCCGATCGACCACAAGGACTACCTGCACCGCGGCGGCCGCACCGCCCGGGCCGGCGAGTCCGGCACGGTCGTCACCCTCGTGCTGCCCGACCAGCGGCGCGAGGTCGGCCGGCTGATGACGGTGGCCGGGATCCGCCCGACCACCACCAAGGTCCGCCCCGGCGACGTCGAGCTCGCCCGGATCACCGGTGCCCGCACCCCCAGCGGCGTGCCGGTCACCCTGGCCGTGCCCGCCCCGGCGGCGCCCGCCGACGCGGAGGCCGGGAAGAGCGCGCCGAAGAGCTCCTCCGGCCCGCGCCGCCGCTCCGGCAAGCGCTCCGGGCTGCCGACCGACGTCGACATGAACGGCAACCCGCGCCGTCCCCGGCCGAAGCAGCGCCTGGGCGGCGCCGGCGGCGGCCAGGGCGGCGGCGCACCGCGCCAGGCGGCCGGTTTCATCGGCCGCTCGTCCGGCCGGTCCAAGCCCGGCAGCGGCTCCAAGTCCGGTTCCAACTACGGGACCGGCCGCCAGCGCCGCCAGACCGACTGAGCGCCCGGCCCGAGCGGCCCCGGCGTCCGACGGCCCGGCTCCCCCCGCGCGGGGGGAGCCGGGCCGTTTCGCTCGTGCCCCGGGCGGGAGGGCCGGGTGCTTTCCGGACGGATCGTCCGGCGCCCCGGCCTGCCGCCGCCCGTGGACGTCCGTTCGTACCAACCCCTGTCCGTGGACGGACCGTTGGCGTGATCGTCCCCCCGCACTGTTGACCGTGGCCATACATCCCCCCGACGCTTTCACGCGGCCCGCACAAGTGGCGCACCGTCATCACGGTTCCCCGTCGCGCGGGTCGTCCGGTTCACCGTCTTCGGAAGGACCTTCACGATGCGTCGTACCGCCGCCCTGCTCTCCGCCGCCGCCCTGCTCGGCGCGGCCGCCTCCCTCGCCGCACCGGCCACCGGCGCCCAGGCCGCCGGGGGCTGTTCCGCCTACGTCGGAGGCTGGAACGCCTACGGTTCCTGTTCCGGCATCGACCCGCTCCAGACCTGGTACGTCAGCGCCACCTGCCAGTGGTGGAACGCCCAGCACACCGTGCAGTTCAGCCGCGGCACCATGAGCGGCACCGTGGTCGGCGACGGCACCGCGGTCGCGCCCTGCGGCGTCAACGAGACCGTGTCCTTCCCGTACGTCGTCCTCGGCCCCAAGCTCCCGCCGCAGCCCGCCGGCCCGGTCGGCCGGATCACCGGCTACGCGGACAAGTGCGTCGACGTGAAGGGCGCGAGCAGCTCCGACGGCACCCCCGTCCAGATCTACGACTGCAACGGCACCAACGCCCAGCAGTGGAAGATCGCGGTGGACGGCACCGTCCGGGCCTTCAACAAGTGCATGGACGTCACCGGCGCGGGCACCGCCAACGGCACCAAGATCCAGCTCTACACCTGCAACGGCACCGGCGCCCAGCAGTGGCAGGTCCGGGCCGACGGCTCGCTCCTCAACCCGTCGTCCGGCCGCTGCCTGGACGACCTCGGCTTCTCCACCGCCAACGGCAACCAGCTGGGCATCTGGGACTGCAACGGCGCGGCCAACCAGGTCTGGCACGTCCCGGCGTGACGGGCGACGCCGTGACCGCCGCCGCGACCGGACCGACCGCCGCCAGAAGGGGCCCCGCCATGCGCCGTACCGCCACGCTGTTCGCCACCGCCGTGCTCGCCGGAGCCGCCGCGTTCGCCGCGCCGGCGGCCGGCGCGCAGCCCGCCTCCGCCGGCTCCGCGCCCACCGCGGGCCCGGCCGACAAGTGTTCCGTCACCCCCGAGGTCTTCGGCGCCCGCGCCACCTGCTCGGGCATCGACCCGATGCAGACCTGGGTGCTCGGGGGCACCTGTGTGACCTACCCGAGTTCCGGACTCCCGGTCTACTCGCAGGCGTGGAGCAGCGGCTGGGTCACCGGCAACACCACCGCCACGGCGAGCTGCCCGCCGATGGCGTTCCCGTGGTGGATCGACATCACCTTCGGCCCCGCACCCCCGGCCGGCCCGGTCGGCCCGATCGTCGGCTACGGGAACAAGTGCGTCGGGGTGAAGGACGGCAACACCGCCAACGGCACCCCCGTCCAGATCTGGGACTGCCTCGGCAACACCGCCCAGCAGTGGAAGGTCGCCGTCGACGGCACCGTCCGGGCGCTGGGCAAGTGCCTGGACGTCCAGGGCGGCAACGGCTCGATCGGCACCCCGGTGCAGCTCTACGACTGCAACGGCAGCGGCGCCCAGCAGTGGCAGCCGCGGTCCGACGGTTCGCTGTACAACCCGATGTCCGGCCGCTGCCTGGACGACTACGCGTACTCCACCACCAACGGCAACCCGGTCCTCATCTGGGACTGCAACGGCGCCGCCAACCAGGTCTGGCACCTCCCGGCCTGATCCGCGGGGCGTGTCCTGGCTAGCCCAGGGCGCCGCGGGCCAGGGCGGCGAGGCCGGCCGCGATCCGGGCGGGGGTGACGCCGGCGTCGCGCTGGTGGCGGAAGAGCTCGGGGGCGAGCGGGGCGAGCAGCTGGTCGGCCAGGACCCCGGGGTCCGGCCGGCCGGCCTCGCGCGCCAGGTGGGTGACGTGCAGCCGCCAGAAGGCGTAGGCGCCGGTGCGGTAGCGGGCCGCGCCGGTCTCGGCGCCGAGCACCAGGTGGACGTGGGTCTCCAGCAGCTCGACCATCGCCGCGTAGAAGGCGGCCAGCCGGTCGGCCGGGGCGGCCGCTCCGCCCGGCTCGCCCGGGCCGAGCGGCGGGGCGCCGCGCAGCATCCGCTCCTGGAGGGCGCGTTCGTGCTCGTCGAGCAGGGCGCGGGCGATCGAGGCGCGGTCGGGGTAGCGGCGGTAGAGGGTGCCGCGGCCGATGCCGGCGGCCCGGGCGATGTCGTCCATGGTGACGGCGGCCGGGTCGCCCGCGGCGAAGAGCCGCTCGGCGGCGGCGAGCACCTTGGCCCGGTTGCGGGCGGCGTCGGCCCGTTCGCGGGGCGGCCGGCCGTCGGCCATCGGGAGCTCGGTCGTCATGGGCAGCAACGGTAGAGGGAACTGTGCCCCGGAGGGAAGTGGACACACTGTCCACTTCCCTCTAGCGTGGGGAGGGCCGGCAAGCGGACGCGACGTCCGCTTGTCCGGCCGCTCCGTCCCGCCCAGACCGCCCCCGGGGGTTCACCGTGTCCCACCTCCTGCACCTCGACAGCAGCGCGCGCACCGACTCCTTCACCCGCCGCCTCGGCGCGGCCTTCGCCGACGCCTGGCTCGGCGGCGGTGGCGAGGTCACCCACCGCGACCTCGCCGCCGACCCGGTCCCGCCGATCCGCGAGGGCTGGACCCGGATCTGCGACACCCTGCTGCGCGAGGGCATCACCGACATCGACCGCTACTCCGAGGCGGTCCGCACCGAGCAGGAGCGCGAGGCGTGGGCGGTCGTCCGGCCGCTGCTCGACGAACTCGTCGCGGCGGACGCCGTGCTGATCGGCGCGCCGATGTACAACTTCGGCATCCCGTCCGCGCTCAAGGCCTGGATCGACCAGGTCACCTTCCCGAAGATGGTGCTCGCGCCGCGGAAGTTCGTGGTCGTGGCCGCACGCGGCGGCGCCTACGGACCGGGCACTCCGCGCGAGCCCTACGACCACAACGGCCGATACCTGAGCGACTTCGTCCGCGGCCACTACGCGGTCGAGGACACCGAGGTGATCGCCGCCGAACTCGTCAACTCCCTGGTGGACCCGGCCCTCGCCGGGCGCGCCGTCCAGCACCGCGAGTCCGTCTCCGACGCCCTGTACCGGGCCGGCGAACTGGGCTCCAAGCTGGTCGGCTACCGCATCCCGAGGGAGGGCTGAGCGCCGTGCCGTGGATCTGGCTGCTGCTGGCCGGGGCGGTGGAGGTGGCCTGGGCGCAGTCCATCAAGCCGACCGAGGGCTTCACCCGCCTCCCGCAGACCGCCGTGTGCTTCGTCCTCATGCTGGGCGCGGTCTACCTCCTCTCCCGCGCCCTCCAGGACCTCCCGGTCGGCACCTCCTACGCCGTCTTCACCGGCATCGGCACCATCGGCACGGTCCTGACCTCCCTCGCCGTCCGCCACGAGGTGCCGTCCCCCGCCGCCCTCACCGGCCTCACCCTGATCACCGCCGGCCTCATCACCGTCCACCTGGGCACGTCCACCCACTGACCCCGTCGCGCCGGCCCCGGGAACCCACGTCGCGCCACGACCCCGGGCCCCGGCGCGACGGCCCCCGTTTCGGATGTTGGTGCCATACAATGGCTTGTCCATCACCAACATCGCGCGTCGGAGGTGCGGGATGTCCGTCACACAGATCGACATCGACGAAGAGGCGCTGGCACGCGCCATGGCGCTGGCCGGAGTGCGGACCAAGAAGGAAGCCGTCAACCTCGCCCTCCGCTACTACGCCGAACAGCGGGAACGTGCGGCGATGATCGGCAGGCACTTCGAACGGGCCCGGCGGTGGGGAGCCGTGGAGGACGCCGAGCGGCTGCACAGGGCGGAGAAGGACGCCCGGTGATCTACCTGCTCGACACCTCTGCCCTCGTGCGGCTGCTGAGCGACCAGAAACTGCAGACCGCCTGGTACGACGCGATCGACGCCCAGTCGATCGCGTCGTGTTATCCCCAGCGCGCCGAGTTCCTCTACAGCGCACGTGATGCCCGGGAGTACGACGAGATCGCCGAGATGTTCGCCGACCTCTACCCCGACGTCTCGGTGCCCAAGAGCGCCGGCCGCTGGATCGACACGGTGCAGCGCCGGATGGCCCTGGCGGGGCAGCACCGCAGTGCCTCCGCGGTCGACCTCCTGATCGCGGCGACGGCCGCGCACCACGGGCTCACGGTGCTCCACGACGATGCCGACTACCGCACCGTGGCGCGTCACGCCCCGGATCTCGACGAACAGAGCGTTCTGGACCACGCCTGACCGGTTGCCCCTCGACAGGTCGCGCACCGGTCCGGTGGGGCTCAGGCGGTCAGGGCCGGGGGGCGGGCCGTTCGGGCGCGGGCCTCGTCGTAGCGGGTGAGGAGGAGGCGGGCGAGGTCGGGGGCGGGGGCGAGGGGGGCGGCCAGGTGGTCGGCGGCGGAGGCGGTGGCGGCCTCGGCGATGCGGTCGGGGAGCAGACCGGGGGCGAGGAGGTAGGGGGAGACGGCGATCCGGTGGACGGCGGGGGCGCGGCGCAGGGCGGCGACGGCGTCGGGGACGCGGGGGCCGGCGGCGGAGGCGTAGGCGACCTCGACGGCGGCCCAGCCGCGGGTGCGGCGCCACTCGGCGGCGACCGCCCGGGTGGCGGCGTCGGCGGCCGGGTCGGAGGAACCGGCGGCGGCGAGCACGACGCCGGTGCGGGCGCGCGCGGCGGGGGAGGCGAGCTCGGGCGCGGCCTCGGTGAGCCGGTGGTCCAGCGCGGACAGCAGCAGCGGCGACGGGCCCAGCACGTCGGCGACGGGCAGGTCGGAGCCGGCCGCGCGCAGGGCGGCGGGGATGTCGTGCTTGGCGTGGAACGCCCGGTTGAGCAGGAGCGGGACGGCCACCGCGGCCGGGCCGAGGCGGTCCAGCACCTGCGGGATGCGCGGGGCGCAGTGGTCGAGGTAGGCGGTGGCGACGTCCAGGCCGGGCCGCAGCGCCCGCACCTGGCCGACCAGCGCGGCGACGACGGCGGCGTGCCGGGGGTCGCGGCTGCCGTGGGCGATCAGCAGCAGGGCGGGGCTGCCCGCCGCCACCGGGGTGGCGGGGGCGGCGGACAGCCGGCGATCGGTCATGCGGGGAGCCTCACTTGCCGCCGGCCAGCAGGCCGCGGTTGCGCAGGACCCGGCGCTCGACCGGGGTGAAGACCAGCAGTTCGATGGCGATGCCGACGAACAGGATGAGGATGATGCCGAGCAGCACGCCCGCCATGTCGGAGAACTCGCGCTGGTTCTCCAGGAACCGGCCGAGGCCGAGGCCCAGGTCGGGGGAGGAGGCGACGAGTTCGGCGGCCATCAGCGAGCGCCAGGAGAAGGCCCAGCCCTGCTTGAGTCCGGCCAGGTAGCCGGGCAGGGCGGCGGGCAGCAGGATGTGCCGGGCGCCGGTCAGGCCGGTGGCGCCGATGGTGCGCCCGGCCCGCAGGAACAGCGGCGGGACCTGGTCGATGCCCGCGACCAGGCCGTTGGCGATGGACGGGACGGCGCCGAGCAGGATGACCGCGTACATCATCGAGTCGTTGATGCCGAGCCAGATCACGGCGGCCGGCACCCAGGCGACCGAGGGCAGCGACTGGAGGCCGGAGAGCACCGGGCCGAGCGCGGCCCGCACCGGCTTGACCCGGGCGACGAGCAGGCCGATCGGGGTGCCGATGACGAGCGCGACCAGGAAGCCGGACAGGCCGCGCCAGACGCTGGTCCAGACGATCGAGAACAGCGTGCCCTGGTACCAGAGGTCCTCGGCGGCGCGCCAGACGTCCAGCGGGCTGGGCAGCTTGTACTCGGTGGTGACGTGGAGGCTGTAGGCGCCCTGCCACAGGGCGAGCACCAGGACGACGCCCAGCAGCGGCGGCAGCACCTTCTGCCGCAGCGTCTCGGCGGTGGAGTTGCGCTGGGTGACGACCGCGTCCAGGGCGTCCAGCCCCGACCCGACGCCCGCGACGTCGGAGACGGTGCCCGCGTGGGCCGGCCCGGTCTTGGTGGTGGTGTCAGTGCTGGCCATGACGGCGGATCTCCCCACGCAGTTCTTCGGTGATCTCGATGGACAGGTCGGCCACGCCGGAGGACTCGATCCGGCGCGGCTGGGGGAGGTCGATGCGCCACTCGCGGTTGACCCGGCCGGGGCGGGAGGAGAGCAGCACCACGCGCTGGGCGAGCCGGACGGCCTCCCGCACGTTGTGGGTGACGAACAGGACCGACAGCTGCCGCTCGGCCCAGATCCGGGTGATCTCGTCATGCAGGACGTCACGGGTGATGGCGTCGAGGGCGGCGAACGGCTCGTCCATCAGCAGCACCTGGCTGCCCTGGGCGAGCGCGCGGGCCATCGCGACGCGCTGGCGCATGCCGCCCGACAGCTCGTGCACCCGCTTGTCGTAGGAGCCCTGGAGCCGGACGAGTTCGAGCAGGCGCTCGGCCTCGGGGCGGCGCTCGGGGCGGGGGACGCCGGCGAGCTTCAGGGCGAGTTCGATGTTCTTGCCGGCGGTGAGCCAGGGGAAGAGCGCGTGTTCCTGGAACATCAGCGCGGGGCGTCCTCCGGGCACCTCGATGCTGCCCGCGGTGGGCTTGTCGAGGCCGGCGACCAGGTTGAGCAGGGTGGACTTGCCGCAGCCCGAGGCGCCGAGGAGCGTGACGAACTCGCCCGGGGCGACATCGAGGGTGATGTCGTCCAGGACGTGCGTCTGCGCGCCGGGGCGGCCGAAGGACTTGTGCACGTGCGAGATCCGGACGGCGGGGGAGCCGTCGCGAGTGCCGACGCCGGGGGCGTCGTCCGAGGTGGTCAGTGCCGGAGTCATTCCGGGCACCTCCTGCGTGGTGTGGTCTGGCATCTGGTGTCAGGGAGAGGGCCGGGGTCCGGGCCCCCGCCCCACCCGGGCTCGGGGCATCGAGCGGGCATCGTTCCGGGCGGAGCGGGGGCCGGACCGCGGGGTTCCGGGCGCGGTGGTGCGGTCCTGCGGGCGCTACTTGGCGCCGAGTCCGGCGTCCGCGACGGGGCTCTGCCCCTTCTCCTTCAGCACCTTGTTGAGCAGGGTGAGGTCGTAGATGCCGTTCAGGTTCGGCTTCTTGAGCAGGCCGGCGGTGACGGCGTTGTCGGCCTCGGTCTGCAGCGTGGAGGCCAGCGGGTCGTCCAGGAAGTCGATGTCGGCCCAGGCCGGGTCGAGGATGGCCGGCTCCAGGGCGTTGCCGGCCTCCTTCTTGATCGCCTCGTTGGCGGTGGCCTTGGCCTTGTCCGGGTTGGCCTTGATGAAGGCGTTGGTGTTCACCGAGCCGCGCAGCACGGCCTCGACCACGTCGGGGTGTTCGGCGAGGAACTTCTGCGAGACGATGATGTTGGTGATCACGAACTTCTTGTCCGGCCAGATGTCCTTCTCGTTGAGCAGGACCTTCGCGCCGAGGGTGACCAGCTTGGAGGCGGTCGGCTCGGGCACCCAGGCGGCGTCGATGGAGCCCTGCTTGTAGGCGTCCGGGGTGACCTTGTTGTCGCTGCGCACCACGCTGACGTCGCCGGCACCGGACGCGGCGTCGACCTTGAAGCCCTTGCCGGCCAGGTAGTTGAGCAGCGCCACGTCCTGGGTGTTGCCCAGCTGCGGGGTGGCGATCTTCTTGCCCTTGAGGTCGTCCAGCGAGGCGACCTTCTCCGGGTTGGCGACCAGCTTGACGCCGCCGGAGGCCGAACCGCCGACGATCTTCAGCGACTTGCCGTCGGACTTGGTGAAGCCGTTGATCGCCGGGGAGGGGCCGATCCAGCCGATGTCGATGGAGCCGGCGTTGAGCGCCTCGATCTCGGCCGGGCCCGCGTTGAAGACCTGGGGCTTGATCTGGGTGGCGCCCAGCTCCTTCTGGAATATGCCCTCCTGGAGGCCCACCAGCGGGGTGCCGTGGGTCAGGTTGGCGAAGTAGCCGATCTTCACCGTGTCGGCGGAGAGCTTGGCGCCGGAGGCGCCGGCCGAGGCGGCGGCGGAATCACCGGCGGGGGCCGCGGTGTTGGACTTCTTGTCGTCGTTGTTGGAGCCGTAGCCGCAGGCGGAGAGCAGGGCGGCGGCGGTGAGGCCGGCCACGGCGGCCGTGGCGGAGCGTCTGATCCGGCCGGCGGCGGGGCGCACGGAGGTATGCGAAAGTGCCTGGTTCGGTGCCATGGGGTGAGTCCTGTTCAAGGACGGACCGTCAGGAAGGCGGTCCCGGGCGGACGTTCGGTCAAGGTCGTGCTTGCGGCACCGTGCGGGGTGCCGGGCAAGCCGGGCCGGGGGGCGGCTGCTGCGCCTGCTGTGGGGAGGGACAGCGGCCGGCCGGCCCGGTGACAGGGCGGTTCTCAGCCCTGTCGGCCCACACATCGCGTCAGGCCGCCCTGGCCGCTGCCGAGGACGCCGCTGCCGATGCGGCCGCCTTCCTTGTCCATGCCCGAGAACGCCTCGCTGGGCATCAGACCCAGTCCTCCTCGTCGGGGTCGTTGACGTCGGTGGTCCGTACGGTCTCGAAGGCCTCGCCCGCCATGCCTGCGGTGAGGGTGGTGCCGTCGGCCGGGTCGATCAGCAGGAACGAGCCGGTCCGGCGGTTGTCGCCGTAGCCGTCGAGCGCCAGCGGCTCGGCGGTGCGCAGCACCACGTGGCCGATGTCGTTGACGTTCAGGCCTTCGGCGCCGGAGCGCTGCTCCAGCGTGTCGATGTCGATCCGGTAGGTGATCTCCTTGACCAGCGCGCGGACCGTGCGGGTGGTGTGCTTGAGCAGCACCTTGTCGCCGGCCCGCAGCGGCCGCTCGTTGAGGTGGCTGACGGTGGCCTCGATGTCCTTGGTGGGGACGGGCGTGACGCCGGCCGCGATGAGGTCGCCGCGGGAGACGTCGAGGTCGTCGGCGAGCCGCACGGTGACCGACTGGGGGGCCCAGGCGATCGCGGTGGACCGGCCGAGCGCGTCGATGCCGGCGACGGTGGTGGTGTGGCCGGAGGGCAGCACGGTCACGGCGTCGCCGACGCGCAGCACGCCCGAGGCCAGCTGGCCCGCGTAGCCGCGGTAGTCCGGGTGCTCCTCGGTCTGCGGGCGGATCACGTACTGGACCGGGAAGCGGGCGGGCTCGACGCTCGGGTCGCTGCCGACCGGCACCGTCTCCAGGTGCTCCAGCAGGGTCGGGCCGCCGTACCAGTCCATGTGCGCGGACGGCTCGACGACGTTGTCCCCGGCGAGCGCGGAGATCGGCACCGCGACGACGTCCTTCACCCCGAGCGAGGCCGCGTAGGCGGTGAACTCGGCGGCGATGGCGGCGAAGACGGGCTCGGCGTAGTCGACGAGGTCCATCTTGTTGACGGCCAGCACCACGTGCGGGACCCGCAGCAGGGCGGCGACGGCGGCGTGCCGGCGGGTCTGCTCGACCACGCCGTTGCGGGCGTCGACCAGGACGACGGCCAGTTCGGCGGTGGAGGCGCCGGTGACCATGTTCCGGGTGTACTGCACGTGCCCGGGGGTGTCGGCGAGGATGAACCGCCGCCGGGGGGTGGCGAAGTAGCGGTAGGCGACGTCGATGGTGATGCCCTGCTCGCGCTCGGCGCGCAGACCGTCGGTGAGCAGCGCCAGGTCGGGCGCCTCCTGGCCGCGGCTGCGGGAGGCGTGCTCGACGGCCTCCAGCTGGTCGGCCAGCACCGACTTGGAGTCGTGCAGCAGCCGGCCGACCAGGGTGGACTTGCCGTCGTCGACGGAGCCGGCGGTGGCGAAGCGCAGCAGCGAGGTGGCGTTGGTGTCCTGAGTGGTGCTCATTAGAAGTATCCCTCGCGCTTGCGGTCTTCCATCGCGGCCTCGGAGAGCTTGTCGTCGGCGCGGGTGGCGCCGCGCTCGGTGAGGCGGCTGGCGGCGATCTCGGCGATGACGGCCTGGATGGTGGTGGCGTCGGAGTCGACGGCACCGGTGCAGGACATGTCACCGACGGTGCGGTAGCGGATCAGCCGCCGTTCGACCGGCTCGTTCTCCTTGGGGCCGCCCCACTCGCCGGCGGTCAGCCACATGCCGTTGCGGGCGAAGACGTCGCGTTCGTGGGCGTAGTAGATCTCCGGGAGCTCGATGCCCTCCCGCTCGATGTACTGCCAGACGTCCAGCTCGGTCCAGTTGGACAGCGGGAAGACCCGCACGTGCTCGCCGACGGCGTGCCGGCCGTTGTAGAGCGACCACAGCTCGGGGCGCTGGCGGCGCGGGTCCCAGGCGCCGAACTCGTCGCGCAGCGAGAAGACGCGCTCCTTGGCGCGGGCCTTCTCCTCGTCGCGGCGGCCGCCGCCGAAGACGGCGTCGAAGCGGCCCTTCTCGATGGCGTCCAGCAGCGGGACGGTCTGCAGCGGGTTGCGGGTGCCGTCGGGGCGCTCGCGCAGCACGCCGCGGTCGATGAAGTCCTGCACCGAGGCGACGTGCAGGCGCAGGTTGTGCTCGGCCGCCACGCGGTCCCGGTAGGCGATGACCTCGGGGAAGTTGTGGCCGGTGTCGACGTGCAGCAGCGAGAACGGCACGGCGGCCGGCCAGAAGGCCTTGAGCGCCAGGTGCAGCATGACGATGGAGTCCTTGCCGCCGGAGAACAGGATCACCGGGCGTTCGAACTCCCCCGCGACCTCGCGGAAGATGTGCACCGACTCGGCCTCCAGCGCGTCCAGGTGGGACAGCGCGAAGGGGGTGTCGTCGGTGTGGAGCAGGCTGTCGGTCGCGGTGGTCATGCCAGGCCCCTCTCGGTCAGGAAGGCGTGCAGCTCGGCGGCCGACTCGGTGACCGCGCGGCCCTGGGTCTGGAGCCGCAGCTCCGGGTGCTCGGGCGCCTCGTAGGGGTCGTCGACGCCGGTGAGGCCGGAGATCTCGCCGGCCGCCTGCTTCGCGTACAGCCCCTTGACGTCGCGCTCGGCGCAGAGCTCGACCGGGGTGGCGACGTGGATCTCCAGGAACTCGGTGCCGTGCTCGGCGTGCCGCTCGCGCACGGCGGCGCGGGAGTCGGCGTAGGGCGCGATCACCGGGGCGAGCACCTTGACGCCGTTGGCGGCGAGCTTCTCGGCGACGAAGCCGATCCGGGTGACGTTGGTGTGCCGGTCCTCGCGGCTGAAGCCCAGGCCCTTGGAGAGGAACTCGCGGATCTCGTCGCCGTCCAGGACCTCGACCTTGTGGCCCTCGGCGCGCAGCCGATCGGCCAGGGCGAAGGCGAGCGTGGTCTTGCCCGCGCTCGGCAGCCCGGTCAGCCACACGGTGGCGCCGCGCTCGCAGGGGCCGGCCGCGCGGGCCGCCTCTGCGGCTCCGGCGGCGGCCAGGGTGTCGGCTGTGGTCACGGTGGTGTCCTTAGAACGGTGGTCGACGGATGGGGTGGTCTAGAGGTGGATGCCGCACTCGGTCTTGCCGGAGCCGGACCAGCGCCCGGCCCGGGCGTCCTCGCCCTCGCCCGGCTTGCGGGTGCAGGAGAGCGGGGAGCAGCCGACCGAGGTGTAGCCCTCCCACAGCAGCGGGTTGAGCAGCACGCCGTTGGCGTTGACGTAGGCGTCCACGTCCTCCTGCGTCCAGCGGGCGATCGGCGCGATCTTGACCTTGCGGCGCCGGGCGTCCCAGGCGACCACCGGGGTGCCGGCGCGGGTCGGCGACTCGTCGCGGCGCAGCCCGGTGGCCCAGGCGTCGTAGCCGCCGAGGCCGCGGTTGAGCGGCTCGACCTTCCGCAGCGAGCAGCAGAGGTCCGGGTCGCGGTCGTGCAGCCGCGGCCCGTGGCGGGCGTCCTGCTCGGCGACGGTCAGCGCCGGGGTGAGCGTGATGACGTTGACCGGCATGGTCGCCGCCACCGCGTCCCGGGTGCCGATGGTCTCGGGGAAGTGGTAGCCGGTGTCCAGGAAGACCACGTCCACGCCGGGGCGGACCGAGGCGGCCAGGTGGGCGACGACGGCGTCCTCCATGGAGGAGGTGACGCAGAAGCGCGGGCCGAAGGTGTCGGCCGCCCAGCGCAGGATCTCCTGCGCGGTGGCTTCCTCCAACTCCCGGCCGGCCCGGGTGGCCAGCTCCTCGTGGTCAGTCGTCGCGCCGGTCACTTCGATTACCCCCGTTGGTCGGTGACAGCAGGCCGAGGAACTTCAACTGGAAGGCCCGGCGGCACCCGTGGCATTCCCAGGCGCCGTGCCCGGCCTCCGACGGGCGCAGGTCCTCGTCCCCGCAGTACGGGCAGAAGAACGGTGCGGCGCGCTCGCTCACGACAGCTGCTCCTCGCTGGCCCGGGCCGCCCACTGGGCGAAGCGCTCGCCCTCGGTGCGGTCCTCCCGGTACCGGGTCAGCACCCGCTCGACGTAGTCGGGCAGGCCCGCGCTGGTGACCTTGAGGCCGCGGACCTTGCGGCCGAAGCCGGCCTCCAGGCCGAGCGCGCCGCCCAGGTGCACCTGGTAGCCCTCGACCTGGTTGCCCTGCTCGTCGGTCACCAGCTGGCCCTTGAGACCGATGTCCGCGACCTGGATGCGGGCGCAGGCGTTCGGGCAGCCGTTGATGTTGATGGTCAGCGGCTCGTCGAAGTCGGGCAGCCGCTTCTCCATCTCGTCGATGAGCGTGCGGCCGCGCTCCTTGGTCTCGACGATGGCGAGCTTGCAGTACTCGATGCCGGTGCAGGCCATGGTGCCGCGGCGGAACGGCGAGGGGGTGACCCGCAGGTCCAGCGCCTCCAGGCCGGCCACCAGCGACTCGACCCGGTCCTCGGGGATGTCGAGGACGAGCATCTTCTGCTCGGCGGTGGTGCGCAGCCGGTCGCTGCCGTGCGCCTCGGCGAGGTCGGCGATCTTCCCGAGCAGCCGGCCGTCGACCCGGCCGACGCGCGGCGCGAAGCCGACGTAGTAGTTGCCGTCCTTCTGCCGGTGCACGCCGACGTGGTCGCGCCAGCGGCCGGCGGGCTGCTGCGGGGCGGGGCCGTCGACGAGCTTGTACTTGAGGTACTCGTCCTCCAGCACCTGGCGGAACTTCTCGGTGCCCCAGTCGGCGACCAGGAACTTCAGCCGGGCGCGGTTGCGCAGCCGGCGGTAGCCGTAGTCGCGGAAGATGCCGATGACGCCGCCGTAGACGTCGGCCACCTCGTCCAGCGGGACCCACGCGCCGAGCCGGACGCCGAGCCGGGGGTTGGTGGACAGGCCGCCGCCGACCCAGAGGTCGAAGCCGGGGCCGTGCTCGGGGTGGACGACGCCGACGAACGCGATGTCGTTGATCTCGTGGGCGACGTCCAGCAGCGGGGAGCCGGAGACGGCGGACTTGAACTTGCGCGGCAGGTTGGAGAAGTCCGGGTTGCCGATGAAGCGGCGCTGGATCTCCTCGATCGCGGGGGTGCCGTCGATGATCTCGTTCTCGGCGATGCCGGCCACCGGGGAGCCGAGGATGACGCGCGGGGTGTCGCCGCAGGCCTCGGTGGTGGACAGGCCGACGGCCTCCAGCTTCTGCCAGATCGCCGGGACGTCCTCGATCCGGATCCAGTGGTACTGGACGTTCTGGCGGTCGGTCAGGTCGGCGGTGTTGCGGCCGTACTGCTCGGAGACCTCGGCGACGGCGCGCAGCTGGGCGACCGTCAGCCGGCCGCCGTCGATCCGGACGCGGAGCATGAAGTACTCGGCGTCGAGCTCGTGCGGCTCCAGGATCGCGGTCTTGCCGCCGTCGATGCCCTCCTTGCGCTGGGTGTACAGACCCCACCAGCGCATCCGGCCCCGCAGGTCGGCCGGGTCGATCGAGTCGAAGCCCCGGTGGGCGTAGATCGTCTCAATGCGTGTCCGTACATTGAGACCGTCGTCGTCCTTCTTGAACTGCTCGTTGGCGTTCAGCGGGGTGAAGTGGCCCATGCCCCACTGGCCCTCGCCGCGGTGACGGGTCACCTTGCGAGCGGCGGCGGTGCGGCGCGCGGGGGCGCGGTCGGCCGGGGGCTCGGCGGTCTCGGGGGTGGTGGCCATGGTGAAGTCCTTCGGGGCAGGTGGCTCTGACGCCGGGTTGGTCGCTGGGCGTGCTCGGCGGTGCTGTACTGCTGTGACCTGCGGTTTTCTTGGTTCCGGGAGAGCAGTCGCGGTGGCCGGGCGGGCGCCTGCGCATCCGCTTCAGCGGGGATGGCGGGGGAGGTGGCGCCGGGTGCAGTGGGAGGCGGCGGGGTCGGGCTCAGGTCACCGGACAGATGGCGCTGGACACGCGAAGGAGATCGACGTGCAGTCGACCTACTAGGGTGGTTCCGGCGCTCGGCATGGCAAGAGATTCGCACGACGCACGACTCGCGGTCCACTAACGTCCGTATTGTGGATGCTCGGGTTTCGGATGCTGGGATGCTGGAGCGTTCCGGCCGCTCCCGCCGACCGGGCCCCCGCGAGCCGTCCCGGCGGCACCCCGACCCGGGAGATCGGCCGGGCGGTCGCGGCCCGATACCGTTACCCCTGTGCAAGCAGCAGGCGAGACGACCAGGCCGAACCCCGAGCGGCCCTCCCGGCGTCGGGGCAAGGGCGCCCGGCGCCGCCGGGCGGCCAAGCAGTTCACCTGGCGGAGCACCGCCTGGGCCCTGGTCAAGGACACCACCAACACCTGTGTCGAGTACCGGGTCACCGGCCTCGCCGCGGAGGCGGCGTTCTTCACCCTCCTCTCCATCCCGCCGCTGCTGCTCTGCCTGGCCGGCACGCTCGGCTACCTGGACGACTTCCTCGGCGCCGGCACCATCGACAAGCTGAAGGCCGACATCGTCAAGGCGGCCGGCACGGTCCTCTCGGACTCCTCCATCACGCAGGTGGTCCAGCCGCTGCTGAAGCAGGTGTTCGACCAGACCCGGCCCGACCTGATCTCGATCGGCTTCCTGCTGTCCCTGTGGTCCGGATCCCGGGCGCTCTACATCTTCATCGACACCATCACCGTGATGTACGGGCTGGACGGCAGGCGGGGCATCGTCAAGACCCGGTTGATGTCGCTCGGCCTCTACCTCGGCGCGCTGGTGATCGGCTCGCTGGTGCTGCCGCTGCTGACGACCGGGCCCGAACTGGTGACCAACGCGGTGCCGGAGAGCGCCGAACTGCTCAACGCCGCCTACTGGCCGTTCGCGATCCTGCTGCTGATCGTCTCGCTGACCACCCTCTACCACCTCGCGGTGCCGGTCTCCACGCCCTGGCGCGAGGACATCCCCGGCGCGCTGGTCGCCCTGGTGGTGCTGGTCTTCTGCAGCGTGGCGCTGCGGCTCTACCTGGTCAGCTCGATCGAGGGCCACTCGGTCTACGGCTCGCTGGCCGCGCCGGTGGCCGTCCTGCTGTGGATCTTCGTGGTGGCGCTCGCGGTGCTCATCGGCGCCGCCATGAACGCGGCCATAGACCGCCGTTGGCCCACCCTGGAGACCGCCGACGCCCGCGCCGAGGTCGAGCGCGCCCACGAGGAGGCCGCCGCCGCGGTGGTCCGCGAGGTGGCCGCCCGGCGTGCCGTCGAACGGGCCCGCCGGGCGCGCGAACTGGGCCTCGCCGAGGGCGGCGAGGAGGAGTACTGGGAGGACGACGGCGAGGACGGCGACGTGCCCTCCGAGTACCCCGAGCGGTGGGCCGACGTGCTCGCCGCCGACAACGTCCGGGGCCGCCTGACCGCCCGCGGCGGCGGCCCGCACCACCGCCCCGCCCCGCCCCCGCCGGACAGCGACCGCCCGACCGCCCCGCCGCCCGAGTACCCGCTGCCGACCCGCCCGCCCCGCCCGCCGTGGGACCAGCGGTGAGCCCCGGCGGGGAACACCCCGGGGAAAAGGCGCAGGCGAAAAACCGGTTGGCAGGGTGGGGCCGGAACGCTAGCGTGTGAGCGTCCGGTTCGGGCGGCGTCGGCGCCGCCCGAGGAGAGAAAGCAGGAGGTGGGTCCCGTGGCCACGACTGTCATGACGGCTGCCCTGGGCAGCACCCGCACCCCCCTCTCCCTGCCGGCCGCCGGCTGACGTAGCCCCTCGCGCACGCAGCCGCAGCAGCCCGGCGGGATCACTTTCCTCCCGAAGGGCCCACTGCGTTGTTCAACGCTGCCTCCGTTTCCGCTTCCTCCGACAACACCGTCGACGCCTCCCCGCTGGCCGGTTACGGCTGGACGGCCGAGCTCGACGAACTGTTCGCGCCGCTCGCCGAGGCCGGGCTGGTCCCGGCCCGGATCGTCCGGGTCGACCGCGGCCAGTGCGACGCCGTGCTCGCCGACCCCGGCACCGGCGAGTTGCGCACCGTCCGGGCCGACACCCGGCAGGTCGGCGACGCCGACATGATCAACTGCCCGTGCACCGGGGACTGGGCGGCCGTCGACCTCTCGGCCGGGCTGCCCATGCCCGCGGTCGCGGCGCTGCTGCCGCGCTCCACCGCGATCATCCGCAAGGTCGCCGGCAAGCGCTCCGACGGCCAGGTGCTGGCCGCCAACGTCGACACCGTGGTGATCGCCGCCTCGCTCGCCGCCGAGCCCGACCTCGGACGGATCGAGCGCTTCCTCGCCCTCGCCTGGGAGTCCGGTGCCGAGCCGGTGGTGGTGCTCACCAAGGCCGACCTCGTCGACGACGCCGACTTCATCCGGGCCGACGTCGAGGCCGCCGCGCCCGGGGTGACCGTGCTGGTGGTCAGCGCCGGGACGGGCGAGGGGATCGACGTGCTGCGCGCCTGCACGCCCGGCACCACCGCCGTGCTCGGGCAGTCCGGCGTCGGGAAGTCCACCCTGACCAACGTGCTCGCCGGGGCCGAGGTGATGGCCGTTCAGGAGGCCCGCTCCGGCGACCAGAAGGGCCGGCACACCACGACCACCCGTGAACTCGTCCCGCTGCCCGGCGGCGGGGTGCTGATCGACACCCCCGGCCTGCGCGAGGTCGGCCTCTACGGCGGCGAGGGCGTGGCGCTCGCCTTCGCCGACATCGAGGAACTGGCCGGGCAGTGCCGCTTCCACGACTGCCGGCACGACAGCGAGCCCGGCTGCGCGGTCCGGGCGGCGCTCGCCGACGGCTCGCTGCCGGAACGCCGGATGGAGAGCTACCGCAAGCTCCAGCGGGAGAACGACTGGATCGCCTCCCGTTCGGACGCCCGGCTGGCCTCGGCCCGGCTGAAGAAGTGGAAGACCATCACCAAGTCGATGCGCGCCGCGGGAGGTCCCGTGAAGCGGTGACGACCGGGCGTCGGGCGGGCGGGCCCCGGATCCGCCGGCCCGCCCGCCCACGGGCCGCCCGCCCACGGCCCGTCGGGTCGGCGGGTCAGCGGAGGTCGGCCACCAGCCGCAGCCGCTCCAGGACGACGGGCGTGCCGTCGTCGACGGTGAACGCCGGGTCGCCGAGCGCCGCGCGCAGCTCCGGGCCGTGCCAGAACCGCTCGTGCCCGGCCCGCCACTCGGCGACCGACGCGTACCCCTCGCCCTCGTCGAGGGCGTGCCGCAGATCGACCTCGCCGAGCGGGACGACGCGGACCTCTGTGGTCTCGATCACCGCGACGATCCGCCCGGCCGAGTCGGCCACCGCGCCGCGGCTGCCGGCCACGGGCAGGGGCTCGCCCTCCCGCTCGTACTCGGTCAGCAGTCCGGTGGTGCTGGTCTTGGCGCCGGACAGCACGGCGGCGACCAGCCGGTCCCGCAGCGGTCCGGGGAAGGCGAACTCCTCGACCCGCAGCGCGGCGACCCGGGGGTCGTCCGCACCGGTGTAGGGCTGCTCGGACACGGGATCTCCTGGGGTTCGGGGGCGGGCCGTGCGCAGGCTATCCGGCCGGGGTGCGCGCGGGCGCGTGAATTCCCGGCCGACGGCCCCGGCTGCCATGTCCGTTTTCCGCCAGTCCGGGGCCCCCGGGTGCCGCAGACTGGACAACGTGATCGACGACGACATCCGGTACCGCGCCGTGGACAGCAGGGACGCCCGTTTCGACGGCGTCTTCTTCACGGCCGTCACCTCGACGGGCATCTACTGCCGGCCGAGCTGCCCGGCCGTGACCCCGAAGCGCGTCAACTGCACCTTCTACCCCAGCGCCGCCGCCGCCCAGAGCGCCGGCTTCCGCGCCTGCCGGCGCTGCCGCCCCGACTCCGTCCCCGGCTCGCCCGAGTGGAACCACCGGGCCGACCTGGTCGGCCGGGCCATGCGGCTGATCGGCGACGGCGTCGTGGACCGCGAGGGCGTGGCCGGCCTGGCCCAACGGCTCGGCTACAGCTCCCGCCAGCTCCAGCGCCAGCTCACCGCCGAACTCGGCGCCGGCCCGATCGCGCTCGCCCGCGCCCGCCGCGCCCAGACCGCCCGGCTGCTGCTCCAGACCACCGAGCTGCCGGTCACCGACATCGCCTTCGCCGCCGGCTTCACCTCGGTGCGGCAGTTCAACGACACCGTCCGCGAGGTCTACGACCGCACCCCCAGCGGGCTGCGCGCCGAGGTCACGGCCGGCCGCCGCACCTCCACCCCGGCCGGCGGCCTCGCGCTGCGGCTCGCCTACCGGGGCGCCGTGGACAGCGACCACCTCATCGACTTCCTCGCCCTGCGCGCCGTCCCCGGCGTGGAGGAGGTCGTCCCGGGCGCGCGCCCCGGCGTGCGCACCTACCGCCGCACCCTGGCGCTCCCGTACGGCCACGGCATCGCCGAGGTGGACGGCCTCGCCCCCGAGGACCCGGCCACCCGCGGCTGGCTCGACTGCCGGCTGCTGCTCACCGACCTGCGCGACCTGCCGACCTCCGTCCAGCGTCTGCGCACCCTGTTCGACCTGGACGCCGACCCGGTCGCGGTCGACGAGCAGCTCGGCGCCGACCCGCTGCTCGGCCCGCTCGTGCGGGCCCGGCCCGGGGTGCGCTCGCCGGGCCACGTCGACCCGCACGAACTGGCCGTCCGCGCCGTCCTCGGCCAGCAGATCACCGTGGGCGCGGCCCGCACCCTGGCCGGCCGGCTCGCCGAGAAGTACGGCGCGACGCTGCCCGAGCCCAACGGCGGGCTGCGGCTGCTCTTCCCGACCGCCGCCGCCCTGGCGGCCGCCGCCCCGGAGGACTTCGCGATGCCGGCCGCCCGGCGCCGCGCCCTCACCGGCCTGTGCGCGGCCCTCGCCGAGGGCACCGTCCGGCTCGACGGCGGCGTCGACCGGGAGGAGGCGGCCGCCCAGCTGCTCGCCCTGCCCGGCATCGGCCCGTGGACCGTCGGCTACCTGCGGATGCGCGCCCTCGCCGACCCCGACGTCTTCCTCCCGAGCGACATCGGCGTCAAGCACGGACTGCTCCGGCTCGGCGCCCCGGGGGACCCGAAGTCCGCCGCCCTCGCGGCGGGGGCCTGGGCCCCCTGGCGCTCCTACGCCGTGCACCGCCTCTGGGCGAGCCTGGCAGACCCCGGTACCGGAACGGAGAACACCGCAACATGAGCACCACCGTCTTCACCTCCATGGAGAGCCCGTTCGGCCGGCTGCTGCTCAGCGGCATCGTGCCGGAGGGCGGCGGCCCGGCCGGACTGGCCACCGTGACCGCCCCCGGCCAGCGGCACGCGCTCGCCGAACCCGCCGACGACTGGGTGCACGACCCGGAGGCGCTCGCGGCGCCGGTCACCCAGCTCACCGAGTACTTCGCGGGCGAGCGCACCGGCTTCGACCTGCCGCTCGCCCCGGTCGGCACCGAGTTCCGCCGCCGGATCTGGGACGCCCTCGACAAGATCCCCTACGGCGGGACCGTCACCTACGGGCAGCTCGCCGACCTGGCCGGCGAGTCCCCGCGCGCGGTGCGCGCGGTGGGCGGGGCGGTCGGCGCCAACCCGCTGCTGATCATCCGCCCCTGCCACCGGGTCCTCGGCGCCAACGGCACCCTCACCGGCTTCGCCGCCGGTGTCGACCGCAAGCGCTTCCTGCTCGACCTGGAGAGCGGCACCTCGCTGTTCTGAGCCCCGGGGCAGGGCGTGCGGGCGCTCCCGGTCAGCCGGCCGGGAGCGCCCGCAGGTCCACCCGCCAGTCGTTGCTGCGCATCCACCGCCCGGGCGGGAACTCGAAGTCGGTCTCGCCGAGGAGGGTGAAGCCGGCCCGGCGGCAGACGGCGTTGGAGGCCGGGTTGCCGACCGAGGGGAAGGCGTGCAGGTACCGGTGGCGGGCGGTGCGGGCGGCGGCCCCGACGGCGGCCCGCGCCGCGACCGCGGCGATGCCCCGGCCCTGGTACGGCGGCAGCACGTTCCAGCCCATCTCGTAGACGGTCCCGCCCCGCCGGTCGCGCTCGGCGTAGCCGACGGTGCCGACCGCCACCCCCTCCGGTTCCAGGACAACCCGGTACATGCAGCCGGTGCCGGAGGGGACGAAGTCCAGGTAGCGCCGGTGGCGCAGCAGCATCCGCTCCTCGTCCTCCGGGCCGCCGGTGTGCCGGCGCATCTCCGGGGTGTTGACCAGGCGCAGCAGGGCGAGGTCGGCGTCGGTCCAGGGTTCGAGGCGGAGCAGCGCGGGGTCCATGACGGGACGGTAGCGGGGCGGGTACCGGGCGGGGTACCGGATTTCCCCGGGCCGACGCCCGGCCGCGCCGTGCCGCCGGTCAGTTGCCCGCGGGCTCGGCGAGCGCGCGGGCCAGGTTCTCCAGGGCCGGCAGCGCGTTCATCACGGCGTCGCGGTCGGTGGGGGAGAGGGTGTCGAGCGCGGTGGCGATCCGCCGCTCGTGCGCCCGCTGCCAGTCGTCGAGCTGGCCCCGCCCCGCCGGGGTGAGCGCGATCCGCGCGGTGCGGCGGTCCCCGGGGTCGGTCTGGCGGTCGACGAACCCGGCGTCCAGCAGCTTGCCGACCAGGCCGCTGACGGTGTTGGGGGCGAGCCGCTGCCGGGCGGCCAGCTCGCCGACCCGCAGCGGGGCGGCGGCGAGCGTCTGGAGGAGTTCGACCTGCGCCATCGGCAGGGACTCCCAGGGGTAGTCGGTGCGGATGCTGCTGCGCAGGGCGCGGCGGAGCCGGGTCACCGCGTCGGTGAGCCGCCGGGCGCGCTCGATCGCCGCCGGCTCCACGGCCTGCGGATCGGCGGCGGGTTCGGGAACGGACGGTGACGACGGCATGGCCGACAGCGTAGCGCCTGGTTCGGACGCCGCCGGACCCCCTCGGACGGGTCGGGGGCGAGCGGTCCCGCTCCGTGCCGGACCGGTCGCACGCAGATCAGATCGTAGATAGAACATATCTGTATCCGATATATTTCGCCGTATGAACGCGGCGTCGACCCTCACCACCCGGCTGCTCACCGAGCGTCCCCGGCCACGTGGCATAGCCGGCTGGCGGTACGCCCACTGGCTCGCCGTCGGCACCGTCTGCCTCGGCGCCTTCCTCGGCCAGCTGACCGCCAGCGTCACCGCCCTCGTCTACCCGGCGCTCCAGCGCCACTTCGGCGCGGGGTTCGCCGCCGTCGAGTGGGTCGCCCTCGCCTATCTGCTGGTCCTGGTCGCCCTGCTGGCACCGGTCGGACGGCTCTCCGACCTGGTCGGCCGCAAGACCGTGTACATCGGCGGATTCGCCGTCTTCGGCCTGGCCTCGCTCGGCGCCGGGTTCGCCGGCGGCCTCGGCACCCTGGTCGCCTGCCGGGCCGTCCAGGCCGTCGGCGGCGCGATGATGCAGGCCAACAGCGTCGCGCTGGTCGCCCGCGGCGTGCCCGAACGCGCGATGCGCCGGGCGCTCGGCATCCAGGCCGCCGCCCAGGGCCTCGGCCTGGCGCTCGGGCCCAGCCTCGGCGGACTGCTGGTCGAGCACGCCTCCTGGCGCTGGGTGTTCTGGATCAACGTGCCGGTCGCGCTGGTCGGCATCCTGGCCGGCTGGTTCCTGCTGCCCCGGACCCGCCGCCCGGACGCCGGCCCGGTGCCGCGGGCGCTGCCCCGCCCGGTGCCCCGGCCGCGCGGGGCCGCCCGGTCCGCCTGGCTCGTCCGCTCCGACCCGGACGGCGGACGCTTCGACCAGGCCGGACTGCTGCTGCTCGCCGCCTCCACCACCGCGCTGCTGCTCGCCCTGTCCGCCGCCTCCGGCCTGCCGCTGCCGGGCTGGGCCGTCGCCGCGCTGCTGCTCGCCACCGTGCTGTGCGGCCTCGGCCTGGTCCGCCGGGAACGCCGCGCCGCCCGGCCGATCCTCGCCCCCGGCCTGGTCAACACCCCGGGGGTGCGTCCGGGGCTGGCCGTCTCGCTGATCGGCTACCTGCTGCTGTTCTGCCCGCTGGTGCTCGGCCCGGTGCTGCTCGCCGAGGCCGGCCTGCCGACCGGGCGGGCCGGTCTGGTGATCACCGTGCTCCCGGCCGCGTTCGCGGTGGCCGCGACGGCCGGCGGAGCGCTGCTGCCGCGCGGCTGGTCGGACGTCGCGCGCTGCCGCTTCGGCGCGGCCCTGGCCGGGGCCGGGCTGCTGAGCTGCGCGCTGCTGCCCGCCGCGGGCGCCGTCGCCCTGGCGCTGCCCCTGCTGGTGGCCGGCGGCGGGCTCGGTCTGCTGCTGCCCGCCAACAACGCCCTGGTCATGCGGGCGATCCCGGCCGAGTGCTCGGCGGTCGGCGGCGGCATGGTCAACATGGCGCGCAGCCTCGGGACGGCGCTCGGCACCGCGCTGCCGGTGCTCGGCGTCCACCTGGCCGGACCGGTGCTGGGCGGCCGTGCGGTCCTGCTGGCGCTGGCCGCCGTCGCGGCCCTGGCGGTGGCGCTCTCCCGGCCGGTGCGCCGGCGCTGAGTGCGCGAACGGCCGGGGCGGTGGACGGGGCGAACCGTCCACCGCCCCGGCCGCCGGGTGCGTCGGATGCGTCAGGAGGCCGGCACGCCGGGGGCGGCGCCGCGCTCCTTGAGCATGTCGGTGATCAGGTCGATCTCCGCGCTCTGGCCGACCACCATCGACTGCGCGAGCCGCTTCTCCGCCTCGTTGCGTGCCATGTCGACATAGCCCTGGGCCATCTCCACGCCGCCCTTGTGGTGCTCCAGCATCAGCTGCAGGTAGAGCACCTCGGCGTCCCGTCCGCTCAGCGAACGGAGCTTGGTGAGCTGCGTGGTGGTGGCCATTCCGGGCATCAGCGAGCCGTCGTGCGCCTGGTAGTCGGCGCCGTGGCCGTGGCCGCCCATCGCCATCCAGGCCATCGGCTTGGCCGTGGAGTGCTGGGTGAGCCCCCACTGGTCGAGCCAGCCCATCATCATGCCGCGCTGGTTGGCCTGGGTGTTGATGATGTCGAACGCCAGGGTGCGGGTCGGCTCGTCCGACGTCCGGTCGCGGACGATGAACGACAGGTCCACCGCCTGCTGGTGGTGGGTCGACATGTCACGGGCGAAGCCGGCCTCGGGCGAGGTGTCCGCCGGCACGCTGAGCGAGGAGGACCCGGAGGCGGGACTCCCGCCCGCCACCAGGGCCGGCACGCCGAGCGCGAGGGCGAGCGCGGCGGCCAGCGCGGCCGGCCACCAGATCCGCCGGCGCGCGGCCGCGCGGTCCGTCTCCGTGCCGTCCGGCGGGTCCCCGGCGGTGCCGTCCTCGGCGGCGGTCACATCGACCCCATCGTGCAGGAGGCGCCCGGCTCCTGGGTCTGCTTGCCCTGGACGTACTTGGTGAAGAACTGGTTCACCCGGGGGTCACTGGCGCTGTCCACGGTGAGCTGGGTCGACCAGGCGCTCAGGGTGATGGTGCCCTGCTCGTCCGGGTACGGGCTCATCAGCGAGTACGGGGTGGCCTTCACCTTGTCCGAGAGGGTCTTGATGTCGTCCGGGGTGGCCTTGCCGTTGTACGTCACCCAGACCGCGCCGTGCTCCAGCGAGTGGACGGCGCGCTCGTTCTCGACCGGCTGGTCGTAGACGGTGCCCATGCAGTCCAGCCAGATCGCGTTGTGGTCGCCACCGACCGGCGGGGTCTGCGGGTAGGTGACCTTCTCCTTGACGTGGTTGCGGGTCAGGTCGCCGAAGGTCTGCACGCCGTCGATCGGGGCCGCGGCGGCGGCCTCCTTGGCCTTCTTGTCCTGGTTGGCGTCGACCACGATCCAGGTGCCGGTGGCTATCGCCGCGATCACCAGCACACCGGCGACCGAGCCGGCGATGATCTTGTTGCGGCGGTCGCGGCGCTGCTCGGCCGCGCGCAGCTCGGCGATCCGGGCACGGCGGTCGTTGCTCGCCTGCTTGGCGCTCGGCTTGTTGCCCGGTGCCTTGTTCGGCTGAGTCTGCTTGGAGGCGGAACCCATGTGGTGTCCTTGTCCCCGTCGCGCATCGGGCGCGGCGGTCTGGAAGAGATGGCGGGAAGGGGCGGCTCCGTCGGTCCCGCCCGCCCGGCGACACACTGGTCGGCGGGGAGGGCCGGGTCCGGCGGCGGGTTCCGCTCAGGACCGGTGTACTTGGAGTTCGTGCAGGTCGGGCGCGGGGTGCGGACCGACCAGCAGCCCGGCGGGCACGACCCGGGGCAGCGCCTCGGGGGCCGTGGCCGGCGGCGCCGCGGCGGGCTGCGGGTGCGGCGGCGGGTTGGGGAGCTGGGCGTCCTGGGCGCAGTACGGGTGGCTGGAACAGCCGTTGTTGCGGTGCGGCGGGTCGCCGTCGACCGAGCACCAGGTCCAGTGCCGGTGGCTCTCCGCGCGGATCCGGTCGCCGAGGGTCTGCGGCGCGGTGGCCGGACCGGTGGCGGCGTTGCCGTCGCCGTGCGGGTGGACCGGGGTGCCGAACGCGGCGCCGGCCGCGATGACGCCGGCCGTGGTGGTACCGGCGGACACGCCCGACGGGGGACCCGCCGGGGGGTCGGCCGGGACGGTCACCGGGAAGCCGGTCCGCTCGGCCGTGACCGCCTTGGCGTGCGCCGTGCACGGCAGCGCCAGCAGCAGTCCGGCCAGCAGCAGGATCCACAGCGCGCCCACCGGGCGGGCCGCGAGTGCGGTCCTCCCCGGCCGGGGGGTGCTGGGGGCCGACGCGGTCATGCGCACATTTAATCAGCCGAACGAGTGAAGCGAGCCCCCTCCTCGGTTCTCATTTTCGGCCCCGGAGCCGCCGTAATACCCCGGAAACACCCTGGTCGGGGCGGTTCGGTCGACTGCGGGAGGAACGGAAACGAAACGGGCAGCGAACCCGGTGATCGATATCGGCCGATGTGCGCGCGGTTGTCGCCGAAACCCGGACAGCGTGGTGGTGCTTGGGGACAATGACGTCGAGCCAGCGACCAGGAGCCGCCAGATGACCAAGCAGGGTGCACCCGCGCAGCAGCAGCACCGGCCGGACGACGGCTGGTGGGACACGGTCTACGCGGGACCGGCCGGCACCCTGCCCGACACTCCGGACGCGCAGTCGGGGGAGGGCAGCGTCGACGACTGGTTCGAGACGGCGGCCGGACTCATCGGGCAGCAGCGGAGCGCGCCGCCCGAGGAGGAGGCGCCGGTGACGGTGCCGGAGGCGGCGCCGGAGACGCCGGAGGCCGGCGAGGAGGTGCTGGAGCGGGACAGCATCGACGACTGGTTCGACACCGCCGTCGGCGTGATCGCGCCGCAGCCCCCGGCCGCCGAGCCCCCGGTCGTCGAGGGCCCGGCCACCGCTGCTCCGGTGGCCGACGAGACGCACCGCTTCCCCGCCCCCTTCTGGGCGACGGACGCCCGGGTGCCGGAACCGCGCTCCAAGCCCGGGGCCGAGGCCGCGGCGGCTCCGACCCCGGAACCGGAGCCGCAGCCGGAACCGGAGGCCGAAGGGAAGCCGGAACCGGAACCGGAACCCGAGCCCGAGCCGCAGCCGGCCGTCGCGGCCGAGCCGGAGCCGGAGCCCGAACCCGCCGCCGAGCCCGAGCCCGCCGCCGTCGAGCCGCCCGCGCCGCGCCCCGCCGCCCCCCGGCCCGGGCGGCCCGCGGCCGCGCCCGCCGTGCCGCACGTCGGCGAGCGCCCACCCACCTACGGCCCCGAGCCGACCGCCCTGCCCGAGGCCGACCCCGGCTCCCTGGGCGGCGTCGTCGCCGACACCGTCCTGGAGGGCGCCCAGTACGCCACCACCACCCTGCGGGCGGTCTCCGTCCGCGGCGACTCCGCCCGCTACCGGGGCGAGCCCCGGCGGGACGCGCTGCTGGTGACCCGCTTCGGGGACGGGACCGACGGCCTGCTGCTCGCGGTGCTCGGCGGCTTCGACCACGCGGGACCGGCCGCCGGGGAGGTCGCCACCGCGGCCGCCGAGGCCTGCCGCCAGCTCGCCGGTGCGGTCGGCCGCAGCCGCCAGGGCCTGGCCGCCGACCTGCGCGACGGCGCCCGCGACCGGCTCCGCTACGGCCTGCAGCGGCTCGCGCTGAGCGCGGTCGCCCCGCTGCGCGCCCTGGCGCCGGAGCCCGCGCCAAACGGCGACGACGCCGAGCCGTCCCCCGCCTCGTTGCACTGCCTGCTGGTGTCGCTCGACCCGGCGGCCGGCTACCGGGCGGCGTTCGGGGTCGGCCCGGGCGGGCTGTTCCTGCTGCGGTCCGGCCACTGGATCGACGCGTACGCGGCCCGGCTGCTGCACCAGCCCGACGGCCAGCCGCCCGTGCCGGAGACTCCGGCGCCGGGCCCGCGCCCGTTCCGCTTCCGGATGGTCCCGGCGACCCCGGGCGACATCCTGCTGCTCTGCACCCCGGGCCTGTCCCGCCCGGTCACCGACGAACCGGCCGTCGCCCACTTCCTGGCCTCGCACTGGGCCCACCCCCACCCGCCGGGCACCGTGGACTTCCTCCGCCAGGTCCAGGTCCGCGCCAAGGGCTACACCGAGGACCGCACCGCCGCCGCCATCTGGACCGAGTAGCCCGCCCGCTGCCTGTCCTTGCGGTCATGACCGTCCAGCCGCCGGAGAACTCTCCGAGCCCCGTGCCCCCGGGCGGCCTCCGCGCCTCCCACGACGAACGGGAGGCCGTGGTGGCGCGGCTGCGCGATGCGGCGGCCGAGGGGCGGATCGACCTCGACGAGCTGGACGAGCGCCTGGAGCGGGCGCTGAGCTCGAAGACCCACGGCGAGCCGGCCGTCCTGACCGCCGACCTGCCCGGGCCGGTTCCGTCGCAGGACCGGCCGCCGCTGCTGCTCAGGGGCGGCGTGCAGGGGGTGTCGCGCGGCCCCGGGCGCTGGGAGGTTCCCGGGCACGTGATCGCCCACGGAGGGCTGGGCGGCGTGAAACTCGACTTCACCCGGGTCGAGTGCCGCCTCGCGGAGGTCGTGGTGGAGGCGTACGGGGAGATGGCCGGCGTCACGGTCGTCATCCCCGACACCTGGGCCGCGGACACCGGTGGCATCGATCCCGGCATCGGCGGCCTGAAGGACCGGACGACTCCCGACCGGCTCCCGGGCACGCCGCTGGTCCGGCTGACCGGATCCGGCGGAGTGGCGGGGGTGGTCGTCCGCCACCCCAACCGCCGGGAGCGGCGCAAGCCGCACGACTGATCCGGCGCCCCGGCCCCCGGCTCCCCGCGGACCGCCGGGCCCGCCGGCTCAGGCGGTCGGGCCGGAGCCGAGCAGGGACGTGCAGGCGGTGGTGGCCAGGTGCAGGGCGCGGGGGCGGTCCGCGCCGGGCAGGCCGAGGGCGAGGGGGACGGCGAGGCCGTCGAGCAGGGCGCGGATCTGGATGGCGCGCTCGGTGGCGTCGCCGGGGGCGAAGCGGGCCGCCGCGGCGCCCTCCTCGATCAGGGCGACCAGATCGGCCTGCCAGGGCGCCTCGATCTCCAGCTGTCCCCGCCGCAGCTCCTCGCCGGCGGGGGAGCGCCCCCACACCTCGACCCAGAGGATCCAGCGCGGGTCCCCCGGACCCTCCGGCAGGTACAGCGCGGTGTACTCCGCCAGCCGCTGCCGGACGCCGCGCCCGCACTCGGCGAGCATCGCCCGGCGGCGGGCGCCGAGCTGCTCCTCGCTCCAGCGCAGCGTCTCCAGCAGCAACTGGTCCTTGCTGCCGAAGTAGTAGAGCAGGTGCCCGGCGCTCATCTGGAGCTGCTTGCCGAGGCCGGCCATGGTGAGCTTGGCGAGCCCGTGCTGGGCGATCGCGGCGCGCGCGGTGGCGAAGACCTCCTCGCGCGGGCGGGCCGGTCGGCGCGGGCGGGCGTCGGCCATCGGTGCTGCTCCTCGGGGCTCAAGGGTCCTTCACGATACCGGCCGTGGCCGGACGGCCACGGAGCGGGGCGGAGGGGGTTCGGCGCCCCGCTCCTGCGGGTACGAACCGGTCAGGACGTTCCCGACCCCCGGGGGTGGTGGCCATGGCCACGATGATCGCCCTGTTCGCCGGCCTCGCCCTCGTGGTGACCGCGCTGACGGTGTACCTGCACCGGCGGGGCAGCGGCCCGACCGAGAACCTCGACGGGGTGCTGGCCGAGCAGGAGCGGCTGGCCCGGCTCCGGGCCGTCCGCTCCTCCTGCAGCTCGGTCGCGATGCACAGCTCCCACGGACTCACCACCGACGACCTGAGCCGGTACCACCGGTAGACCCGGTGGTACCGGGCGGGATCAGGCCTTCGGCTGCTGCTGGGTGATGCAGTGGATGCCGCCGCCGTTGGCGAAGATCTCGCGGGCGTCGACCAGCTCGACCGTGCGGCCGGGGTAGGCCTCGGCCAGGATCGCGGCGGCCTCCTGGTCGCGCGGGTCGTCGAAGGCGCACAGCACCACGGCGCCGTTGGCCACGTAGTGGTTGATGTACGAGTAGTCGACCGGCTCGCCCTCCTCGTCCAGCAGGACGGTGGGGGCGGGCAGTTCGAGGACCTCCAGCGGGCGGCCCCGGGCGTCGGTGGAGGCCCGCAGGATCGCCACCAGCTCCTGGCACACCGCGTGGTCGGGGTGCGCCGGGTCGGGCTGGACGTGCGCGACGACGACGCCGGGGCGGACGAACGAGGCGACGATGTCGATGTGGCCGCGGGTGCCGAACTCGTCGTAGTCGCGGGTGAGCCCGCGCGGCAGCCAGATCGCCTTGGTGGTGCCGAGGAAGGCGTGCAGCTCGGCCTCGACCTGCTCCTTGGTCCAGTCGGCGTTGCGGCCCTCGCCGAGCTGGACGGTCTCGGTGACGAGCACGGTGCCCTCGCCGTCGACGTGGATGCCGCCGCCCTCGTTGATGAGCTTCGAGGCGAACCGCCGGACCCCGGTCAGCTCGGCGACGTGCTCGGCGACGTGCTGGTCCTTGTCCCAGCGGGCCCAGGACTGCGCGCCCCAGCCGTTGAAGATCCAGTCGGTCGCGGCGAGGCCGCCCTCGCCGTCGACCAGGAAGGTCGGGCCGATGTCGCGCATCCAGGCGTCGTTCAGCGGGCGCTCGACGATCTCGACCTCGTCGGCGACGTACTTGCGGGCCTCGGCGGTCTCACCGGTGTTCACGACCAGGGTGACCGGCTCGTACCGGACGACGGTGTTGGCGACGGCGGCCCAGGCCTCGCGCGCCGCGTGCAGGTGCTCCGGCGTGTCGAAGGTCGGGTTGTCGGTCGGGAAGGCCATCCAGGTGCGGTCGTGCGGGTGCCACTCGGCGGGCATCCGGTAGCCGAGCGAGGCGGGGGCGGGGGTGGTCATCGCGGCGTCCTTCGGTGGAGCGGGAGGGTCAGAGGAAGTAGAGGCGGCTGAGCGCGACGCTGTCGGCGGGCTCGGAGCGCAGCGGGGCGCCGTCGAGCGAGACCAGGCCGGTCTCGGTGACGTCGACGCGGCCGACCCGGGCGTTGCGCACCATGTCGCGCGGGCCGATGCCGCGGGTGCCCCGGACGCCGACGCGCCGGCGCCGGGTGGGCAGGCCGTCGGCGGGGCGGTCGAGGTAGGCGCCGTCGGCGGCGGCCTGGGCGACGAAGGCGACCGAGATGTCGGCGGCGGTGGCCCCGTGCGCGCCGAACTGCGGGCCGAGCACGAGCGGCTCGCAGCGGTCGGTGGAGGCGTTGGGGTCGCCGACCACGCCGTAGGCGGGGAAACCGGACTTGAGGACCAGCTGCGGCTTGGCGCCGAAGTGGTCCGGGCGCCAGAGCACGATGTCGGCGAGCTTGCCGATCTCGATCGAGCCGACCTCGTGGGCCAGGCCGTGGGCGATGGCGGGGTTGATGGTGAGCTTGGCGATGTAGCGCAGCACGCGCTCGTTGTCGTCGCCGCCCTCGGTGGTGCCGTAGCCGCCGTCGAGCGGTCCGAGCTCGGCCTTCATCTTGCCGGCCATGGCGAAGGTGCGGCGCACGGTCTCGCCGGCCCGGCCCATGCCCTGGGCGTCGGAGGAGGTGATGCCGATGACGCCCAGGTCGTGCAGGACGTCCTCGGCGCCCATCGTGCCGGCCCGGATCCGGTCGCGGGCCATCGCGGCGTCGCCCGGCAGGTCGGTCTTGAGGTCGTGCGCGGAGACGATCATGTCGAAGTGCTCGCCCAGCGCGTCCCGGCCGAACGGCAGGGTGGGGTTGGTGGAGGAGCCGATGACGTTCGGCACGCCCGCCATCTTGAGCACGTTGGGCACGTGGCCGCCGCCGCAGCCCTCGATGTGGAAGGCGTGGATGGTCCGGCCCTCCAGCACCTTGAGGGTGTCCTCGACGGACAGGCACTCGTTGAGGCCGTCGGTGTGCAGGGCGACCTGCACGTCGTACTCCTCGGCGACCCGCAGCGCGGTGTCCAGGGCGCGGGTGTGGGCGCCCATGTCCTCGTGCACCTTGAAGCCGGAGGCGCCGCCCTCCGCGAGGGCCTCGATCAGCGGGGCCTCGTCGGAGGAGGAGCCGCGGCCGAGGAAGCCGATGTTGACCGGCCAGGCGTCGAAGGCGTTGAAGGCGTGCCGCAGCGCCCAGGGGGAGTTGACGCCGACGCCCCAGACCGGGCCGAACTCCTGGCCGATGATCGTGGTGACGCCGGAGGCGAGCGAGGCCTCCATGATCCGCGGCGACAGCAGGTGGACGTGGGTGTCGATGGCGCCGGCGGTGGCGATCATGCCCTCGCCGGAGACGATCGTGGTCCCGGTGCCGACGACCACGTCGACGCCGTCCATGGTGTCGGGGTTGCCGGCCCGGCCGATCGAGGCGATCCGCCCGGCGACGAGGCCGATCGAGGTCTTCCGGATGCCCTGGACCGCGTCGATCACCAGGACGTTGCTGATGACCACGTCACAGGTGTCGCGGACGGCGGCGGGCCTGAGGTGCAGTCCGTCGCGGGCGGTCTTGCCGAAGCCGGCCAGGAACTCGTCGCCCGGCGCCTGGGAGTCCGACTCGACGCGGACGATCAGCCCGGAGTCGCCGAGCCGGATCCGGTCGCCGGCCCGCGGGCCGTGCACGGAGATGTAGTCGTGGGGGGTGATGGACGTCACGACTCGACCTCCGCGTCGTCGAAGTGGGTGAGGTAGCCGGTCGCGCGGGCCTTGGCCAGCGCGGCCTCCTTGGCGCCGGGGGCGTCCAGCGGGCCGTCGACCAGGCCGGCGAAGCCGATCGCGACCCGCTCGCCGCCGATCGGGACGAGGCCGACCTCGACGGTGGCGCCCGGGTCGAAGCGCACCGAGGAGCCGGCCGGGATCGCGAGGTGGGTGCCGTAGGCGGCGCCGCGGTCGAAGGCCAGGCGCGGGTTGGCCTCGAAGAAGTGGAAGTGCGAGGTGACCGAGATCGGCACACCGGAGGTGTTGTGGACGGCCAGGACGACGGTCTCCTCGACCGGGTCGTAGCCGGCGCCGTCGCCGGGCAGCGCGCCGCCGGGGGCCTCGTCGCCGAGCGAGCCGGCGCCCCGGAACGGGTCGTTGACCACGGCGAGGCGGGTGCCGTCGTCGAAGACCGCCTCGACCTGGACCACGGTGACCACGTCGGGCACGCCGGGCAGCACGTCGTCGGCGGTGAGCACGGAGCGGCCGGCCTCGATGGCCTCGGCGAGGCGACGGCCGTCCCGGGCGGCCTCGCAGACGGTGTCGGCGATCAGCGCGGTCGCCTCGGGGATGTTGAGGCGGACGCCTCGGGCGCGGCGGGCGCGGGCCAGCTCGGCTGCTGTGAAGATCAGCAGCCGGTCCCGCTCGGTGGGGGTCAGTCGCACGGTTCCTCGCTCGCGGTCGCCGGGGGAGGGGGGTGAGAGTTGTTAGAACGGCGTTCAAACATCTCCGGTCATTGAACCCGGAGCCGCCCGCCCTGTCCAGCCTTGCCGCTCCCGCGGCGATCGGCTCGCCGACCGACCGGGCGCGGCGGCGCCGGCGGTCGAAAACCGCCCGTACGCTTCGCAAACCTGACCGCCGCGGGCAGTTGGATCACGCGAACCGCCCCGTGCCCCCTTCACCCCAGGTGATCGCCCGGGCACTGTTCCAAATGCCGAAAGCTGGGCATGAGGATGGTTGGTCAGTACCAAGGTGGCCGACCGGCCGGCGGGGGATCCGGCCCGGCGGCCCGGAACGAGGGCGGGGGCAGGGGTGATGGACGGTCAGTCGCGATTCCCGCGGCAGCGGACAAGTTCGGGCGGAGCCTTCCGGGTGACCGGAACCGGCCAGGGTGCCCCGGCGGGCACGGCCGGCCCCGTGCACACGGCCGGCCCGGCGGGCGCCACCCGGCCGGGCGTACCGGCGCCCGGGTGCGCGCTCAACCGCCGGCTCCACCTGGCGCTGGAGGCCGCCGACCTGGTCGGCGTCGGGGCGGTGCGCCGCCGGCTGCGCACCGCGCTCGGCCTGTGGGGCGTGCCCGAGCTGGCCGACACGGCCGAGCTGCTCACCTCCGAACTGGTCACCAACGCGCTGCAGCACACCGGCCAGGGCGCCGTCTTCGACGCGGTGCTCACCGGCGACCAGCGGCTGCGCATCGAGGTCCAGGACGGCACCGCCCGCCTGCCCGGGCGCCGCCGCGACCAGGAGGTGGAGTACGCCACCTCCGGCCGCGGGCTGCTGCTGGTGGAGGCGCTCGCCGACTCCTGGGGGGTCCAGCTGCGGGGGGACGGCAAGGTCACCTGGTTCGAGCTGGGCACCGTCGACGCCTGAGGCCGTCCGGCCCCCGTCCGGCCCCGGGGCGGCCCCGTTTCCGTGCTCCGTCCGGGGCGCGTCGGCCCCGTTCGGCCGCCGTTTGCCGCACGGGCACTGTTCGCTGTCGAACGATGCCCGGAAGCGAAGGCGGAAGGCGAGATTTCCGGCCCGTTGCCATTGCCGCCGGGCCGAACATTGGCCAGGATGGTGGGAATGTGTGCCCACGTGCGAGAAGCGGCGGGGAAGGACCACCTCGACCACTGACCGCCCGTCGGCGCGCGACCGTCGAGCACCACCCACACACGCCACGCGGCCCGTCCGGACGGTCGGCGCGGTCCGTCACGGCAGCGGCAGGAGCAGCATGCCCACAGAGTCCGAGTCACCGGGGCCGGCCCTTCCTTCCGGTCCGTCCACGACCGGCTCCGGGCGGGCCAGACCCCCGGCGCAGGCGGCCCGGCGGCACGCGCTGCGCACCGCCCCCGGCCTGGCGGCCGGCCGACTGGCACCGATGCTCTCCGGCGGCCTGCCGCTCTCCCCGGGCGACACCACGCCGGACTGGCTGGAGCCCGCGATGGCCGCCAACGGCATCGGCTCGTTCGACTGGGACATCCGCCGCGACATCCTGGAGGGCGACCAGCGCGCCTGCACCATCGTCGGGCTCGACGCCGTCGAGAAGGGCCGCTTCGACCGCTCCTCCGCCTCCTTCCTCGCCCTGCTCCACCCCGAGGACGCCCCCGTGGTGCGCCGCCGGGTCGAGCGCGCCGTCGCCGAGCTCGGCCAGTGCGGCGCCTACTACCGGACGGTCGGCCCGAGCGGCGCCATGCGGGCCGTCCGGTTCCGCGGCCGGGTCCTCGCCGACGCCTTCGGCCGGGCCTCCCGGATGGTCGGCTTCGTCTGGGACGCCACCGTCGAACTGCACAAGCGCGACCGCGCCGACCGGCTCGCCCTGCTGCGCGAGGAGCGCTCCCGCTTCATCAAGGAGGCCGCCCGCGCGCTCTCCGAGGCGGTCACCGTGCGGGACGTCGCCCGGGTCTTCACCGAGCTGCCGCTGCCCGGACTGCCGCCGGACGGCCTGGTCCTGGCCTCCTTCGAGGCCGGCCGGGTGCAGATCCTCGGCGCCTCCGGCTACCGCACCGACGAGCTGACCGGCTACGACCGCTCGGTGCTGCCGCCCAGCCACCCCGCCGCCGAGGCGCTGCGGGGCCGCGCCCCGGTGTTCTGCACCAGCCGCGAGGAGTACCGCGAGCGCTACCCCGACGTCTGGGAGCAGGCCCGCCGCACCACCCGCAGCTCCTGGGCGTTCCTGCCGCTGGTCGCCAGCGGCCGGGCGATCGGCGTCTGCGTGGTCAGCTTCGACGACGACCGCCGGCTCGACGCCGACGAGCGCACCCTGCTCTCCACCCTCGGCGGCCTGGTCGCCCAGTCACTGGCCCGGGCCCGGCTGCACGACGCCGAACACGAGCTGGCGGCCGGTCTGCAGCGCGTCATGCTGCCGCGCACCGTGCCGTCCGTGCCGGGCGTCACCACCGCCGTCCGCTACCTGGCGGCCGGCTCCGGCCTCCAGATCGGCGGCGACTGGTACGACGTGGTGCCGCTGCCCGGCGGTCACGTCGGCCTGGTGATCGGCGACGTCCAGGGCCACGACGTGCACGCGGCCGGCATCATGGGCCAGCTGCGGATCGCCCTGCGCGCCTACGCCGCCGAGGGCCACCCGCCCGCCGCGGTGATGGCCCGGGCCTCCCGCTTCCTCGCCGACCTCGACACCGACCACTTCGCCACCTGCACCTACGCCGAGGTCAACGTCGACTACGGCGTGGTCTACGCCGTCCGGGCCGGCCACCTCGACCCGGTGGTGCGGCGCGGCGACGGCACCGCCACCACCGTCCCGGTGGCCGGCGGGCTGCCGCTCGGCATCGCCCCGGACGAGGAGTACCGGGTCACCCGGTTCAGCCTCGACCCGGGCGAGACCGTGCTGCTCTGCACCGACGGCCTGGTCGAGGCGCGCGGCATGGACCTCGACGAGGGCATCGCCCGGCTCACCGCCGTGCTCTCCGAACCGCTCGCGGACCCGGCCGCGACGGGTCGCGACCCGCTGGACGACCTCGCCGACCGGATCGCCTCCCAGGCCGCCGATTCCAGCGAGCGCGAGGACGACATCGCGCTGCTCCTGCTGCGCTGGGACGGCCCCGAGGGCGGTCTGGCCGCCCAGCAGCTGCGCCGCCGGATCGGTCAGGCCGACCTCGCCCGGATCTCCGAGGTCCGTGCCGAACTGCGCGACGCGCTGCGGCGCTGGGGGGTGTCGGAGCTGATCGACACCGCCGAACTGCTCTCCTCCGAGCTGGTCACCAACGCCATCCGGCACACCGACCGGGACGCCATGTTCACCGCCCGCCTCTACCGGGAGCCGGTCGCGGACGGCGGCCGGGCGCGGCTGCGGGTCGAGGTGGAGGACGAGTCGGACCTCTGGCCGACCCGCCGCACACCGGGGGAGCAGGCCTCCTCCGGGCGCGGGCTGATGCTGGTCGAGGCGCTGGCCGACGGCTGGGGCGTGGAGCCCCGGGGGTCGGGCAAGCGGATGTGGTTCGAGCTCAGCGTGACGCCCGTGGAGTGACGCCCCTGGCGTGACGGCCGGGAGTGGTGGCCGCGGACGCCGCCGGGGCGTCAGCCGAACTGCTGCTCCAGGTCCTTCAGCTTCTGCTCCAGGGAGTCCAGCCGGGGCAGCGGCGCGGTGGCCTCCTCCGTCGTGAGGTCGAGGGTGCGCCGCTCGGGCACGGCCGGCAGGCCGGCCTGGGCGACGGCGCCCCCGGCGGCGGGCCGCTCCGGCCCGCCGCCGTCGGGGGCCGCTATGACGGACTCCGGGCCGGACTCCAGCTGCCGGGCCGCCGGGGGCGCGCCGCCGCCACCGCGTTGGCGCCAGACGCTGTTGGTGCGGTTGATCGCCCGGATCTCGGCCCGCTCGCGGCGCCCCGCCAGCTTGCGGCGCTCCCTCTCCCGGGCCCGCTCGCGCTTGTCGTCGCGGACCTCGTCGACCGCCTCGTCCAGGCTGCGGACGTTCTCCAGCAGCATCAGCGACCAGGCGGCGTAGGTCTCGCGGGGCGCGCGCAGCCAGCGGACGATGCGGATCTGCGGCAGCGGGCGGGGGACGAGCCCCTGCTCGCGCAGCGCGGCCCGGCGGGTCTGCTTGAGCGCCCGGTCGAACAGCACCGCCGCCGAGAGCGACATCCCCGCGAAGAACTGCGGCGCCCCGGCGTGGCCGAAGCCGCGCGGGGCGTGCACCCAGTTGAACCAGGCCGAGGCCCCGGCGAACAGCCAGACCAGCAGCCGGGAGCCGAGCGCCGCGTCACCGTGGCTGGCCTCGCGCACGGCGAGCACCGAGCAGAACATCGCCGCGCCGTCCAGGCCGAACGGCACCAGGTACTCCCAGCCGCCGGACAGGTTGAGGTTCTGCACCCCGAAGCCGACCAGGCCGTGGAAGGAGAGCGCGGCGGCCACGGCCGCGCAGCAGAACAGCAGCGTGTACGAGGCCCCGCCGTACAGGGACTCCTTCCGGCGGCGGCGCTCCTCGGCCCGCTCCCAGGAATCCGCGGCGGCCCCGCTGCTCGTGGCCCCCCGGCTCCGGACCAGGGTCACCAGGAGCGCGCCGACCAGCAGCACCGCGACGCCGGTGACGGCCCAACCCAGCGGTATGTCGGACAATTTCATCGCCTGGACCAGCCTCGCTCTCCTGCGTCGCAATTCCCGTGCCGTGATGGCGGGGACCATCATGACGGATGCCCGGCCGGGGAATGACTGATTTCCTGTCAATGCACCGGGGAGGGGGATTTTTGGCGAGGGGTTAATCTTTTCATCGCATTAACGCGAAAAAAGGGGAGTCGGGAATTCCGGACCTCCGCCCGGCCGGCGGGGCGGCGGCCGGGCCGCCGCCGTGCGCGGCGTTCGAGGTGTGCGGGGGAGCGGGGCGCCGGGGCGGTGAATCCGGCGCCGGGCGCGCAGGGCGCGCACTCCGGCGCGGCGGGGCCGCTCGCGCCGGGACCGGCGGACACCGGGAACGGCACGGCGAACCCGGCCGGGTCACTGCTCGACCCGGCCAGGGTTAGCCTCACCTTAGCTGATCGGCCGCTGTGCCTGCCTCCCGCCGTGCTCGTCCGGGTGGGCGCCCGGTGTGCGCGCCGCGCCGAGCTGGCGGGCGAGCCAGACCGGCACGCCCCCCAGCGCCTGCACCAGTCTGGTCGCCTCCGCCCGCAGCCGCACGGCCTCGGCCGGCTCGGACACCTCGGCGAGCGCCGCCAGCGCCGGCGCCACGCCCACCGTGAAGCCCAGCTGCTCGCGCAGCCGCAGCGAGGCGTCGAACCCCTCCCGGGCACGCTCGTGGTCCCCGGCCGCGAGCGCCAGGGCGGCCAGGTGCCGCCAGGTCGAGGAGCGGAGCAACTCGTCGCCGCGTTCGCCCGCGCCGTCGTGGGCCCGGCGGTAGGCGATCCAGGCCGCCGTCGGATCACGCAGCAGGTTCTCCGCGACCAGCCCCCGCCGGAAGTCCAGCAGTGGCCGGCCCGGTGCGTCCGGCGGCAGCAGGGCCGAGGTGCGCCCGAGCGCGGCCTGGGCCTCGTCCAGCCGGTCGCGGGCGCCGAGCACGCTCGCCACGTACGCCAGGAAGCCGCGCGCGCAGGCCGCCGACGCGCGCTGTTCGGTGGTCGCCGCGACGGCCTCGGCCAGGCGCAGTGCCTGCTCGGCCTGGCTCCAGTTGGCCGCGGTGAACAGACACTGCTCGATCAGTAGTTCGGCCCTGACGAGCGCCGCCGTCGGGTCGCGCTCGGCGGCCGGCCGTAACAGTTCGGCGGCCTCCCGCCAGCACGCCCGGGACCGCAGCCGCCACACGGTGTCCCCCGGCTCCGGAGGCGCCGCCGGCCCCCGTGCGTCCCGGCCACTCGGGCCCCATCCGTGCTCCGACAACGCCACCTCCTTGTGTGCGCCATCCAGCAGGAAGCGGGCCCCTCCCCACTCGTGGCATGACGCGCCACAGGCCCGCGCTGTGGCGGCAATTCAACACGGGGGCGAGCTTGTGCACCAGATCACGAGCGGAGGTTGTTGCGTCCGGACGGGTTTTCTCCCGGATGATCAGCGGGCGACGGGCCGGGGAACCGGACGGGACCTCAGGATGTCCAGCCGGTCTCCATCAGGGCCTCGGCGGCGCCGTTCGCGGGCTGCGGCACACCCGCCAGGTCCAGGCTGAACAGCGCCACCAGCAGCTGTTCGCCGCGCACCGTGGCCTGGTGCGAATAGCCCGCAAGAGTGAACATCGCGGCGGCCATCTCCTCCGCGTGCAGGGTCTGCAGCCACAGGCACTCGACCGACTTCACATCGGCCGGCTCGGTCCAGGTGTCCACCTGCGCGACCATCCGGCTGCCCAGCAGGGTCACCCCGTCGCGTTCCTGGGCCTCGGTCAGCTCCAGGTCGTCGAAGCCCAGCCACTCCAGGTAGCGGGCCGCGGTGAACACGGCGTCCTGGGAGGTCCGCACCGGGTGCGGACGGAACGGCGCGCGCCGCCGCCACGGCGCGGCCGGGGCGCCCGTGCCCGCACCCGCGGCCGGCGGGGCCGCGGCGGGCGCGTCCAGCGAGTGCGCGGGACGCACCGGGTGCGGGTGGGAGGCCCGCGGACCGGCGGCGGCGCCCAGCGGGCCGGCGGTGCCGCCGCCGCCCAGCCGGGTGGTGCGGTCCACCGGGAGCCGTACGGTGGCCCCGCAGTTGCAGGTGAACTCGGGCTGCGGCCACTGGTCGGAGCGCCCGCAGTGCGGACAGCGCATGCTCAGCCAGGAGTCCTCCCACGAGCGGAAGCGCACCTGCACCGGCACCCCGCCGCGCAGCAGCGGCACCTTGAGCGAGGCGCCGCACGGGCAGGGCAGCGACGGGGGTTCGTACAGGTGCTCCCGCCGGCAGGCGGGGCAGCGGATCGCCCGGGCGCCACCCGCCGCCGGGCCGCGTCCGGCCGGGTCGTGTCCGGTGAAGTCGTCGGGCAGTCCGGGCATCGCGGGCACCGTCCGTTCGCATCGGGGGTGGGTGACGTGTCCCATGCTCCCCGAAACCTGGGGGGTGCGGCGCGGAATGCGGCAATCCTCAGGGACGAATCAGGGGTGTGCGCTCGATCGATCGGCGGAGAGGAGGAGACGCCTCCCCCTCGGGCGGGAGCCGGGCCCTCCTCCCGGGCGAACGGGGGTGAACGCGTGCGGCCCGGTGCGGCCCGTGCGTCACTGCGCGCCCCACCGGGCCAGATCGTCCGGGGTGTCCAGGTCGTCCGGGGCGGCGACGTCGGCGCACTCGACCAGCGTGAGATCGTCCGCGTGCGCCGCCAGCAGGGCCCGCGCCCCCGTGTCGCCGTGTGCGCCCTGCGCCGCCTCGGCGAAGTGCCGGGCCCCGATCAGCACGGGGTGCCCGCGCCGGCCGTGGTACGCGGCGGCGGCCAGCTCCGCCCCGGCCCGGTGCGCGGCCAGCAGCCGGGCCACCGCGGCCGGGCTCACCCCTGGCGTGTCCACCAGCATCACCAGCGCCGCCGAGGACCGGGCGGGCAGCGCGGCCAGCCCGGTGCGCAGGGAGGAGCCCAGGCCGCGTTCCCAGTCCGGATTGGCCACCAGGCGGCAGCCCGGCAGATGGGCCGTCGAGCGCACCCGCTCCCGGTCCGCGCCCAGCACCACCGTCACCTCCCGGCAGCCGCCCGCCCGGACCACCGCCACCGCGTGCTCCACCAGCGGCCGGCCCCGGTAGCGGACCAGCGCCTTCGGCCGTCCGCCCAACCGCCGCCCGCCACCGGCGGCCAGCACCAGGGCGGCCACCGTCTCGCTCCGTTCCATGCGCCCAGCCTGCCCGCCCCGGCCGCCGTTGCGCACGGTCCGGCGCCGTCGGCCGTTCGCACGGTCCGGTGCCGTCAGCCGTCAGCCGTCAGCCGTTCGCGCGGGCCGTCGGCCGGGTGAAGTGCGCGCGGTAGGCACGCGGCGTCATGCCGACCCGCTGGAGGAGGTGACGGCGCAACGAGTCGGGGGTGACGAAGCCGGTGCGGGCGGCGACCCGGTCCACCGGCAGGGCGGTGGACTCCAGCAGCTCCCGGGCCTGTTCGAGGCGCTGGGTGAGCAGCCACTGGAGCGGGGTGGTCCCGGTCTCGGCCTGGAAGCGGCGGTTGAGGGTGCGCACGCTCACCCCCGCGTGCGCGGCCAGCCCGGCCAGCGTGAGCGGCTCGGCGAGCCGGGTGAGGGCCCAGGCCCGGGTGGCGGCGAGCGAGCTGCCGTCCGGGGCGGCCACCGGGGTCGGCAGGACCTGTCCCTGGCCGCCGTCGCGGACCGCCGAGACCGCCGCCAGCCGGGCCACCGCGTTGGCCACCGCCGCGCCGTGGTCGGTGCGCACCATGTGCAGGCACAGGTCGATGCCGGCGGTCAGCCCGGCGGAGGTGAGCACCGGGCCGTCGTCGACGAACAGCGCCTGCGGGAGCACCCGCACCTTGGGGAAGCGGTGCTCCAGCGCGCCCGCCTGCACCCAGTAGGTGGTGGCGCTGTGCCCGTCGAGCAGTCCGGCCTGGGCGAGGACGAACGCGCCGGTGCAGATCGAGGCCATCCGCGCGCCCCGGGCGGCCGCGGCGCGCAGGGCGGCGAGGATCCGCTCGTCGGCGTCGGTGCGGGAGGCCGAGCCGGTCACCAGCACGGTGTCGGCGGTGGCGATCGCGTTCAGGCCGTGCGGGACGACGACCTGGAGGCTGCTGGTGCTCGCGACCGGACCGGGCTCGATCGTGCAGATCCGCACCCGGTAGGCCGGGCGGCCGTCCACCTCGGCGGAGCCGAAGACGATGTCGGGGATCGCGAGGTCGAAGGCGGTCACCGGGGGCACGGCGACGACCGCGACCCGGTGCACGTCCGCGGACGGCCGTGCGGACGGGAGCGCGGGCGGGGGCGCGGACGAGGGCATGGCCAGAACCTCCGGAACCTTGGCAGCCGGAGCCCTGCCGCGCGGCGGGGCCCTGGCCGAGAGTTGATCACGGCGCCGCCCAGTCCGGCGTCACCACCCCTCAGGCAACCCGGGAGCCCCCCATGTCCTTCCACGTCGTCACCGGCGCCGGCCCGACCGGCACCGCCACCGCCCTGCGCCTGGCCGGGGAGGGCGAGCGGGTCCGCCTCGTGACCCGGCGCGGCAGCGGTCCCGAGCACCCCGGTGTCGAGCGCGTCGCCGCCGACGCCACCGACGCCGACGCCCTCACCGCGCTGGTCGAGGGCGCCCACTCGCTGATCAACTGCGCGGCCCCGCCGTACCACCGCTGGCCGACCGGGTTCCCGCCGCTCGCCGCCGCCCTGCTGACCGCCGCCGAACGCTCCGGCGCGGGCTACGTCATGCTCGGCAACGTCTACGGCTACGGTCCGGTGGACGGCCCGCTCACCGAGGACCGGCCGGCCGCCCCGGGCAGCCGCAAGGGCGCCGTGCGGGCGGCCCTGTGGGCGGACGCGCTGGCCGCCCACGAGGCGGGCCGGGCGCGCGTCACCGAGGTGCGGGCCAGCGACTTCCTCGGCCGCGCGGCGACCTCGCTGTTCGCCCTCACCGTGGCGCCGGCCGTGGTGGCGGGCACCCCGATCGGCTACCCCGCCGACCTGGACGCGCCGCACAGCTGGAGCTACGTCGGCGACGTGGCCGCCACCCTGGTCGCGGCCGCGCGCAACGAGGCGTCCTGGGGCCGGGCCTGGCACGTGCCCAGTACGAGCGAGGCCTCCGCCCGTGAGCTGTCCGCGCTGCTGGCGCAGGCGGCCGGAGCGCCGCAGCCGGCGCTCACGGCGGTCCCGGTGGCGGAGCTCGCCGGTTCGGGCGACGAGATCCTCGCCGAGGTCGAGGAGATGGCCTACCTCTACGACCGGCCGCTGCTGCTCGACTCGGCGCTCACCCGGCAGGTGCTGGGGGTGGCGGCGACGCCGCTGGGGACGGTGCTGGAGGAGGTCGTCCGGGACCTGCGGGTGTGAGCTTCGCCATGATCGAAATGCTCCGTGTTGTGGTGGCTTGACCACTCGCGGGGCGGCTGGTCTGCTGGTGCGCCGTCAGCCGCCCGCCCACCTGGGGAGTCCCCGTGCCCGCCCGTCGTCGCACCACCCTGTCCGCCACCGCCGTGGTCCTCCTGATATCCGCCGCGGTGCTGAGCAGTTGCTCGGACGACAAGAAGCCGGCGGGCGGCGGCGCGTCCGCCGGGTCCGGCGCGGCGGCCGCGGCGGGCCGGGGCACCAGCCCGCTGGAGAACCCCGACGGCACCAAGCCCGGTCTGGCGCCGCTGACTTCGGCCGAGGACCAGAAGGCCGGCCGTGAGCTGATCGCCAAGGTCTCCACCGCCGCGGCCGGGCCCAAGGACGGCTACGACCGCAATGAGTTCGGCCCGGCCTGGACCGACAACGTGGACGGCATACCCGGCGGCCACAACAACTGCGACACCCGCAACGACCTGCTGGCCCGCGACGGTTCGGCGGTGGAGCGCAAGGACGGCTCGACGTGCGTGGTCACCTCGATGACCATCCACGACCCGTACACCGGCAAGACGGTGGAGTGGGACAAGAAGCAGGCCTCGAAGATCCAGATCGACCACGTGATGCCGCTGTCCTACGACTGGCAGATGGGTGCCGCCAAGTGGGACAAGCTGAAGCGGGTGCAGATAGCCAACGACCCGCTCAACCTCATCCCGGCCGACGGTTCGCAGAACGCCTCCAAGGGCGACTCCGGCCCGTCCGCCTGGCTGCCGGCCAGCCCGGAGATCCGCTGCTCCTACGCGGTGCGCTTCGCCCAGGTGTCGCTGAAGTACCAGCTGCCGGTGACGGACGCCGACAAGAAGGCGATGCTCCAGCAGTGCGGCGGCTGACGGAACGCTGACGAACGGTGGGCGAACCCTCCGAGGAAACGTTTCCTCGGAGGGTTCGTCGCTCTTTGTCCGGAAGCGTGCACGGCCGGCGGGCCGCAGCGGGTGGGGCACCGTCAGCAGTGTGATCGTCAGGTGGTATTCGTGTGCGGTGCATTCGATGATCACCCGGTTCTCGCGACGCGCCCTGCCCGCCGTCGCCGCGGCCGCTCTGCTGGCCGCCTGCACCAGCTCGGGCGGCTCCACCGACGCGGCCCCCGGCACGCCGTCCACCGCCGCGACCACCACGCCGTCGCCCACCGACCCGGCGAGCGCCACCGCGGCCCCCGCCCCGACGCCCACGCCGACCGCCACGCCCACGCCGACGGTGAAGCCCACCGGCCAGGCGGACCCGGCCCTCCAGGCCTTCTACGGCCAGCAGCTCGGCTGGGCGGCCTGCGCGGACGACCCGAAGACCGCGAAGATCGACGAGTCGGCGGTGCAGTGCACCACCCTCAAGGTCCCGCTGGACTACGCCGACCCGGGCGCCGGCACCCTCGACGTCGCCGTGGTCCGCAAGCCCGCCGCCAAGCCCGACCAGCGGATCGGCGCCGTCGTCGTCAATCCCGGCGGCCCCGGCGGCACCGGGGTCGGCTTCGTCCAGCGCAACCCCGACTACTTCCAGAAGGGTGTCCGGGAGCGCTTCGACACCGTCGGCATCGACCCGCGCGGAGTCGGCGGCACCTCCCCGGTGAACTGCCTCGACGACAGGACCCGCGACGACTGGCTCGGCACCGACGACCCCGGCCCGGAGCACGGCAAGGTCCTCGCCGACGCCTGCCAGGCCAAGTACGGCAAGCTGCTGCCCTTCCTCGGCACCCGCGACTCGGTGCGCGACATGGACGTGCTGCGCGCCGCGCTCGGCGAGCAGAAGCTCACCTACTTCGGCCTCTCCTACGGCACCTACATCGGCAGCGTCTACGCCGAGGAGTTCCCGGACCGCGTCGGCCGGCTCGTCCTGGACGGCGCCGTCGACCCGTCCCTGCCGCTCGCCCAGCACAACATCGAGCAGTACGCCGGGTTCGAGCGCTCGCTCAACGCCTTCGCCGCGTACTGCGCCAAGAAGTCCTCCTGCCCGCTCGGCAAGGACCCCGACAAGGCCGCCGGCAAGCTCGCCGACTTCCTCGACGGGCTCAAGCAGAAGCCGCTCACCACGAGCACCGGCCGCGTCCTCACCAGCACCCTGGCGTGGACCGGCGTGATCGAGGGCCTCTACGGCGACGAGAGCGCCTGGGACCAGCTGCGGACCGTGCTGACGCAGGCCATGGCCAACGGCAAGGGCGACCTCCTGCTCGGCTACGCCGACTCCTACAACCGGCGCGACAAGGACGGCCACTACAACGTCTCCGCCGACGCCTACACCGCCATCCACTGCGCCGACGGGGCGACCGACGTCCCCACCGGGGACGCGCTCCAGGCCGCCTACGCCGACCTGGCCGCGAAGGCCCCGCTGATCAGCCGGCACGACCCGAGCGCCGCCGTCTTCGACCCGGACTGCCGGACCTGGCCGTTCCGTTCGGCCGAGCGCTCGCACCCCATCGCCTCCAAGGCCCAGGCGCCGATCGTCGTGGTCGGCTCCACCGGCGACGCGGCCACCCCGTACGCCAACGCCGAGAAGCTCGCCGCCCAGCTCGGCAACGCCGTGCTGCTCACCCGCGAGGGCGAGGGGCACACCGGGTACGGCTGGAGCGCCTGCATCCGGACCGCGGTGGACGCCTTCCTGCTGGAGGGCGCCGCGCCGGCCGCCGGGACGCGCTGCGCGAGCGACCCCGCGCAGTGAGCCGCCGGCAGTCCTGATGCGGCACAACGGCGGGGCGCGCCACGGTGACCCGGGGGGCCCCCCCCCGCCCGGGGGGGGCCCCGCGGGGGGGGGGGATAGAATAAAAAACAGCCCCCCCCCCC
>NZ_JBHVTL010000006.1:67870-113573 GCF_042884635.1 Kitasatospora sp. NPDC058115
GGGCGCCCCCGCCAGCCCTGCGGCGCCCCTCGGGGGGGGCGCGCCACGGTCGTTCACCGTGGCGCGCCCCGCCGTCCGGGTCAGGAGCCGGCTGGTCGGCTGAGATCGTAGAACGTCGAGCCGCCGACCGTCCTGGCGGTGTAGTGGCTCGTCACCCAGGCCTCGATCCGGGCGGTCTGCGACTGGCCGGACCCGCCGCCCGGGGCGCCCGGAGCGGCGTTCGTGCCGCCCGCCTCGCCGTCGAGGGCGCGGAACGAGCCACCGGCGACGAACCAGTGGACCTTGCCCTCCGCCACGTACTGCTGGAAGGCCTCCAGGCTGAGCGAGGGGTCGCTGCTGTTGAAGCCGCCGAGGGCCATCACCGGGACGCCGGAGGCGAGTTGGTAACTGGCTGCGTTCTGCGAACCGCTGGTCGCGGCCGCCCAGCGGTAGCCGTCGGCGCCCTGCTCCAGCAGGTCGGCGGCCTCGGTGCTCACCTTGGTGCCGTTCAGCAGCCCGCCCATGCCGCCCATGCCGCCGGGGCCGCCGGTCGTGCCGCCCGGGGCGCCGTCCAGGGCGCCCGGGGCGCCGGGGAAGCCGCCCGTGCCGTCACGGAAGCCGCCCGTACCGTCGGGAACACGGTTGCCCCGGCCGCCGTCCCGGCCGTCCTGCTGCTGGGCGCCGGGGAAGCCGGGGAAGCCGCCCGGGCCGCCCGCGCCGCGCCGGCCGCCGCCCGGTCCGAAGCCGCCCTCCACCGCCGGCCCGGCCAGCACGATCGAGCCCTGGTGCGGCGTGCCGACGGTCTCCACCGCGTACGCCGCCGGTCCGCCCAGCGCCGCCGCCGCACCCACCAGGCCCGCCACCGCGGTCAGCCGCCCGGCGAGCCGCGAGGACCCGGCCGGACCGCCGTCCGCCCGGCGCGCGAGCCGCGCCGCGAGCGGACCGGCCGCGAGCAGCGCCACCGCGGCGAGCAGCCCGCCCGCCAGGACGGCCGGCCGCAGCCACGGCAGGAAGTCCGCGCTGCGCCCGAGCAGCACGTACGCCCACACCGCCGTCACCGCGAGCGTGCCGGCCAGCACCGCCGCGTACGGCAGCCGGTGCCGCGCCCGCCACAGCCCGTCGACGCCCATGCCGACCAGCGCCGCGACCGCCGGGGCCAGCGCCACCGTGTAGTACTGGTGGAAGATCCCGGACATGAAGCTGAAGGTCAGCGCGGTGCAGAGCAGCCAGCCGCCCCAGACCAGGAACGCGGTGCGCGCGGTGTCCGTCCGGGCGTGGCGGCGGGTGGCCCACAGGCCGAACACCAGCAGGATCAGCGCGGCGGGCAGCAGCCAGGCGATCTGCCCGCCGATGTCGCCGTCGAACAGCCGGGTGAGGCCGGTGCGGCCCCAGCCGCCGCCCGTCCCGCCGGGCGGACCCCCGGCCGGAGCGCCGCCCGGGGCGCCGCCGAACACCGCCTCGGCCCCGGCCGGCATCCGGTTGCGCCCACCGCCGACGCTGCCGGTCTCGTTGCCGTTGAGCCGGCCCAGGCCGTTGTAGCCGAAGGTGAGCGAGAGGAAGCTGTTGTCCTGCGAGCCGCCGATGTACGGCCGCGCCGAGGCCGGCACCAGCTCGACCACCGCGACCCACCAGCCGCCCGCGACCACCGTCGCCAGCCCGCCGGCCAGCAGCTGGCGCACCCGGCGCCACAGCCCGGTCGGCGCCACCACCAGGTAGACCAGCGCGAACGCGGGCAGCACCAGGAACGCCTGGAGGGTCTTGGTGAGGAAGGCCAGCCCGAACATCACGCCGGTGAACACCAGCCACCGGGTGCCCGCCGCCTCGACCGCCCGCAGCAGCCCGTACGCGGCCAGCGTGAGCAGCAGCACCAGCAGCGCGTCCGGGTTGTTGAAGCGGAACATCAGCGCCGCCACCGGCGTCAGCGCGAACACCGCGCCCGTCAGCAGCCCGGCGAGCGGCGAGAAGCGCCGGCGCACCGTCGCGTACAGCACCGCCACGGTGGCCACCGCCATCAGCGCCTGCGGGGCCAGCACCGACCACGAGGAGAGCCCGAAGACGCGCGCCGCCAGCGCCATCGGCCAGAGCGCGAGCGGCGGCTTGTCGACGGTGATGAAGTTCCCGGCGTCCGAGGAGCCGTAGAAGAAGGCCTTCCAGCTCTGGCTGCCTGCCTGGGCGGCGGCCGAGTAGAAGGAGTTGGCCCAGCCGGAGGCGGACAGCCCCCAGAGGTAGAGGACGGCGGTGGCCGCCAGCAGCGCCAGCAGCGCGGGCCGCACCCAGCGCGGGTCGTCGGCGCGCCCGCGCCAGGTCCGGCCCGGCAGGGTGCGCAGCCGCGCCGCCCAGGACGCCGGCCCTCTGGAGCCGGCGGGCGGCGGCGGGAACTCCGGGAACAGCGGCGGCGGGGCCGGCCACCGCGCGGCCGGCCCCTCCGGCGCGGGGGCGGGTGGCAGCACCGGGGGCGGGTGGTCCCCGGCCTCCGGCCAGGGCTCGCCGGCCGGCGGGATGTGGCTGGTCGTGGTCATGGGCGCCAGGTTCGGGTGCCCGTCTGAGAGAACCGTGAGACCCGAGTGTGAGCCGCCTGTGATCTGACCGGCCCGGTGCCCGCCCCTGCCGTCCTGCGCCCCGCCCCGCCCCGCCCCGTCCTGCCCCTTCGCCTTCCGTGCTAGGCGGCCTGCGGCATCGTCAGGTGCTTGCCGAGCCACTCCAGGGCGGGCGGGATCTCCCTGGTCCAGGTGTGGAAGTTGTGGCCGCCGGTGTCGAGGGTGATGGTGGAGAGCTTGGTCGGCGCCCTGAAGGCGTTGACCATGGCCTGGGTGCCCTCGTAGTTGTTCTCGTCGTAGCTGGTGGCGAGCAGCAGCGCGACCGGCTCGGCCGGCTTGTTCTTCAGCCGCCAGACCAGGTCGTTCTCCTGCTTCAGCTGGGCGTTGCCCGCGAACAGGTCGCCGGTGGTCTCGTCGATCGGTGCGGTGTAGTAGCCGGAGAGCGAGACCGCCGACCGGTAGGCGTCCGGCTTGCGGAGCGCGAACTTGAGGGCGCAGTAGCCGCCGGTCGAGTTGCCGATCACCGCGCGGTTGGCCGGATCGGTGCCGATCCGGTAGTTGGCGGCCAGCGCCGTCGGCAGGTCACTGGTGAAGAAGGTCTCCACCTGCGGTCCGCCGGGGACGTCCATGCACTCGGTGTCGCGGTTGCCGGACAGGGTCGGGCGCATCAGCACCAGGACGGTCGGCGGCAGCTTGTTCTGCTCGATCGCGGTGAGCGCGGACGCCGGGTACTGCATCAGCGTGATCAGCTTCTCCGCCGAGCCCGGGTAGCCGGCCAGCACCAGGGCCATCGGGAACTTGCGCTGCGCGTACTCCGGCTGGAAGTACTGCGGCGGCAGGTAGACGAAGGCGTCGCTGCTCAGGCCGCTCGCGCTGCCCCGGACCGCGACCTCCTGGATCAGCCCGGAGCGGTCGCGGGCCGAGCCCTGCGCCGAGTACATGTTCTTCTCGCCGGTGACGGCCAGGGAGGCGGCCGCGTTCGGCTGGTGGTCGACCACCGTGCCCGGCTTGCCGTTGGTGCCGAGCAGGTCGCTCCAGGAGCTGTAGAAGCCGAAGTAGCCGTTGGCGATCAGGCCCATGGCCACGAGCACCGCGATCTGGGTGGCGAGGAACGCGCCGATCCGTCCGGTCCAGGCCTTCCAGCCGCCGCCGCCGAATCTCGGCCAGAGCCACATCGTGGCGGCGAAGACGCCGATCGCGATGACGGAGGCGACGATCTGGAGGGGGACACCCGTGAGGCTGAGCACGTCCCGATGGTAGTTGACGTCGGGGACCGCTCCGTGCGCCCTGTCGTCCGCCCCCGCTACGCTTCGGTGCGCTGCAAGTGAGCCCTGTTGACCGTGTCTTGTCGGATCGGAATCATGGCGGCGGGGACAGCAGAGAGCACGGAGTGTGCATGGATCAGCACCGAGAGAGCACCCGGGGGAGCGGCATGAAGTCCTTCACCAAGGCCGGCGTTGCGGTGGGCACCGCATTGCTGCTTGCGGCCTGTTCGAGCGGCGGTTCGGGAGGGTCGGGCGATTCGTCCTCGTCCTCGTCCGGACCGTCCGACGGCGGTTTCAGCGCCCTTCCCGCCCCGTCGCCGACACCCACGCCGACGCCGACACCGACGCCCACGCCGACGCCGTACGGGCCGGTGCTCGCCGGCTACGTCGACCCGGTCGGCACCGCGCTCGGCAAGATCAACCCGGCCTCCAACATGGACAACTTCCTGATCGGCCTCCAGGAGGCGGCCAGCGCGGCCAACTCCGCGAGCAGCGGACTCGGCCTCAGCGACACGCCGGCCACCGTCGGCACCACCAAGCGCCAGCTGGTGACGGCCCTGTCGCAGCTCGCGACCGATCTCAGCAAGATCCGTACCGACATCAAGTCCAAGGCCTTCTGCACCACCGGCTCCGCCTACGCCCAGGTCGGCCTCTCCGAAGGCCTGAAGGCGATCCCGGCCGCCCTCGCCGAGATGGCCGCCGCCGGGTACGCCACCAACTTCACCGTCCCGCAGACGCCTCCGCAGCAGACCCGCTCGAAGGAGAACGACACCTTCGTCACCAAGGGCAAGCTGCGCGGCAAGGGGGAGTTGAACATCGACAACTCCGAGGGCAGCAGCGACTCCGTCGTCTCGCTCTCCCAGAGCGGCAAGGCGGTCCACTCGCTGTACGTCGGCAAGGGGAAGAAGGGGTCCATCGAGGGCATCGAGGACGGCACCTACGACGTCTTCTTCTCCGACGGCGTCGACTGGGACCCGACGCTGAAGATGTTCACCCAGAACTGCAGCTACTCGAAGTTCGACGAATCCCTGGACTTCGTGACCGACCGCACGACGTACCAGATCTGGTCGATCACGCTGACCGCGAAGGTCGGCGGCAACGCCAAGACCAGCGACGTGGACGAGGAGAACTTCCCGCAGCCGTAAGGGTGCGCGCACGGACGGACGGAGGCACCACGGGCCGCGGGGCCCGCGGTGCCTCCAAACCCTTGGACGGCGCCGCGGCCCGTCCGCGAAGCTGGCCGGGTGACCAGCGCGCCCTTCGTCCCCGGCCTCGAACTCGCCCGCCTCCTGCACGAGGAGGCCGTCCGCCCGCTCCTCGCCGCCGCCCACCCCGGCCTGCGGTACGCCGCCGCCCTCGTGGGCCCCGGCTCCGAGGTGCTCGGCCTCGACACCCCGCGCTCCACCGACCACGACTGGGGCCCGCGCCTCGACCTCTTCCTCCCGGCCGGGGACGCCGCGCGCCTGCGCCCCGCCCTCACCCGTCTGTTCGCCGAACGCCTCCCCGGCACGCTGCGGGGCCGCCCCACCCGCTACCGCACAGGCGACGACCCCGACGGACCCGTCACCCCGCACGTCGCCGTCCACGACCTCACCGGCTGGCTCACCGACCGCCTCGGCGGCCCGCTCGGGGACCTCGGGCCGGCGGACTGGCTCGCGTTCCCCCAGCAACGGCTCGCCGAGGTCACCGGCGGTGCCGTCCTCCACGACGGCACCGGCGAACTCACCGCCGTCCGGGCGGCGTTGGCCTGGTACCCCGACCAGGTCTGGCGCCACCTGCTCGCCTGCCAGTGGCAGCGGATCGCCCAGGAGGAGGCGTTCACCGGACGCTGCGCCGAGGTCGGCGACGAGCTCGGCTCCGCCGTCACCGCCGGCCGCCTGGTCCGCGACCTGATGCGGCTCTGCCTGCTCCTCGACCGCCGCTACGCCCCCTACGGCAAGTGGCTCGGCTCGGCGTTCGCCCGTCTCGTGGTGGCGCCCCGGCTGACCCCGTCCCTGCGCGGCGCGCTGGCCGCCGACACGTACCCCGAACGCGAACGCCACCTGTGCGCCGCGTACGAGACGGTGGCCGCCCTGCACAACGCCACCGGCCTCACCCCGCCCGTCGACCCGGCCACCCGGCCGTACCACTCCCGCCCGTACCGCGTCCTGCGCGCCGACCGCTTCGTCCGCGCGCTGGCCGCGACGGTGACGGACCCGTTGCTGCGCGACCGGCCGCTCACGGGCGGGGTCGACCAGTGGGTCGACAGCACGGACGCGCTGACCCGGCCGGCTCTGCTGCGACCCCCGTGCTCCGGCGGTGGATCGTGATCACGCCGACCGGCGCGGCGGGAACGTCCGCGCCTGGCATACTCGGGCCGTGATGGATGCCGAGGAGTTCTGGGCCCTGGTGGACGGGGCGTGCGCCGAAGTCGACGCGCTGGAACCGGACTTCGACGAGCGGTGCGCGGCGGTCGAGCGCGCCTGCGAGGAACGGCTCGTGCGCCGCACGCCCGCCGAGATCGTCCGGTTCTCCCTGCGGCAGTGGCAGCTGCGCGACCACGCCTACCGGTACGACCTGTGGGCGGCGGCGTTCCTCATCGAAGGCTGGTGGTCCGACGACGGGTTCATGGACTTCCGCGACGGCCTCATCTCGCTCGGCCGGGACTGGTACGAGCGCGCGCTCGCGGATCCGGACTCCCTCGCCGACCATCCGGCGGTGCGGGGCGGCGGGGACGTGCTCATCGGGAACGAGGACTTCAACCGCGTGGCGCACCGGGCCCACCAGCGCCTCACCGGTGAACCGGACGGCCTCGACGAGGCGCTGGAGGCGTCCCCGGAAGCCGGCCCGCTCCGCGTCGTGACCGAGCCGGCCGGAGCCCGGTGGGACGTCGCGGACGACGGTGAGATGCGCCGCCGCCTGCCACGCCTCGCCGCGATCTTCCTGGACTAGCACGGAGCGCGCGGGGTGGCCGCGACCACCGCCCGCGAGCGGCGAGGCCTACGGCTGGCGCCCGGCCGGTGAGCCGGTGGCGACGAGCTGCCCGGTGGCGGTCAGCGCGAGGCGCGAGAAGAGGGTGCCGGAGAAGCCGAAGAGCAGCGCGATGGCGAGGGCGAGCGGCCGGTCCGGCGCGTCCCAGGAGTTGTCGAGGAAGACGTGCCCGAGCAGGTTGAGCTCCGGGTCCGCGAGCATCCGCACCAGCAGCATCCCGCCGATCGCCGCGAGCGCACCGCCGACCGGGGCCAGGACCAGCACGCCCCAGGAGGACGGCCGTTGGGAGCGCATCACCCCGATCACGGGGGAGAGGAAGCCGCCCAGCGCGCCGAGCATCATGGTCGGCTGGTGCGCCAGCGTGACGCCGATCAGATAGACGGCGCCGAGCCCGATCGTGGCCAGCCAGAGGGCGGCGCGCTGCTGCTCGTACTCGCGCTCGGCCTCGGTGTCCTCAAGGTCGTGGAGGTGCTCGGCGGCTGCGGCGAGCGTGGTGGCGGGCGGCTGTCCGGCTTCCTCCAGCCTCGGCTGCAGCGCTTCGAGCCGGGAGGCGGCCTCGTCCGGCGGCAGCAGCCGCATCAGGTCGCGCTCGCAGCTGTGCAGCACCCGCCAGGCGGAGGCCAGCTTGGACAGCGGGATCGAGAACACCCAGGAGGACCTGGGGGACAGCCGCCACACGACCATGTTGGTGTGCTCCAGCGTGTCCAGCCGGGCGGTCACCGTCGCGAGCACGGCCTGCCGCACGGGGTCGTCCGGGGAGACGGCCGCGAGCACGGTGGTACGGGCGCGGGCCTCACCGATGCGGCCCTGCATCCGGCGGTAGCGCGGGGCGGCGATGAAGCCCCGGCTGGTGAGGAAGACGATCGCGAGATAGACGAGGCAGACCGCTGCCAACGCCCAACGGTCGTTCTCCGCCTGCCACATGGTGCCCCCCTCGGCGTTGCCTGGGGCCATCGTGCCGCATGGGGCGCCGGTGCGGGAGGGGTCAGCCGTCCGTGGTGCCGTCCTCGCGGATCCAGAGGATGTCGACGTTCTTCTCGATGAACTCGGCCCGCAGCTCGGCCTCGGACTCCGCCGAGCCGGTCACCAGGGCGATGAACTGCTTCGCCCCGGCCCGCCGCGCGAGGAAGGCGGTGGCGTCGGGGGCGCGGCCGGGTGCGGAGGGCGGTGGCATGAAGGCCGGGTGCAGCAGGTGGAGGGCGTCCGGGTTCACGTCGGCGCGGTGGTGCAGCACGGGTAGCGCGGCCTCGTCGGTGACGTACATCCCCAGCGCTGCCTGCGCGGCGCGGAAGGACGGTCCCACGGTCATGCCGGTGCCGATGCACTGGTAGAAGTGGTCGGCGAACATGATGGCCATGTCGTCACGCACCTTTGCGGGGTGCCCGATGGCGCAGCCGACGACCTCGGCCAGCTCCCGGGCGACGGCCCCGGTGGCACAGGCGTTGAGGAACGCGAGGCGCACCTCCTTGCCGACCTCGGCCAGGAGGTTGGCGAGTCCCTTGGTCACCATGGGCGCGTCACCGCCGGCCGGGGTGAGGACACGCAGGCCGGACTCGTCCGCGTGTCCGGAGAGGTGGAGCACGTTCGGATTGTGGTGCAGCAGGTGGCCGAGGATGTCCTTGCCCTGCAGGGCCTGCTCGGTCCGAAGGTCCAGCCCCTTCCGGAAGCGGGCCGCCCGGATGGTCTGCCCGACCTGCCGTTGCTCCTCCCCGGTGTCCGGGCCGCCGAGCCGGACGGCGACCGCGGACAGCATCAGGATGCGGGTCTGTTGCGGATCGGTCACCGCGCAGGAGCCTGCGCCGGTGGGGCGAGGACGGCCTGGAGGAGTTCGCCGAGCGCGGCGGCCCGGGTGGGGTGGACGCTCATCAGGTTCGCGATCTCGGCGATGGCTCGGTTGCGGTCGTCCATGTCGGGTTCCGTGTCCGGGGCGGCGGCCCGGAGGGCCTCGGCCGGCGAGGGGCCGGTGGCATCGTCGTTGACGGCGTGGGCCGCCAACAGGTGCACCGTAGCGCTCCACGCGGCGCCGTACATGACTTTCTCGATGAGCGCGAGCCAATTGAGTGCGGTGGTGTCAGCGGCTCCAAGTGCGCGTTGGATGCGAGTGTTGAGAAGGTGGCGGTCCGTCAGGAGGGTGTAGGCGGGCTCGATGCCGTCGGCGACACTCATCGCCAGGATCGCCCGGTGGATGGTGATGAGGGGGTGGACGTCTTCGGGGCTGCCGCTGCCGAGGTCGGTCAGGGCTGCATCCGCGTCGGGGGCGAGCAGGTCGGTCGCATGATCGGCCAGATACGTCGCCGAGGCTGCCCAGCCGTCGTCCTCGGCTCCCGCCTCGATCCATGTGGTGAGGATCTCCGGGAGTACGAGGGGACGGTAGACCGTCTCCAACGCGACACCGGCCTGGAGCTGGTCCAGTAGCGCGCGGTGGAGTTCGGCAGAGCGGATGTCCAGTAGCGCCCACTCCTGGAGTGCACATCGGGCCGGGGCGCTGAGGAGATCGGGGTGCGACGCAACGAAGTCGCGGGACTCGGCCCAGCTCTTCGTGTTGATCCACTCGGCTGTCAGCCGGAGATCTGTGTCCGTGACCCTGAGCCAGGTGAGCGTTGCGGGGTCCGTGTGATCGTTCAGGTGAAGGCGGAAGGCGGCCGGCTCGGACTTGGCAACTTCCCGAAGGCTCCGGCGTACTTGGAAGGTTGTCCTACCGTTGGCAGAGGTCCCCGGGGCGAGTAGCTCGAAAAGCGATCCGATGCCGCTGTCCGTATCGCCGATCTTCAGAAGGAACAGCGCTCGGTGGAGAGCGATCTCGGCGGTCGCCCACGACGGACCGGGCCATGCGGCGATGATTTCCCCGTAGCTCTGGAGCGCTTCTTGGTGTCGGCCCATCTCGGACAGCAGGCCGGCGAGGTTGTTGAGGGTGCTTGCGAGGTCAGGGAGGTGGGCGTCGGGGTCGGTGTGGGCGAGCGTGCGGTAGGTGGTGGTGGCTTCTTGGACTGAGGCGAGGGCTTCTTGGTGCAGGCCCACCTCGGAGAGTCGGTTGGCGAGGTTGTTGAGGGTGCCGGCGAGGTTGGGGAGGTAGGCGGCGGGGTTGGTTCGGGTGAGTGTGCGGTAGGTGGTGGCGGCTTCTTGGGCTGAGGCGAGGGCTTCTTGGTGTCGGCCCGCGTTCGCCAGTTGGATGGCGAGGTTGTTGAGGGTGCCGGCGAGGTTGGGGAGGTAGGCGGCGGGGTTGGTTCGGGTGAGTGTGCGGTAGGTGGTGGCGGCTTCTTGGGCCGGGGCGAGGGCTTCTTGGTGTCGGCCCGCGTCCGCCAGTTGGATGGCGAGGTTGTTGAGGGTGCCGGCGAGGTTGGGGAGGTAGGCGGCGGGGTTGGTTCGGGCGAGTGCGCGGTAGGCGGTGGTGGCTTCTTGGGCTGGGGCGAGGGCTTCTTGGTGTCGGCCCACCTCGGAGAGCCGGACGCCGAGGTTGTCGAGGGCCGTGGCGAGGTCGGGGAGGTGGGCGTCGGGGTTGGTGTGGGCGAGTGCGCGGTAGGTGGTGGTGGCTTCCTGGGCTGAGGCGAGGGCTTCTTGGCGTCGGCCCGCGTCCGCCAGTTGGATGGCGAGGTTGTTGAGGGCCGTGGCGAGGTTGGGGAGGTAGGCGGCGGGGTTGGTGTGGGCGAGTGTGCGGTAGGTGGTGGTGGCTTCCTGGGCTGAGGCGAGGGCTTCTTGGCGTCGGCCCACCTCGGAGAGTCGGTTGGCGAGGGTGCTGAGGGCCATGGCGAGGTCGGGGAGGTGGGCGTCGGGGTTGGTGTGGGCGAGTGCGCGGTAGGTGGTGGCGGCTTCCTGGGCCGGGGCGAGGGCTTCTTGGCGTCGGCCCACTTCCGCCAGCTGGATGGCGAGGTTGTTGAGAGCCATGGCGAGGTCGGGCAGGTAGGCGGCGGGGTTGGTTCGGGCGAGTGCGCGGTAGGTGGTGGTGGCTTCTTGGACCGGGGCGAGGGCTTCTTGGTGTCGGCCCATGTCGGAGAGTCGGTTGGCGAGGTTGTTGAGGGCGCCGGCGAGGTTGGGGAGGTAGGCGGCGGGGTTGGTTCGGGCGAGTGCGCGGTAGGTGGTGGTGGCTTCTTGGACCGGGGCGAGGGCTTCTTGGTATCGGCCCACTTCCGCCAGCTGGATGGAGAGGTTGTTGAGGGCAATGGCGAGCTTGGGGAGGTAGGCGTCGGGGTTGGTTCGGGCGAGTGCGCGGCGTAGTTGGACGGCTTCTTGCGCCGGGGCGACGGCTTCTTGGCGTCGGCCCACCTCGGAGAGTCGGTTGGCAAGGGTGTTGAGGGCCATGGCGAGGTCGGGGAGGTAGGCGTCGGGGTTGGTTCGGGCGAGTGCGCGGTAGGTGGTGGTGGCTTCTTGCGCCGGGGCAAGGGCTTCTTGGCGTCGGCCCACGTCGGAGAGTCGGTTGGCGAGGGTGTTGAGGGCGCCGGCGAGGTTGGGGAGGTAGGCGTCGGGGTTGGTTCGGGTGAGTGCGCGGTAGGTGGTGGTGGCTTCTTGCGCCGGGGCGAGGGCTTCTTGGTGTCGGCCCACTTCCGCCAGTTGGATGGCGAGGTTGTTGAGGGCCATGGCGAGGTCGGGGAGGTGGGCGTCGGGGTTGGTTCGGGTGAGTGCGCGGTAGGTGGTGGTGGCTTCTTGCGCCGGGGCGAGGGCTTCTTGGTGTCGTCCCACGTCCGCCAGTTGGATGGCGAGGTTGTTGAGGGCGCTGGCGAGATCGGGGAGGTAGGCGTCGGGGTTGGCCTCGGCGAGCAGCCGGAGGGTGGTGATGCCCGGGCCGTCGGCCGCGACGGCGTGCTCGGTCAGGTGCCGCCGCAGGTAGACATTGGCCTGGTGAGGATCGGTGCCACCTGCCGTCTGGTCGAGGGTGAGATCGACGAAGGCCCGCACGATGGCGAGGGGGGCCGGGGCCGCGCCCGGGTGGGGCGCGGAGGAGCGCAGGTGGGTGACGAGTTCGCGGTGGTAGAGACGGTAGACGGCTTGGCGCCCGGCACCGTCGTCGAACCCGTCGCTGTCCTCGACGATGTAGCGCCCGTAGTGCTCGAGCAGCCAGTCGATGTCGTCCGGCCCGTAGTCCGTCTCGCGGCCGCCGACCGCCCGGGCCGCCGCCTGCCAGACACCGCGGGCGGGCATGCCGTTGCCGGCCGCCCACGCCAGTGCCGTCAGCAGGTCGCCGGCGGTACCCGGACGGTCGTCGCCGGGAACGACATCGGCCAGGTCGAGGTCGAGGGCGCCCGTGATGCCGAGGGGGATCTGATCCTGCCAGGGCCGTCCGGGATCGCCGGCGAGGAAGCGGGCCAGGTGGGAGGCGACGATGCGGGCGAAGAGGAACCCGCCGCCCCCGGCCCCGGCCCGTGCCGCCAGCGCCGAGGCGATCTCGGCGGCGGTCTCCTCGGCGATGCCGTCGGACCGGAGCCGATGGTGGACGTAGGCGGTGATGTCCGTCGCGGTGTCGTGCTCCTCGTCGAGGTCGAGGGTCACCACGGACGTGCCGACCATGCGGGTGAGGGCCGAATCGAGCGTCTCGCCCTGGTCCAGGTGGGGCTGGAACGGGCGGTCGCGCGAGGCCAGCAGCACGGCGCACAGCCGGCTGAGCGGGACGAGGAGCTGCTCGGCGATCGCCGTCGCCTGCCCCGGCGACGCCTCGTCCAGGCCGTCCAGGACCAGCACGTGCCGGCGCCCGTGGCCGCTCTCGGTGCGTTCGAGCTGGGCGATCAGGTCGGCCGGGGTCTTCGGCACGGGAAGGTCGAGCTGCCTGGCCAGGGCCTCGGCGAGCGTCTGGACGTCCATGCCGCGCAGGTGGACGGCGGCGTCGACGCTGCCCCGGCCGGGGTCGGGGTCGTCCTCCCCGAGGGGAGCGTGTGCCAGGAGCGCGGCGCGTTCTTCCGCGTCGGACAGGGCCGCGATGCGTCCGACGACGGCGGACTTGCCGACGCCCGCGCTGCCGGTCACCAGCAGCATCCCGGCGGTGTCGGTGGCGAGCCGGTCGGTGATCTGCCGCAGGGCCCGGCGTCGGCCGGTGAAGAACCAGCCCTCCTTGGCGGGACTGCTGCCCCGGGCGGCCAGCACGAGGTGTTCGACGAGGGCCTCGCGGGACTTCCGCTGCCATCGGGGGTTCCGGAACATCGGCTGGGGGTGGCCCACGGAGGCCCGCACCGGCTGCTGGCCGCCGTCCGGCCAGTCCTCCGCCAGGACTGCGAGGGCGAGCGTCTCCCCGGTGATTCCGGCGTTGCGCACGCTCCACTCGTGGCGGTAGACGCTGTCCTGTGGCCCGTTCCTCAGGAGTTCGAGCACGGTCTCCAGGAGCAGCCCGCGCGCCCCCTCGGCCCGTTCCTGCGCCTGGCAGGCGGCGAGGACGCCGAGCCAGGCGGTGCGCGGTTCGGGCAGGGTCCGGTCCTCCCATGCCGCGAGTGCGTGGTCGAGGGCGGGGACGGCGCCGGCGCCGGAGTGGCAGGTGTCGAGCAGGATCAGGATCTGGTCGGCGTGGCTGGTCAGGGCCTGGCTGGTGAGGCGTTCGGGGGAGTAGAACCGGTCCTGGTTGCCGAGGCCCCTGGGTGTGGCGTGGGTGATGAGCTGGAGGTCGCCGCGGTTGCCGGTCTCGGCGTGACCGGACCACGCGATCACCGCGGAGCCGCCGCCGCCACCCTCCGACCAGGTGTCCGACCACAGGTCCAGACCGTCGATCAGGGCGCCCTGCGCGGGGTTGGGCACGATGGTCGCCCGAAAGCCGAACTCGGCCAGGCAGGCGGCGAGTTCGTTGACCTGCCCGACCGCGCCCGGGATCGGACGGTAGGCCTGGTCGCGGTACTCGTCGAAGACGACCGCCAGGAAGGTGCCGCGCGTGTTCGGCGTCGGCGCGTCGGCGGTGCTCGGGTCGGCGGTGCTCGGGTCGTCGGCACCCGCGTCGGCGGTGCTCGGGTCGGCGGTGCTCGGGTCGTCGGTCATGCGTCACCTTCGAGGAGGAGGGTCAGCGCGGTCACCGCCGTGTCGGCGCTGTCCTGCTTGGCGTGGACGGAGACGGCGTACACGCCCGGGCCGAGGCCGTCGAAGGCGCGCTCGTACCGGCCGCCACCGACGTTGCTCAGCAGGCGCTCCACGACGACGTCCCCGTTCTCGGCCCGGACGGTGGCCCGGACGGCGAGCGTGGCCGCCCCCGGCCGGCCGGTGCCGTCGGCCACCGCCTCGACGCGCAGCGGCTGCCCGGCGAGCCCGTACTCGGGGACGCGCACGCCCAGCGGGTGGGCGGGCAGCGAGCCGCGGTAGACGGCGGGGGCCGGGGCGAGCCAGTCGTAGAGGTTCTCGCGGACCCCGGCGTGGCCCTTGATCGCCCCGTGGTTGGCGAAGGAGGAGCGGGCGGCCGTGGGGTCGTCGGGGGCGACCTCGGCGGGGTACGCGGCGAACCTCGCCACCCGGCCGTCGCCGCCCTCGTCCTTGCCCTCGATGGTCTCGATCAGCCGCAGCCGCCCGTCGCCCGTCACGGCGGCCGTGGTGGGCGTGGGCTGGCGGACGCCGATCACGGGCAGGCAGAGCCGGTCCGACCCGCCCCGCCGGACCCGCCCGACGGCGGCGTCGCGGATGGCGCCGTGGAAGCGTCCGGCGTCCGCGAGCAGGCAGGGGTCGACGCCCTCCAGCGCGGTGGCCAGTTCACGGGGGTAGCGCAGACCGTCGGGGGTCTCGACGCAGGCGTAGTCGGGGGTGAGCTGGTGGAGGGAGGGCAGGCTGCGGCTGAAGGCGGTCAGGTCGGCGGCCACCGGGCCCAGGCCGATCCGGTGCCCGTTGACCAGCGACTCCAGCGCGCCGATCGAACCCCGGTGCGGCGTGCCGAGGGTGATGAGTTGCCGGGTGACCTCCGCGCCGCCCAGGCACTCCACCCAGTAGCGGGCCACCAGCCCGCCCATCGAGTGGCAGATCAGCCGGACCTTCGCCTCGGCCCGGTGCGGGGCGGTGGCCCGCCAGCGGCCGAGCGCCTCGTCGACGCGGACGGCCAGGAGGCGGGCGTTGTAGCGGCAGGAGAGCCGCCAGTCGTAGGCGAACTCGACGAGGTTCACCGGGACTTCGGGAGCGCCGGGCCGGTCCGGCGGGCCGCTTCGGCTGCCGGGCAGGGCGCGGCGCAGGGTGAAGGTGCGTTCCAGCCAGCCGATCAGGTCGCTGTAGCCGTCGACCACCGGGCGCACGCCCGGGACGGCGTGCAGGGAGGGGACGAGCCCGGTGGGGACGACGCCGTCGCCGGGGTGGTCGTCACCGAGGTCCGTCGGCAGGCGCAGGGCCCGGACGGAGCCGAGGAAGGTGGTGAGGCCCCGCCGCAGTGCCCCGGGGGAGGGGCCCCACACCTCCTTGCCGTCCACCGCCAGCCGGCTTCCGGTGATGCCGGGAATGACGACCACCAGGTCGTCGATCGGTTCCTGCCGCATTGCGCCCACCCTGGTTCGCCCCCGCGCTCGGTCGATTCCCGGCCCTGCCTACCAGAACGGCGGGGCCGGCGTCCGGCTCATCGGGCAAATCGCCTCCCGCGGGGGGACGCCGACGGCGCTGCGGGCTTCCGCGGGACGCCGGTTGACGCCCGATCGGACTGTCGCGGGCCTCTTGCCCGGCAATTGTCAGTGGCCCGTGCCACACTCCCGGCATGGCTCCTGAACCGCTCGCCACCCTCACCTTCGCCGCCTGGCGCCGTCTCGACCGCGCCGCCGCCAGCCGTCTCGCCGCCCAGGTCGCGGGCAGCGTGGGCGGGCGTCTCGACCGCGTCGAGGAGGTCGAGCACCTGGGGGCGCCGCTGCACCGGGTCCTGGTCGAGCGCGGCGAGCGGATGTTCGCGCTGATACCGGGCGGGCGGGTCACCGTCGGGTTCGACGCGGCGAGTTGGCAGCCCTCCGCCGAACTCCTCGCCAGCTACCACGAGGAGAGCGTCAGCCAGGGGATCGGCGACGGGGACCTGCGGGGCCACCTCGCCCGCGTCCTCAGCCCGCGCCGGACCGTCACCGTGCCGACGCTGCTGATGGCCGTCGAGGACGAGCCGCTGGAGGAGGAGCCCGCCGACATGCCGGCCGTCCTCGCCCGCGAGGGCCTGCGCCTGCCCACCCCCGACGAGTGGGAGCACGGCTGCGGCGCCGGCGCGCGGACCCTGTTCCGCTGGGGCGACGAGTGCCCGCTCGACCGCCTCCCGTACGGTGAAGGCCTCGGCCCGCAGGGCGGGCCGAACGCCTTCGGCCTGCGCATCGCGCACGACACCTACCGTTCGGAGATCACCAGTGAGCCCGGGGTGATCTACGGCGGCGACGGCGGCGAGTCGGTCTGCGGCGGCTACGGCACGGTCCTCGCCTGGCTGCCGCTCGCCACGGCCAACCGGCATCCGGACCTCGCCGCCATGGTCTTCGACGAGGACGGCGACTACTGCACCGACGACCTCTCCACCCGCCCCGTCCTCGCCCTCCGTTGAGGCTGAAGCTGAAGCTGATGTCGAGGCCGTAGGGCCGGGGCCTGCGGGGCCGGGGGCTATTCCTCCTCGGCCCACTCCGGGATGCTCCACCGCAGCACCGTCCCGCCGTCCGCACCACGATCGAGGGTGACGGGGTACACCCGGCCCCAGTCCCGCTCACCGTGGTGCCGGACGGCGTGGTCGCCCTGGCACCAGCTGAAGCCGAGCACGGGGCAGCCGCCGACCTCGATCGCGCCGACGCCCAGCGGGCGGGTGCGGCCGGCGCGATGGAGGAGGTGGAAGTCGGTGTGCGGGTCGACGGAGGAGACCACGCCGCCCCGGTACGCCGCGACCTCGGTGGCGAGGGCCTTCGCCGTGCCGACGGGAAGGTCCAGCCAGCCGTAGGGTCCCTGCGGGTCCCCGTCGTACTGCGGGATCCGCACCCCGCCGAATCGCTGGTGCGCCTCCTCCAGATCGCGCCCCCAGTAGCTGACATCGGCGAGCCCGTCGGCCGGCTCGCCCTCCGGCCCGGTCCAGCCGTCCAGCCCGACCGCGTCCCCGAGCACCATCCCGCCCCGGTCCACGGGCAGGTCCCCGAGCAGCACCGGCGCCTCCCGCCCGGCGGGCCACGGCACCCCCAGGTCCACCTCCAGCACGGCGATCGCCGGCTCCTCGTCGAACGGCGACGGCGCCGTCCGGGCCCGCACCGTCAGCGCCCGCGTCCCGTCGACGCCGACGGCCACCGCCTCCGCCTCGTCGTCCACGAGGTGCCCGCCGCCGGCCCCCGCCGCCACCGCCTCCCGCGCCCGCTCGGACAACGGCTGCCCGACCTCCGGCCAGAGGTCCAGCCAGGTCGCCATGCCGAACACCAGGACCCCGGAGGGCGCGGTGACGGTCCCGAGGTGCGTGAAGCTGTCGTTCATGCGTCCGATTCTGCCCTGCCCGACCTGCCCGACCTGCCCGACCTGCCGCCAGGCACTCGCGCGTGTCCGTCCCGGCGGTGATCCGGCCGGTCCGGCCCCGGTGAATTCCCCCGGGCGACTTCTGTCTGCACGGTTGACCATTTGAAGTGGTCATGGCACTTTCGTGCGGCGCGGGCGTCCGCAACCGGTCGTACGCCCCGCATCCCCCACAAGGAGAGCCATGTTCAAGAGACTTGCCGCCGCGTCCGCCGCGAGCGCTGTCATTGCCGGGGTCCTGACCTCCGTGGCAGTCGCGCCCGCGCAGGCGGTGCAGGCCGGTGACCTGACGTCCACCATCGCGCTGAGCAACTGCTCCGCCTCGCTGGTGCGTTACCCCTCCTCGGTCGACGCCGACCGGGCCCTCATGCTCACCAACGGCCACTGCCTGCCGACCATGCCGTCCGCCGGCCAGGTCATCCAGAACCAGACCGCCAGCCGCAGCGGCACCCTGCTCAACGCTTCGGGCGGCTCCCTCGGCACCGTGACGGCCGACAAGATCCTCTACGCCACGATGACCGGCACGGACGTCGCGCTCTACCAGCTCACCGACACCTTCGGGTCGATCACCTCCAAGTTCGGCGCGACGGCGCTGACCATCAGCGACACGCACCCGGTCGACGGTTCGGCGATGTTCATACCGTCCTCGTACTGGAAGCAGACCTGGAACTGCTCCATCAACGGCTTCGTCGGCACCCTGCGCGAGGACGCGTGGACCTGGCGCGACTCCCTCCGCTACAGCGCCGGCTGCAACACCACCCACGGCACCTCGGGCTCGCCGATCGTCGACGCCGCGACGAAGAAGGTCGTCGGCATCAACAACACCGGCAACGACGACGGCCAGATGTGCACGCTCAACAACCCGTGCGAGGTGGCGGCCGACGGCACCACCACCGCGCACCAGGGGCAGAGCTACGGCCAGGAGACCTACTGGTTCACCACCTGCCTGGGCAACGGGCGCGTGATCGACCTCAACGTCAGCGGGTGCCTGCTGACGAAGCCCGCGGGCAGCGGCTCCGTCTCGGTCGTGAACCCGGGCGGCCAGTCGACGGCGGTGGGCGGCTCGGCGAACCTCCAGATCCAGGCGAGCGGCGGCTCGACGCCGTACACCTACTCGGCGACCGGCCTGCCGGCCGGGCTGTCGATCAACCCCTCCACCGGCGCCATCAGCGGCACCGCGACCACGGCGGGCACGTACAACGTGACCGTCACGGTCAAGGACGCCGCGGCGAAGACGGGCAGCACGAGCTTCACCTGGACGGTCACCGGAGGCGGTGGCGGCACCTGCACCCCGGCGCAGCTGCTCGGCAACGCGGGCTTCGAGACGGGCGCGGCGGCGCCGTGGACGCAGTCGAGCGGTGTGGTCGACAACTCGTCCTCGCAGGCGGCGCACGGCGGTTCGTGGAAGGCCTGGCTGAACGGCTACGGCTCGACCCACACCGACACGCTGTCCCAGACGGTCTCCGTCCCGGCCGGCTGCAAGGCGACGCTGAGCTTCTACCTGCACATCGACACCGGTGAGTCCGGCACCACCGCGTACGACAAGCTGACGGTCCAGGTCAACGGCACCACGCTGAAGACCTACTCCAACGCCGACGCGGCCGCCGGCTACCAGCTGCGGACCTTCGACCTCTCGGCCTACGCGGGCCAGTCGGTGACCCTCAAGTTCACCGGCACCGAGGACGCCTCGCTGCAGACCAGCTTCGTCATCGACGACACCTCGATCACGACCGGCTGAGGGATCGGCTGATCGCCCGTCGGCCGCCCGGCCCCGCGCCGGGCGGCCGACGGGCGTCCGCGTGCGCGCAGGACGCCGGACCGCCTCCGTGCGCGGCGTGCCACAAGACCGCCGGGTGATCGCGTTATAAGAGCATGGAGCAGATAGTGGCGGCCGGGCCGGGAGAATCACCGCCCGACTTTCCGGCCTTCGTGGCGTCGCGGGGGCGTCCGTTGCTGCGGACGGCGTTCCTCCTGACCGGGGGCGACGCGCACCTCGCCGAGGACCTCGTCCAGGAGGCACTCGGCCGGGTCTTCGTGAAGTGGCGGCGGATCTCGCGGACGGCGAACCCGAGCGGCTACGCGCAGACCGTCCTGGTGAACACCTTCCTCTCGTACCGGCGCCGGCGCAGCAGCAGCGAGCGGGTCACGGACGTCCTGCCGGACATCGCCGTCGTCGACCCCGATCCCGCGTTGCGGCTCACCCTGTTGCGGGCGCTCGCGGAGCTGCCGCCGCAGGACCGCGCGGTGCTGGTGCTGCGCTTCTGGGAGGACCGGAGTGTGGAGGAGACGGCGGCGGCGCTGCGGCTGAGCAGCACCGCCGTGCGCTCGCGCAGCAGCCGGGCGCTGGCGCGGATGCGGGGCGCTCTGGCGGCGGAGTCGGCCGGGGAGATGGGGAAGGCGGGGTTGGGTCGTGCCGGTTGAGGAGGAGTTCGAGGCGGAGTTCGCCCGTGCGCTGCGCGGGGCGGCGGCGCTCGCGCCGGACGACGCGCTGTTCGGCCTGGCCACCGGCGCCGAGCGGCGCGGCCGGCGCCGGCGCGGTCGGCGACGGGCCGCGGTGGCCGGCGCCGTGGCGGCGGTGGTGCTGGTGGCCGGAGGGGTGGGCCTGCTCGCCGGGGGTGCGGGGCCGGGACCGGCCGGGCCGGCCGCCGAGCCGGTGCGGCCGATGACCGCGGACGAGGTGGTGCAGCTGGTGACCGGTCTGCTGCCGGCGGGGTCGGTGCGGTCCACGTTCACGGAGGAGCCCGGCGACCCGAACACGTCGCGGGGGGCGCACCAGCACTTCGGTGTGGTGGAGTTCGACGACGGCAAGGGGACGAGCGTGATCACCTACGGGGTGGAGCGCGGTACGCAGCGCCCCGACGAGGCGGCGCGCTGCTCGGATCCGTTCACCACGCCGCAGGACTCCTGCGAGCGCACCGAGCGCCCGGACGGCTCGGTCGTGGTGGTCGACAAGCGGCGGGACGCCAATGTGCCCGACCAGCGCCAGTGGCAGGCGACGTGGGCCGCGCCCGACGGCACCGTGGTCCGGATCACCGAGTACAACGGGCGGCCGGCCTCCCCGAACCGGGCGGAACCCCCGCTGGACGCCGAGCAGTTGGCAACGATCGTGACGGCACCGGCCTGGGCGCGGGTGGTCGCCGCGCTCCCGGCGAACCCCAAGGCGCCCAAGGTGCCGAGGACGCCGCCGGCCGCCGCCCCGACGACGACACCGCCGGCCGCCGAACTGCTCGCGACGCTCACCGGGCTGCTCCCGCCGGGCACGACCGCCGCCGGGGCCGACGAGCAGCACGCCACGCTCACGGTCACGGCCGGGGAGCGGAGCAGCAAGGTGTCGGTCCTGGTCGAACCGGCCGGGGCGAAGGGGCGTCAGGACAGGAAGGGCACCGAGGAGGGCCTGCCGACCCCGCTGGAGGTGCGGGAGAAGCTGCCCGACGGCACGCTCGTCGTGACCAACCGGTTCGGCAACGGCAAGACCGCCGTCGACCCGCTGCTGCACTGGACGGCGCAGGTGTACTACCCGGACGGCCGGAGCGTGAAGCTCTACGAGTGGAACGGCGAGAACGGCTACGACTTCCGGCCCGGCGAGCCCGCCCTCTCGGTGGACCAGCTCAAGGCCGTCGTCCTGGCACCGGACTGGAGGAAGTGACCACCCCCCTCGCCCCGGCGGCCGAGAAGGTCCCAGCCCTGGGCGGCTTCGGAGTTGGCGAACCGGAGATCGTACTCGTCCTCGACCGGAGGCGGTGCCGCGCGATCGCCCCGTTTCGGGCTCACTCGGGTGTTCCGGGGCGGGGTACGGGCCCGAGGTCGCCCTCGGGCTCGTGGGTCAGCGCGGCGTACAGGGCGGGGTCCGCGTGGACTTCGGCGGTGTGCCGCCACTGGGTGAGGAGCAGGGCGATCGGGGCCAGGTTGTCGAGGGCGACCGCGCCACGGGCGACGTCCACCAGTTCGCCGATGAGCTCGTCGACGTCCTCGTCGGGGAGGAACGTCACCCAGGGCAGTGCTTCGGGCAGTGCGGCGCGGAGGGCGGCGGCGTTGCCGGTCCGCACCAGCCCGCTGAGCAGGCGGGACGTGAAGTCGACGACCGTGCTGTCCTGTTCGAGCTGGTCGACCCGCATCAGCGCGAGATCGCCGGCGTCACGGCGGCGGAGTCTCAGCGCACGCACGGCGTCGAGTCTGCTGGTGGTGGCAGCGGGCCGGTGGAGCAGCTCGCTGAAGGGGATCTCCTCGTAGGCCGCAGTCATGACATCCACAGTAGCTCGGATGTCGGGGCCGTACGGCGGAGCCGGGCGGTTCAGCGAGGGATGCGGTGGCGCCACTCGCGGGTGAAGACGACGTTGCCGGCCTCCTCCGCCCGTAGCTGGGTGTGGGCGAGGAGGTGGGTGGGGTCGCAGCGGATCTCGGTGCGGGTGTGGACGGTGGTGTCCCAGCCGGCGGCGGGGCGTTCGAGGCGGACGGTGCGGTCGGTGCGGGCGCGGGCGCTGAGGGGGGTGGCGGTGAGGACGCGGTAGGCGGTGACGGTCTGTTCGGCGCGGACCAGGCCGTCGGGGTGGGTGCGGGTGCCGTCGGTGGCGGGGGAGAGCTCGGTGCGCCATTCGCGGCGGCCGCTGTCGTGGACGGTGACGCGCTCGGGGTGGGCGGTGAGCGGTTCGGTGAGCTGGAGCGGGGGCGGGAGGGGCAGGGTGGGGGAGCGGAAGGTGAGGTCGCCGGTGTCGGGGGCGGGGCGGCGGACGGGGAGGGTGAGGGTGGAGCGGGAGGGATCGAGGGCGAAGCCGGCCGGTTCGGGGCCGGGCCAGATCCACGGCCAGTAGGTGGAGGAGAGGGCGAGCCGCAGGCGGTGGCCGGTCGGGACGGCGGCGCCGGTCGGGGCGAACTCCACGGTGGCGTCGAAGGGTCCGCCCGGTGCGGTCAGGGCGCGGACGCCGCGGGCGAGCAGGGTGGAGGTGCCGTCGGGGGCGACGGCGCAGAGGCGGGCGGCGACCAGGGCCGGACCGGCGGCCGCGTTCAGGTGCAGGGTCAGCGTCGGGGTGCCGAGCGGGTCCAGGGGTTCGGGCAGCGGCCTGGAGTCGAAGCAGACCGAGCGGCCGTCCTCCTCGCGCTGGTCGGGCGGCTGGTCGGCGGGGCGGCCGAGCGGGACGGGGGCGCCGGCGTCGAGACCGGTGTGCTGCGGCGAGCGGACGTGCACCCAGCGGTCCTCGGAGGCGGTGCCGGCGGTGCGCAGCGGGCCGTCGAGGCCGTAGTGGACCTCGCGGATCGCGGGGGAGGGCCAGGGGTCGTCGCCGCACCAGTGGTCGGTGCGCCAGCTGCGCAGGGCGGGGGCGGCGAGGGCGCCGGCGTCGATGTCGCGCAGCCAGTGGTCGTACCAGCGCAGCGCCTCGGGGAGGATCTCGTCGGGCAGGCCGTGCGGCCAGGGGCCGAGGACGGCGCGGACGGCGGGCCCGGCGGCGGGGCCGGATCCGGCGGCGGCGAGGGCGAGGACGGTGCCGGCCGACGGGTCCGACCAGCCGGCGACGGCCAGGGTGGGGACGGCGGCGGCCGGTGCGGGGGCGGGGTCGGCGGCGAGCCAGTCGGCGAGCGGGGGTTCGAGGGCGTCGAGCCGGGCCAGCCACATCGCCCGCCAGTCGTCGCCGACGTACCGGGGGTCCGGCGGGCGGGCCGCGTCGGCGAGCCGGTCGGTGGCGCGGGTGTGACCGTCGGCGGCGAGGACGGCGCCGCCGAGGCGGTGCGGGCCGTCGGGGCAGACGACCACCGCCGCGTGGACGGCGTCCGGCGCGAGGGCGGCCACGTGCAGGGCGGTCTCCCCGGCGGCGCCGGTGCCGAGCAGGCCGACCCGGCCGCTGCACCAGGGCCGGGCGGCGAGCCACCGGACGACCTCGGCACCGTCGGCGGCCAGGCCGCCGGGGGCGCCGGGACCGCCGGGGGCGGAGGAGCCGGAGGAGAGGGCCGGGACGCCGCCGGAGTTGCCGTGGCCGCGGGCGTCGACCCGGACGGCGGCATGGCCGTGGCCGGCGATCCAGGGATGGCGGCGGGCGTCGTCGGTGGCGGTCCAGTCGGTGAGGCGGTCGGTGGAGTACTCCAGCACGACGGGGACGGGCTCGTCGGTCACCGGGCGCCACAGGCGGGCGCCCAGCTCGGTGCCGTCGGGGAGGGGGACGCGCAGGTCCTCGCGGGTGGTGCGGTAGGGGTACGAGGGCATGGCCGCTCCATCGGGTCCCGGTCGTCGGTGCGGATCAGCGTCGATCGGCGCGGATCGTGCGGATCAGCGCCCGATCGGCGCGGATCGCGCGGATCGGTGGGGATCATTCCGACAGTAGGGGAGGAAGCGGGCGCGCGCCCGGTGAGGGCCGGCCGGGCGCGCGGGAAGGCGGTGCGGGGTCGGGAGGGCCGTCAGGCCTTGCTCAGCCAGGCGGTGGCGTTGAGCGCGAGGGCGGCGTCGGTGCCGGCCGGGTCGTTCCAGCCGTCGTGCAGCGCGTTGTTCGGCTGCCCGGTGCCGTCCTCGGGGGGCGAGCTGTCGCCCCAGGCGGCGATCCGGCCGTTGCCGAAGGTGCTGGTGACGAAGAAGGCGCCGGTGTCCCCGGAGGAGCCGGGCCGGTAGACGATGCCCCTGACCGCCGGGTTGTCGGCGGGGTGCAGGGTCATCGTGGTCCCGTCGCGGATGATCGAGCCGGTGACGGTGCCGAACGGGCCGTGCAGCACCGGGTCGGCCGGGTCGTCGACGGCGCGCGGGTTCTCGTCGTGGATCTTCGTCAGGTCGACGCTGAACCCGAAGGGGTCGCTGTTGTCGACGCCGTTGTCCGTGAACAGGTCGTTGATGATCGCGGGCGAGTCGATGCCGTCGTTGTTGCGGTCGCTCATCGTGTGGTCGGAGATCAGGAACAGCCCGCCGCCGTTCTGCACGAAGTGCATCAGGGCGGCCTTCTCGTCCGGGGTGAACCTGATGTTCGGCTCGGGGATCACGACGGTGTCGAAGTTGGCCAGGTCCAGCGGGGCGCCGGTGCCGAAGGTGAACGTGCCGCCCGGCGGCAGGGTCTTCAGGCTGTACTGGCCGGTCTGCTGGAGGGCGATGCCCCAGGAGGAGAGCGCGCCGGTCCAGTTCTTGTCGGTGGTGGGGTGGGCGTTCTCGCCCAGGGGGTCGGGCTGGACCTTGGAGACGATCCAGTCGGCGTTGCCGGCCGTCTCGGCCTTGCTGTTGTCGAACAGCACCCGGTGGGTCGTGGTGGCGGCGGCGGGGGCGGCGGCGCCGGGGAACCCGGGGCCGCCGGTCGTCGCGAGACCGACGGTGACTAAGGCCGTCGCGAGGAGCGCGGCGGCCGTGCGCAGGCGGGACATGAGCGGTACCTCCCGAGTGACGAGCGCGCGGGAGGTGAGGCCGGTACTCCCATCATCCTCCCGTTCGTCCGCCACCCGGTGACCAGTTTGTAATTGCGCATGACTTGCAACTAATTGCGACGAGAAGGAAGGATGGCCCAGCTCCGAGGGCCGGAACGGAACCCGCGGAGCCCCGACGGCCTCATGAAAGGACCCCCGATGACCGGCCCCCGCTGGCGCGACCGGCTCACCCGTGAGGAGTGGATCCGCCTCGCAGGCATGGGCGGCTTCATCCTCGCCCTGCACGTGATCGGCTGGTTCACCCTGCTCGCGCTCGTCGCGCCCGAGCACTACGACGTCGGCGGCCAGGTCTTCGGCGCCGGCATGGGCCTCACCGCGTACACCCTCGGCATGCGGCACGCCTTCGACGCCGACCACATCGCCGCCATCGACAACACCACCCGCAAGCTGATGGGCCAGGGCAAGCGGCCGCTGTCGGTCGGCTTCTGGTTCTCGCTGGGCCACTCCTCGATCGTCTTCGGCCTCTGCGCGCTGCTCGCCTTCGGCATCCGTTCGCTGGCCGGCCAGATCGAGTCCGACGACTCCACCCTGCACGAGACCACCGGCCTGATCGGCGTCACCGTCTCCGGGACCTTCCTGCTCGCCCTCGGCCTGATCAACCTGGGCGCGTTCAACGGCATCCTCAAGGTGTTCCGCCGGATGCGCGACGGCGAGTTCGACGAGGCGGAGCTGGAGGCCCAGCTGGAGAAGCGCGGCTTCATGAACCGCATCCTCGGCCGGGTGACCAAGGCCGTCACCAAGCCCTGGCACATGTACCCGGTCGGCCTGCTGTTCGGCCTGGGCTTCGACACCGCCACCGAGGTCTCGCTGCTGGTGCTGGCCGGCGGCGCGGCGGCGTTCCAGCTGCCCTGGTACGCGCTGCTGGTGCTGCCGGTCCTGTTCGCCGCGGGCATGAGCCTGCTGGACACCATCGACGGCTCGTTCATGAACTTCGCCTACGAGTGGGCGTTCTCCAAGCCGGTCCGCAAGATCTACTACAACCTGACCGTCACCGGCCTGTCGGTGCTGGTCGCCCTGGTCATCGGCTCGATCGAGCTGATCGGGCTGCTCGGCGAGAAGCTCGACATCACCAGCGGGCCGGTCGCCTGGATCGGCGAGCTGAACCTCGACCTGGTCGGCTACGCCATCGTCGGCCTCTTCGTGCTGACCTGGGCGGCGGCGATCGCCTACTGGAAGTTCGGCAACGTCGAGGAGAAGTGGTCGGCCGGGCTCACCGCCGCGGCCGAGAAGGCGGAGTAGCACCGCCGGGGAACCGGACGCGGGAGGCCCGCCCGACCTGGTGGTCGGGCGGGCCTCCTTCTCAACGGGGGTCCTTCGGCCGGAGCGGGGTCCTTCGGCCGGGTGTCCGGATCAGCAGCCGTACGTCCAGGACCGCACGCCCGGGGCGGACAGGCCGTTCCAGCCGACCGCGCCGATGGCGATCGCCAGGCACCGGTGGTGGTAGTACGCCTTCGAGGCCATGTGCTGGACGTAGCCGGAGTAGGCGCCCGCCGCCAGGGCGAAGCCCGCGCCGATCGGCCCGAGCAGTCCCACGCCGACCCAGATCGGGCCGTAGATGTAGTGGGCGTTGCGGCCGATCTTCCCGGTGTACGCGCGGTTGAAGTAGAAGGTGAGCTGCGCCTTGTACCGCAGTCCGCGCCAGCCGAGGTGCGCCTCCAGGTGCGCCCAGAGGCGGCCCCAGGAGTAGTAGCGGGTCTTGGACCAGCTCCAGCGCCCGTCCAGGTCGAAGGAGTTCACCGGGTCGGCCGGGTAGGTGTAGGCGTTGGCGTTGCCGCCCGGGACCGGGTCGGCCTGCAGGAACCGGCCGAGGCTCGGGTCGTACAGCCGCGAGCCCATCAGGACGACGCCGGTGGCGGTGGAGGAGTCGCGCTGCTCGCCGCCGATCCAGCCGTAGCCGGTGACCGGGTCGCCGAGGCTGACGCCGTACTCGTCGAAGGCGCGCACGCTCAGCGCCTGCGCCGGGTCCAGCGGGAGCTGGACGGACACGTCACCGTGCAGGTTGGTGAGCTGCAGGACGGTGCCCTCGGTGGCGCCGGTGATCGCGCCCAGCGTGCCGCTGAGGTCGGTCACGCTGCGGGCGACCGCGCCGTTGCCGGCCTTGGACCAGGTGGGGCTGTCGCAGGAGCAGCCGTAGTGGTTCAGGCTGGTGGCCGTGGTGCTCCAGGTGCCGTCGCCGGCCTGGGTCTCGGTGGTGCGGGAGGCCAGGCGGCCGGCCGCGTCCAGCGCCCAGGTGTTGCGCTGGGTGCCCGAGGTCTCGGTGCGGACCAGGTCGTTGGCGTAGTAGCCGAACTGGGCGCCCTTGGGGTGGGTGGTGATGCGGCCGAAGGCGTCGTGGACGGCGCCCTTCAGACGGTCGGCCGCGTCGTACTGCGAGCCCACCGTGCTGCTGGTGGAGTCGACGGTGGCCGGGTCGCAGTCCTCCTTGGTTGTGGTCAGCGCGGTGCGGTTGCTGTTCTTGTCGAACGTGTAGGCGCGGGTGGTGCAGCCGTCGAGGGCCTTGTCGGCGGCCTTGGTGAGGCGGCCGGAGGCGTCGTAGCCGAAGGCCGACTCGGTGCTGGCGCCGGCGGTCAGCGCGTGCCCGGCCTGCTGGCCGTGGACGGTGAAGTCGGCGTAGTCGGCCAGCACGACGGTGCCGTCGGCGGCGGTGTACACCTTGCCGGTGAGGGTGCCCTGGGTGTCGTAGCTGTTGGTCAGGACGTAGCCGCCGGGCAGGGTCTGCCTGGTGAGCTTGCCCTCGGAGTCGTACGCGGCGGTCATGGTGCCCGCCACCGAGTCGGTGAGCGACTGCGTCCGGCCGTAGCCGTCGTAGGCCAGGGTGGTGGTGGACGGCGCCGAGTCGCTGTGCTTGACCGGGCGATCGGCCACGTCGTACTCGGTGGTGGTGACGCTGCCGGCGCCGTCGTCGTAGCCGACGACCCGGCCGAGCTTGTCGAACACGGTGCGCACGGTGGCGGTGCCGTCGGTGGTGCTGACGATCCGGCCGGTGGCCGCGTCGTAGCCGGTGGTGCTGTCCGGCACGGCGGTGCCGGTGCCGCCGGTCACCGCGACCTTGGTGGTGCGGCCGGCCGCGTCGGTGGTCGTGGTGGTGGTGCGGGTGACGCCGTTGGCGGTCTCCCGGACCACGGCCGGGCGGCCGTAGCGGTCGTACTCGGTGGTGCTGGTGGGGATCTCCGCCGGGTTGGTGCCGGCGTCGGTCGCCGCGGCGGCCGGGCCGGTGGAGCAGGGCAGGTCGGCCCACTCCGGGCGGGCGGCGCAGGCACCGGTGCCGGTGGCCGACCAGTAGGTGGTGACGGTGGTGCCGACGTCGGTGCCGTTCGACTTGGGCAGGGAGGTCTTCACGGCCCGGCCCTGGGTGTCGTACGCGACGGTCTTGGTGAGCTTCAGGCCCGCCGGGTCCTCGGTGGTCTGGGTGGCCAGACCCTTGGCCCAGTCGTAGGCGGTGGTGGTGGTGCGGACGTCCGCGTCGGCGGCGTAGCCGTCGATGCGCGCGCCGAGGGTGGCCGTGGTGGGCTCGTTGCTCACCGCGGCGTCGGCCGGGCGGCCCTCGTCGTAGGTGGTGGCGGTGTGCGTCCGGGCCGGGACCTCGTCACCGGCCGGGCGGGCCGGGCTGGCGCCGGAGGCGGCCAGGTCGCGCTCCAGGGTGACCACGTGCAGCGGGCTGAACTCGTCGGTCTGCCGCTCGCCGTCCGCCGAGTAGACGGTCAGGGTGGACAGCGCCTGGGCGCGGTCGGCGGTGCTCGCCTTGTCGAGGCCGAGCGCGCGCAGCTTGGCCAGCCCCTCGGCGGAGGTGGACAGGGCGAGTGCCCGGTTCTCCGCGCTCAGCTTGCGGGTCGCGTTGCCGAAGGCGTCGTACTCGGTGGTGGTGACGCCGCCCGTGGAGGCGGAGTTGACCTCGCGGCCGGAGGCGTTGGTGTAGGTGATCGACGCCTTGGCGAAGTCGCCCGAGCCGAGCACCCGGCCGTCGTGGCTGGCCGGCGGGGCGTCGGCGGGGAAGATCGCGGTGGCGTCGGTGGGGGCGTTGGTCTGGCCCCACGCGGCGACGTCCGCGGTGCCCAGCTTGTACGGGGCGTTGGCGCCGCTCAGCGGCACGTCGTAGACGAGGTTGGTGGCGGCGGTGCCGTTCACCACGTCGGCGCTGCCCTGCTGGAGGGACGGCCGGGAGGCCGCCAGCAGCATGCCCTCACCGGCGGTGGCGGCGTTGCCGGCCTTGCCGTAGGTGAAGGTCCAGGCGAGCTCGCCGGGCGGGGTCAGGGTGATGACCCGGCCGGCCGCGTCGTAGGTGTAGGCGGTCTTCAGCGCGGGGCTGATCCGCGGGTCCCACTCCTCGCGCAGCCGGGTCATGTCGTCGTAGCGGTACTCGGCGACGGCGACCGGGGTGGCCGCGGTGGCACCCGGCAGGTTGGACCAGAGGCGGACCTGCTTCACCTGGCCGGCCACGTCGCCGAGCGCGGCGGTGGTGGCGGTGGTGGCGTCGGCGTAGACGTACTCCAGGACCCGGCAGCCGTTGGCGGCGGGGTTGGAGGCGCAGGTGGCGTTGGCGACGGCCGTGGTCGGCGCGACGACGAACTTCGGGCGGGCCAGGGTCCTGCCGGCGACCACGACCTTCTCCGAGACCACGGTGGTGGTGGAGTTGTCGGTGGCCGTCGAGGAGGTGGTGACCTGCCAGGTGGTGGCGGCCGGGTCGACCTTGGCGAAGGTGGTGGTGGCGCCGTTGGTGTTCTTCAGGGTGAAGGAGCCGGTGAGCGCGCCGGTCAGGGTGAGCGTCTCCGCGCCGGGCTCGGGCTTCCAGCCGCCGCCGGTGGTGGCGGTGAAGCCGGTCTCCCGGCCACCGGCGTCGACGATCGACACCGAGGTGGCGGAGGTCTGCCGGATGTACGCCCAGTCCGAGGAGGTCAGCTCGGCCATGGTGCCGGCGCTCCACTGCGGGCCGAAGATGGCCGCCTGGCCCTCCTGCGCGGCGCCGTTCTCGGGGTGCCGGGAGGAGAAGGTGCGGCCGGTGCTCAGGCCGAAGGCGGAGGCGTCGGTCGCGGTGAGGGTGTAGTCACCGGTGAGGGTGTTGACCCGGCCCGGGCCGACCTCGGCGTCCGGCGCGTTGCCGCCGTTGCGGTCGACGGTGATGGTGTTCGGCTCCGAGGCGTCGGTGCCGGTGCCCACGGTGAAGACCGCGCGGACGTCGACCGGGCCGTCGGTGGCCAGGGTGTCGGTGAGGTTCCAGGTCAGCGGCGCGGGCTTGCCGCCGGTGACCGCGAACGGCCAGGCGGTGACGGCGCCGCCGGTGGCGGTGGTGACGTTGGCGACCGGGATGTCGGTCCAGGCGGCCGTCTCACCGCGGCGGTACTGGTAGCGCACGCCGCTCGCGGTGCTCTGGCCCTCGGCGGCCAGCGTGGTGCGGCGGGCCGCGCGCTCGCCGGCGCCGGGCGAGGTGAGGGCCGCGCCCTTGCCCGCGTTGAACACGTAGCCGGTGTCCGCGGAGACGTTGCCGGCCGCGTCGCGGGTGTGCGCGGTGACGGTGTGCTGGCCGCCCTTGAAGGTGAGCGCCGCGCTCACCGGCGTGCCGGTGGTCGCGACGGTCACCCAGGCGCCGCCGTCCAGCCGGTACTGGATGTCCTTCACGTCGCCGCTCGGCGGGGTGAAGGTGAAGGTGCCGGTGAAGTTGCCGGAGGCGTCCGGGGTGCCGGCCCACTGGCCGGCCGGGAAGTCACCGGAGGAGACGGCGGTGGTGGCCGGGGCGGTGGTGTCCACCGTGAAGGTGCGGTAGCCGGACCAGGCGCTGTTGACGCTGCCGTCCCAGGACCGGGAGCGCCACTTGTAGGCGCCGGCCGGCAGGGCGGTGCCCGGGGTCCAGGTGAAGGTGGAGCCGGAGGCGGCCATGGCGGTGCGGCCGGACTGCAGCGCGGCGGTGCCGTTGGACGCCCAGATCTCGAAGTCCAGCGCGATGTTGCCGCCGTCGGGGTCGGTCGCCTTGGCCGACAGGGTCGGCGTGGAGTCGCCGGTGAGCGCGGCGTTCGCCGGGGAGATCAGGGTGGAGACGGCCGGCGCGGTGTTGTAGGTCACCGACAGGTAGGGCGTGTTGGAGGACGCGTTGCCGGAGTTGAACTTCTTCCAGCCGTACGGGTCGCCCTCGTCGGTGGCCCGGATGCCCAGCGTGTTGTTGGCGTTGCCGTTGCCGGCCCAGGCCTGCACCAGCGAGGTGATGTCGGTGTTGGTCCAGCCTGCGGCGCAGGCGCTGGAGTAGCCCTTGGTCGCGGTGCTGGTGGCCCACTTGCGGTTCCAGCCGGGCTGGGCCGTCCAGCGGGAGGCGGTGGTCGCCGTGCCGGTGTCCCAGACCTCCCAGCTCTTGGCCGTGCAGGACCAGGAGTGGAACTCCCAGAGGTTGAGCTTGGCGGCGGTGACCTGCTTGCCGCTGATGGCGGCCATCGGGAACTGCAGGAAGGAGCGGGCCACCTGGCTGGAGCCGTTGTTGCCCAGCTTCAGCTCGGTCTGGGAGGAGACGTCGGTGCCGTAGCCCTCCTGGACGAAGGTGTCGAAGCCGACGCCGATGTTGACCGCTGGGTCGATGGTGACCGGGTACTGGGTCTTCGGGTCGTTGAGGAACGCCGCGTCCGGGGTCAGCGTGAGGTCGACGGCGTTGCCGTTCTGGGTGACCTTCAGGGCGACCGGGGCGGTGCGGGTGTGGTCGCCGCTGCGCTCGTCGACCTGGGCGTCCCACATCACCGGGGCGGGCAGCTGGCCCTTCTCCTCGCCGGTCTTCGGGTCGAGGAAGGAGACCGAGTTGTCCGCGTTGTGGCGGGCCTGGAGGCCGGCCGCGTCCAGGGTCATCGTGACGGTGCCGTTGGCGCCGACCGCCGAGCGGTTCTTGAGCTCCAGGAACTGCTCGAAACCGGTCCGGGTGGACTCGATGACGAGGTCGGTCGCGGTGAGCGCGTTCTCGTAGCGGGCCTTGGTGCCGTCCACCTTGGGGGCCGGCAGGGTGCCCCGCCAGGACAGCGACATGGTGGTGCCGTCGCCGTTGTCCAGCGAGACCAGCGGGACGGCCGGGGCCTGCTGGTCGCCGGCCGGGGCGCCGGCCGCCTTGAACGTGGACGCGGCGGCGGCCGGGGTGGCGCCGGCCAGCGAGAGGCCGAGCGGGTGGCCCTTGGCCTTGACGGAACCGTCGGGCTGCTGGGCCAGGGTCACGTCGATCGGCTGGAGCTTGCCGGACTTGTCCTTGTACCGGACCGGGCCGGTGGCCATGTCCAGGGTGGTGGTGCCGTCCGGGTTGATCCAGGTGGTGGTGGACTCGGTGCGCTCGCCGACCACCTCGATCCGGCGGTTCTCCAGGCGGGCCTTGAGGTGGGCGGAGGCGATGTCCGCGGCCTCGGCGGCGCCGAGTGCGGGGGCGGTCCCGGCGGCGGCGGTCCGGTCGGGGCCGACGGCGAAGGACTGGCCGCTGGTCAGGGCGACGACGGCGGCCTCGGCGGCGAGCACCACGGAGAGGGCGACCGCGGTGTTGCGCAGCACGCCGTTGCGGCGGCGTGGGGCGCGGACGGCTGGCACGGTGTCCCCGGCGCGGGGCCGGGGCGGTGTGCCGGTCGGGTGGGACATGGAGCTCCTCGACGGTCTTGATGGAGGTGGTTCGTTTCGACGGCGACGCGCGCGGGTCCGTGCGGGCATGCCGCGTCGGCCCGGGGGGACCGGGCTCGGCGGGGCCTGCATATGGGCATGCGCATGTCAGTAAAGGGCCGGTCCGAGCCATGGGCATGAATCGGCCAAGTTTGCGAGAGAAGGCAACCGTCCGAAAACCGGACGGAAGATCAGGAAGTGTTCGGCGCCGGGGCCGCGGCCTACGGTGGAGCCGCCACCGCGTAGCGGCGCACGGGGCCCTCCGCCAGCGCCCGGTCGAGCAGGGCGTACGCCCTCAGCTCGGCCGCCCCCCGGTCGGGCGCGCGGACGTACAGCACCAGGCCGACGCCCCCCGGGACGGCGCAGGCGCGCACGTGTTCCAGGCCGTCGCCCGGAACGGCGCGCGCCCACAGGGTGTCCTGGACGTCGGCGGGTCCGGCCTCGCCCGTCGGCTCGGCCGAGACGTCCAGGAGGGTCAGATGGACGGCGAACACCGAACGGTCAGTCCCAGCCGATGCCGGGGCCGCCGGCCAGGGTGTCCCAGCCGATGATCCGGGCGCCCGGGGCGTCCCAGCCGATGCCGGGCCCGTCCCAGCCGATCCCCGGCCCGTCGGCGGGGGCGGTCGCGGCGAGGGTGACGGCGGCCGGGGCGGCCTGCGGGGCGGAGAGGGCGGGGGCGGCGGCGGTGGCGAGGGTGAGTGCGAGAGCGGCGACGGCGAGCAGCCGGACGGACTTCGGCACGGCGGTTCCTGTTCTGTGCACGGTGGTTCGGGGCGTGGTTCAGGGCGTGGTTCAGGGCGTGGGGCGGAGCGTGGTTCGGGGCGTGGTGAGCGGTGGTGCCGGTGGTGCGTTGCGCGCTGAGTGAATACTCCCGGCGCCGGGCCCGCCGCGGGAGGGCGGACGGGTTGCAGCATCCGGCCAGGCAGGATGCTGCAACCCCGTGGCGGCAACCGGGGGCTGGCGCGGGCCGCCCGGCGGTGTCCGCAGAACAGACCGGATGGTCCGGTTCTACCCGGGTGACCGGATCGCGTCTTGTGGCGGCGGGACGGCCGGAGGAAGGATCGGGGGTCGGCGGACCGGACGGAAATTCATTCGCTCGAAGGCGATGTTGTGACGATCAGGGGTCGTTGACGTGCTGGAACTGCTGGGCCTGGACACCACCGCGGAAGCCGTGTACCGCGAGATGCTCGCGGATCCGGAGGGCGGAGTGGCCGAACTCTGCGAACGGCTCGAACTCTCCGAAACCGCCGTCCGGGCAGCCCTGGACCGGCTCGCCGACCTCACCCTGCTGCGCGCCTCCCGGGAGCGCCCGGGCGCCCTGTGGCCGGTCAGCCCGGAGCGCGGCCTGGAACTGCTGCTGCGTCGTCAGGAGGAGGAGCTCGCGCGCCGGCAGCAGGAGCTGGCCGTCTCCAAGGCCGCCGTGGCGCGCGCCGTCGCGGAGTACGCCACGCTCCGCTCGGCCACCCTGGTCGACGGCGGCGAGCGGCTGGTCGGCCTCGACGCCATCCAGTCCAAGCTGGAGGTGCTGACCGCCCGGCTGACCACCGAGTGCCTGGGCGTGATGCCCGGCGGCGCGCAGTCCGCGGCCAGCCTGGCCGCCTCCCGCCCGCTCGACGAGGACGCCCTGCGGCGCGGCATCAGCCTGCGCACCATCTACCAGGACAGCGTCCGCAACGACCCGGAGACCTTCGCCTACACGCAGTGGATGACCTCGCTGGGCGGCCGGGTGCGGACCTCCCCGGTGCTGCCGCCGCGGATGCTGGTCTTCGACGGCACCACCGCGGTGGTGCCGATCGACCCGGAGAACACCCGGGCCGGTGCGCTGTGCACCGAGGAGCCCGGGATCGTCGCCTCGCTGGTCGCGCTGTTCGAGCGGACCTGGGAGGCGGCCGTCCCGCTCGGCGGGGACCCCCGCCCGGAGGACACCGCCACCGGTCTCAGCCCCGGCGAGCGGGAGCTGCTGCGGCTGCTGTCCACCGGGCTGACCGACGACGCGGCGGCCAAGCGGCTGGGCGTCTCGGTGCGCACGGTGCGGCGGCAGATGGCCGCGCTGATGGAGCGTCTGGAGGCGGCGAGCCGCTTCGAGGCGGGCCTGAAGGCGGCTCAGCGGGGCTGGCTGTAGCGGTCGTCACGGCCTCGGGGCGGCGATCTCCGGACGTCACGGAGAAGTTCACTTCCGGACTCTTGTCCGGTCATTTTCTACGCGCGTATCTTTGGGCGCTGCGGGGGGCGGTTCCCGGCTTCCGCACGGCTTTCTACGCGGGTAGCGGGGCGGGGTGCGCGGTGCGCCCGGCCGACCGACCCTCACCCACAGCTAGGAGTCCCGTTCCGGTGACCACCCCCACTGCTCCCCGTCCGCGTTCCCGCCGCGCCCTGCTGCGCGCCGCGGTCCTCCCGGCCGGTCTCGCCGTCTCCCTGGTGCTGGCCCCGCTGCCGGCCGCCGTGGCCGCGCCCTCCGCCGACGCGCTGATCGCCGAGGTCTACGGCGGCGGCGGCAACTCGGGCGCCACCCTGAAGAACGACTTCGTCGAGCTGGCCAACAAGGGCGGCGCCGCCTTCGGCCTGGACGGCTGGAGCATCCAGTACATATCCGCGGCCCCCGGCCCCAACTCCCAGTGGGGCGTCACCCCGCTGACCGGGTCGATCGCCCCCGGCGGGCGTTACCTGGTCGCCGAGTCGGCCGGCGCCGCGGGCACCGTCGAGCTGCCCGCCCCGGACGCGGCCGGCTCGCTTGCGCTCTCCGGCACCAGCGGCACCGTCGCGCTGGTCCGCGGCACCGACCCGCTGACCTGCAAGACCGCCGCCGACTGCGCCGCCGACGCGCGGGTGCGCGACCTCGTCGGCTTCGGCACCGCCGTGGTCCACGAGGGCTCGGCCTCGGTGCCCGGCGCCTCCAACACCGCCTCGGTGGCCCGGAAGGCCGGCCTGCCCGACACCGACGACAACGCGGCCGACCTCGCGGCCGGCGCCCCGACGCCGACCAACAGCCGCGGCGAGGTCGCCGAGGGCTCCACCCCGACCGGCCCGACCGAGCCGGGCACCGTCCGGATCCACGACATCCAGGGCACCACCCGGGTCTCGGAGCGCACCGGCAGGACCGTCGCGGGCGTGCCCGGCGTCGTGACCGGCGTGCGCGCCTACGGCTCCAAGGGCTTCTGGATCCAGGACCCGAACCCGGACGCCGACCCGGCCACCAGCGAGGGCGTCTTCGTCTACACCGGCTCCGCCAACCCGGCCGTCAAGGTCGGCGACTCGGTGCTGGTCACCGGCAAGGTGACGGAGTACTACCCGAACTTCAACGGCGGCTCGCAGTCGCTCACCCAGCTGAGCAACCCGGCCGTCACCGTGCTCTCCTCCGGCAACCCGCTGCCGGCCCCGGTGGTCGTCGACACCCGCAACATCCCGGGCACCTACAGCCCGCAGGCCGGCGCCGACGGCACCATCAACGGTGTCACCCTGGACCCGGAGAAGTACACCCTCGACTTCTACGAGTCGCTGGAGGGCATGCTGGTCGAGGTCCGCGACGTGCGGGTCGTCCAGGCCACCGACAAGTACAACGAGCTGTGGGTCGCCGCCGACAAGCAGGACCAGAAGAGCAAGCGCGGCGGCCTGCTCTACGAGTCCTACGCCGAGCCGAACGTCGGCCGGCTGATGGTCCAGCAGCAGGCCCCGGTCTCGGAGCAGCCCTTCCCGGTCGCCAACGTGGGCGACGTGCTGACCGGCACCACCTCGGGCCCGCTGGACTACAACCAGTTCGGCGGTTACACCCTGGTCGCCGGAACCCTCGGCGCGCTGCAGGACAACCACCTGCAGCGCGAGGTCACCGCCCAGGCCGGCGAGCGCGAACTCACCGTCGCCACCTACAACGTGGAGAACCTGGCCGCCACCAACCCGGACGCCAAGTTCGCCGAGCTGGCCGCCGGCATCGTCACCCACCTGCGCTCGCCCGACATCGTCGCCCTGGAGGAGATCCAGGACAACAACGGCGCCAAGAACGACGGCACGGTGGACGCGAGCCAGACCGTCGCCAAGTTCATCGCCGCGATCAAGGCGGCCGGCGGCCCGGCGTACGACTGGCGCTCGGTGGACCCGGAGGACGGCAAGGACGGCGGCGAGCCCGGCGGCAACATCCGCCAGGTGTTCCTGTTCAACCCGCAGCGGGTCTCCTTCACCGACATCCCGGGCGGCACCGCCACCACCGCCGTGGACGTCGCCGGCACCGGCGCCGCCGCCTCGCTGACCGCCTCGCCCGGCCGGATCGCCCCCGCCGACGCGGCGTGGGCCAACAGCCGCAAGCCGCTGGTGGGCCAGTTCTCCTTCCGCGGCAAGAAGGTCTTCGTCATCGCCAACCACTTCAACAGCAAGGGCGGCGACCAGGGCATCGACAGCCGCTTCCAGGCCCCGACCCGCTCCTCCGAGGTCCAGCGGACCGCCCAGGCCACCGTGGAGCAGGCCTTCGTCGCCAAGCTGCTGGCCGCCGACAAGGAGGCCAAGGTGGTCTCGGTCGGCGACTTCAACGACTACCAGTTCTCGCCCGCGCTGGCCGCGCTCACCAAGGACGGCGTGCTGCGCGACCTGGTGAACGAGCTGCCGGAGAAGGAGCAGTACTCGTACGTCTACCAGGGCAACTCGCAGGTCCTGGACCACATCCTGGTCAGCCCGGAGGTCGGGTACGCCAAGTACGACGTGGTGCACATCAACGCCGAGTTCGCCCGGCAGGCGAGCGACCACGACCCGCAGGTGGTCCGCATCAAGCCGTGAGGCCGCTGAGCGCGCACGACCGAGGGGGCGGTGACCGGGGTCCGGTCACCGCCCCCTCGGGGCTCGGCGCCCCTACGGGCGCAGCGCGGCCAGCACGGCGTCCGCCATGACCCGCTCGCCGGTCGCGTTGGGGTGGAAGGGGACGGCCGGGGAGCCGGGCAGCGCCCCCTCGATCCAGCGCTCGTCCGCGCAGACGTCGTGCCCGCGGGTCGGGGTGGCGGTGTCCACGTAGGTGGCGCCGACCGCCGCGGCGGTGGAGCGCAGCATGCCGTTCAGCCGGTCGAGCACGCCGTGCAGGTACGGGACGTCGCCCGGGGCGAGCGGCTGGCGCAGCACGCAGGAGGCGCCGTCGGCGGGCAGCACCGAGGGGTAGCCGACCAGCAGGATCCGGGCGTTCGGGGCCTTGGCGCGCAGCGTGCGCACGGTGTCCGCGAGCCGCGGCCCGGTGGCGTCGATCCGGTCGGCGAGGTCGTCCCCGCCGTACTGCCAGGACCAGCTGGACCAGTCCCAGTGGCCGTGGCGGTAGACGTCGGTGCACGGGGTGCCGAGCGGGTTGACCACCGCGCCCGCGATGCAGGTGGCGATCACGTCGCCGATCCCGATGTCGCTGTCGCCGAGGTCGTTGCCGCCGATCCCGAGGGTGATGAGGTCGGTGTCGGCGGTCACCGCGTCGATCTGCGGGTCGTTGACCCGGATGAAGGCGTCGTACTGGGCCCGGGTCACGGCCGCGACCTTGGCGGCGGCGCAGGTGACGTCGCGGTAGGCGGCGGCGCCGAGCGCGGCGGCGACCAGGTGGCCGTAGTTGCGGTCGGAGCGCAGGCACAGGCCGGCCGACTGGCTCGGGACGCCGGCGCCGGACGCGTAGGAGTCGCCGAGGGCCACGTAGCGGTGCGGGGCGGGGGTGGCGGCCTGGGCGCCGGTGGCGGTCGTCGCCAGGGCGGCGCCGAGCGCGACGGACGCGAGCAGCAGGGATTTCCGGGCACGGCGGAGCACGGTTCCTCCTGGGGGAGAGAAACGGGTGGGGGACGGACAGCCGGGCCACAGCTACTACCGACAGGTAAGTTACTGGCAGGTTTCTTCGGCGTCCATGCCACGCGCGGACATTTCCGGAAATCCTTCGAAGGTTTCACCGGACGGTCCGACGGGAATTTCGAATTTCGCTCCACGGTGTATCGACGACAATTCCGAAACGGGGCGGAGCGAAATGCGCGCGACCTCCGCCCCCGGCCTGGAGGAGCTGCCCGAATGGCCCTGGACGCCGACGTCATCGTCATCGGAGCCGGACTCGCGGGCCTGGTCGCGACCGTCGAACTCGCCGACGCCGGACGGAAGGTGATCCTGCTCGACCAGGAACCCGCGGCCTCCTTCGGCGGCCAGGCGCGCTGGTCCCCCGGCGGCCTCTTCCTGGTCGGTTCGCCCGAGCAGCGCCGGCTGCGGATCCGCGATTCGCCCGCCCTCGCCCGGCAGGACTGGCTCGGCAGCGCCGGTTTCGACCGGCCCGAGGACGCCTGGCCGCGCCGCTGGGCCGAGGCCCACGTCGCATTCGCCGCGGGGGAGGAGCGGGCCTGGCTGCGCGCGCTGGGGGTGCGGTTCCTGCCGGTCGTCGGCTGGGCCGAGCGCGGCGGGTCGCTCGCCGACGGTCCCGGCAACTCCGTGCCGCGCCTCCACCTCACCCGGGGCGCCGGCCCGGGCCTGCTCGCACCCTTCGTCCGCGGGGTCCGCGCGGCCGCCGCCCGGGGACTGGTCGACCTGCGCTTCCGGCACCGGGTCACCGGCCTGGCGGCGAACGGGGGCGCGGTCGACACGGTCACCGGCGAGGTGCTGGTGCCGGGCGGCGCGGCGCGCGGCGGGGCCGGTGCCCGCGAGGTGACCGGCGGCTTCGAGCTGCGGGCCCGGGCGGTGGTCGTCGCCTCCGGCGGCATCGGCGGCAACCACGACCTCGTCCGCGCGGCCTGGCCCGCCCGGCTCGGCTCCCCGCCCCGGCGGATGCTCTCCGGCGTGCCCGCACACGTCGACGGACTGATGCTCGGCATCGCCGCCGGGGCCGGGGCCGCCCTGGTCAACGGCGACCGGACGGGCCACTGCGCCGAGGGGTTCGCCACCTGGGACCCGCTCTGGGCCCGCCACGGCGTCCGCGTCCTGCCCGGCCCCTCGGCGCTCCGGCTCGACGCCCGCGGCCGCCGGCTGCCCGTCCCGCTCTTCCCCGGCTTCGACACCCTCGGCACCCTGGAACACCTCGCGGCCACCGGGTACGACCACAGCTGGTTCGTGCTCAACCGGAGGATCGCCGACCGGGAATTCGTCCTCGTCGGATCCGAACAGAACCCCGGCCCCACCGGCGGCCCGCTGCGCGGAATGCTGCGGCGCGCCCTGCCCGGCGCCCCCGGCCTGCTGCGCACCCACCTCGCCCACGGCCCCGACGTGGTGGTCGCGGGCACCCTGTACGACCTCGCGCGCGCGATGAACGCCAAGACGCGGGCCCCGCTGATCGACGGCGCCGAACTGCGCCGCGTCGTCGAGGCCAGGGACCGTCAGCTCGCCAACCCCTTCGCCAAGGACCTCCAGGTGATCGCCGCCCGCGGCGCCCGCCGCTACCCCGGCGACCGGCTGCTCGGCGTCGCGGCGCCGCACCGCATCCTCGACCCGGCCGCCGCGCCGCTGATCGCGGTGCGGCTGTCCGTCCTCACCCGCGGCTCGCTCGGCGGCCTGCACACCGACCTCTCGGCCCGGGTGCTGCGCCCCGACGGCTCCGTCCTCGACGGTCTCTACGCCGCGGGCGAGGCCGCCGGCTTCGGGGGCGGCGGCGTCCACGGGTACCGCTCCCTGGAGGGGACGTTCCTCGGCGGCTGCCTCTTCTCCGGCCGGGCCGCCGGCCGCGCGGCGGTGCGGGACACGGCCTGAGGGGGTTCGGCGACCCGCGGCCCTCAGCGGATGGCGAGGGCGATGAACAGGAAGAAGACGGTCATCACCGCGAACAGGACGGACGTGTAGGCCAGCAGCGGAACGCCGTCGGCGGTGTGGTACCCGAGGACGACCACCTTCCGGGGGTGGCGCCGCAGGTGGGCGACCTCGACCTCGTCGCCCGGTTCGAGCCCCGTCGGGCCGCGCAGCGAGAGCGAGGTGGCCGCCTCCACCGGGGGGCCGTCCGGGACCTCGAAGCGCACCCGGACGTGGTCCTCGACCCCGGTTCCCTCGCCCACCGGCGTGCTCCGGACCTCGGTCACCCGGGCGCGGAAGCGCGTTCCGTGGCGGCGGATCCGGTACGTCATCGAGGCGCGCGACCCGGCGTAGTACGAACCGCCGCCGAGGATCGTCGCGAGCGCGAGCGCGAGGAGGGTCACGGTCCGCACGCTACCCGCCGGGATGCCGGAGCGCCCAGCCTTGTGGCGCTCAACCACCGTTCTTTGGCGCGGAGTTCGCCCTTCCGTCGTCGGTGATGCCGAGGCGGAGGTGATCGACGTGGTAGACCGCCTGGTCGAGGAGGGCGGCGACGTGGTCGTCGTGCAGGGAGTAGACGACCGAGCGGCCGCGGCGCTCGCCGACGACCAGGCCGAGGTTGCGCAGCAGCCGCAGCTGGTGGGAGCAGGCGGACTGCTCCATGCCGACGGCGTCGGCGAGTTCGGTGGCGGCCCGCGGCCCTTCGCGGAGCTGGGCGAGGATCAGCAGCCGGGAGGGGGTGGCGAGGGCCTGGAGCGTGCTCGCCACCTTGGCGGCGTTGGACGCGTCCAGGCGCATCCGCGGCACGGCGTTCTCGGCGGCTGCGTGTCCCATGGGGGAATCCTACGGGGGGCGCGGACGGGGGAGGGAAGGCCCGACAGGTCATATGAACACATGAAGGTGTGTTCATGTATTCCTGTAAGGTGGCGCCCATGTCCGCCACCACGCTCACCCGGCCGGCCGCCCCCGCCCCGTCCGCCGGGCCGCCGCGCCCCCGCCGCACCCGGGCGCTCGCGCTGCCCGAGGCCCGCTGGGCGGCCGGCAGCCTGGCCGCCTTCCTGGCCGCGCTCGCCCTCCAGCTCTGCGGCGCCCCCGGCTGGGCGTCCGGCACGCTGTACGCCGCCGCGTACGCCGCCGGCGGCTGGGAACCCGCCCTCGCCGGACTGCGCGCCCTGCGCGAGCGGACCCTCGACGTGGACCTGCTGATGGTCGTCGCCGCCCTCGGCGCCGCCGCCATCGGCCAGCCGCTGGACGGCGCGCTGCTGATCGTCATCTTCGCGACCAGCGGCGCCCTGGAGGCCCTGGCCACCGCCCGCACCGCCGACTCCGTCCGCGGCCTGCTCGACCTCGCCCCCGCCACCGCCACCCGGCTGCGCGTCGGTGGCGCCGGGGAGACCGGGGAGACCGAGGAGACCGTCCCCACCGCCGAGCTCGCCGTCGGTGACACCGTGCTGGTCCGCCCCGGCGAACGGATCGGCGCCGACGGCCGCGTCCTGGACGGCGCCGGCGACGTCGACCAGGCCACCATCACCGGCGAACCGCTGCCCGTCGCCAAGCGCCCCGGCGACCAGGTGTACGCGGGCACCCTCAACGGCACCGGCGTGCTGCGCGTGCGCGTCGAGCGGGACCCCGCCGACACCGTGATCGCCCGGATCGTCGCCATGGTCGAGGAGGCCTCCGAGACCAAGGCCCCCACCCAGCTGTTCGTCGAGAAGATCGAACAGCGCTACGCCGCCGTCCTGGTGGCCGCGACCCTGCTGCTGTTCGCCGTCCCGCTCGCCCTCGGCGCCGACCTGACCGACGCCCTGCTGCGCGCCATGACCTTCATGATCGTCGCCTCGCCCTGCGCCGTGGTGCTCGCGACCATGCCGCCGCTGCTCTCCGCGATCGCCAACGCCGGTCGGCACGGCGTCCTGGTCAAGTCGGCCGTGGTGATGGAGCGCCTCGGCCGGGCCGACGCCGTCGCCCTCGACAAGACCGGCACCCTCACCGAGGGCACCCCCCGGGTCACCGAGGTCCGCCCGCTCGACGGCACCACCGCCGACGACCTGCTGACGCTCGCGGCCGCCGCCGAGCACCCCAGCGAGCACCCGCTGGCCCGCGCCGTGGTCGCCGCCGCCCGTGAGCGCGGCCTGCCGGTCCTGCCCGCCACCGACTTCACCGCCACCCCGGGCGTCGGCGTGCGGGCCGTGGTCGGCGCGGCGGTGGTCGCCGTCGGCGCCCCCGGCCCCCATCGCGACCACCCCGCCGTCACCGCCGTGGAGGCCACCGGCCGCACCGCCGTCCTGGTGCTGCGCGACGGCGAGCCGGCCGGCGTGCTCGGCCTCGCCGACCGCCCGCGCGCCCAGGCCCCCGGCGCCGTCCGGGCCCTGACCGCGCTCACCGGCCGCCCGCCGGTGCTGCTCACCGGCGACAACCCGCGCGCCGCCGCCCGGCTGGCCGCCGAGGTCGGCCTCACCGACGTCCGCGGCGGGCTGCTGCCGCACGAGAAGGCCGCCGCCGTGCACGACCTCGCCGCCGCCGGCCGGCGGGTGCTGATGGTCGGCGACGGCGTCAACGACGCCCCGGCGCTGGCCGCCGCGCACACCGGCGTGGCGATGGGCCGGGCCGGCTCGGACCTCGCCCTGGAGACCGCCGACGCCGTCCTCGTCCGCGACGACCTCGCCGCCGTCCCGGCCGTGGTCGCCCTCTCCCGGCGGGCCCGCCGGCTGGTGGTGCAGAACCTGGTGATCGCGGGAACGGCCATCACCCTCCTGGTCGTCTGGGACCTGGCGGGTACGCTGCCCCTGCCGCTCGGCGTCGCCGGGCACGAGGGCTCCACCGTGATCGTCGGCCTCAACGGCCTGCGGCTGCTGCGCGAACGGGCGTGGCGGCGGGCCCTGGGGAACGAGGAGGGCTGAGGGAGCATGAGCCGTCGCGAGCGCGAACGGACGGGCGGGAGCGCCAAGGGCGCGGCCGGCGCGAAGGGCGCCGGCAAGGGCGCCGGCAAGGGCGCCGGGCGCGGCCCGGTGTCCCCGGTGACCGTCACCGTCTGCCGGGGCTGCTGCTGCGGCACCCGGGAGAAGCACCCCGGCGTCGACCACGCCGGCCAGTACGAGCGGCTGCGCACGGCGGTCGGCGACGCGGGCCGGGTCCGCGCCGTGCAGTGCCTGGACACCTGCGCCCACTCCAACGTGGTCGTGGTCGGCCCCTCCAGCGAGGGCCGCGCGGCCGGCGGCCGGCCGGTCTGGCTGGGCTGGGTGCTGGCCGACGACATGATCGAGGAGATCGCCGCCTGGGTGCACGCCGGCGGCCCCGGCCTCGCCGACCCGCCGGGGATGCTCGACCTCCAGCAGATCTCCGTCTCCCGCCGTGTCGGCGCGGGCCTGCCGGGCTGAGCGGAGCCCTCTCGGGAAGGACCGGACAGCGCCTACGATGACCTGGGGCGCGCCCTGGCGTCGCGGACCCGGCCTGATCCAAGAGACAGACCCTATGTCCGACCCGGGAGGAAGACGATGACCACGGTCTGCCGCATCTGCGCGGGCACCGGCCGCACCGCCGGCCTCAGCTGCCGGACCTGCCAGGGCACCGGCACCACCGAGGTCGGCGGCGGCGGGGGGAACTGTTTCCTCTGCGACGGCACCGGCGTCTACGTCCGCTACCGGGTCGACGCCACCGGCGCCAAGCACGCCTACCGCGACGAGATCTGCCGCACCTGCGACGGCACCGGCAACCGGGCGGCCTCCCCCTGGGACGAGGCGTCCTGACCCCTCGTCGGCCGGGCCCCGGAAGCTGACGGTTGGTCTGAGCGGGTGCGCCCGGGCACCATTCAGCGTACCCCGGCGCCCCGTCACGGACCCTGCGCGCGCGGGCTGCCGGACGCTACGACTATGGCTCGTTTCAACCGCATGTTCGCCCGCGTCCGCCGGAAGGCCGCCGCCCTGGCACTGCCGTGCACGATCGTGTCGGCCCTCGTCCCCGTCCTCGCGCTCGGTCCGGGCGCCGTGTCCGCCGAGGCCGCGACGCTCCCCGGTGGCCTGGGTCCCTGTGTCCCCGGCAGCTGTCCCGACCCCTTCCCCCCGATCAGCAACGGCCCGATCGCCGGGCGGGACAACGGGATCAACATCTTCGTCGGCTCCGACTTCCTGGTCCGCGGCCGCGCCGCCGAGGCCGAGGGCCGGGTCGTCGTCCTCCACGACTTCGACCAGTCCAAGGACGTCGGCGCCAGCTCCATCTACAACATCGGCATCGTCGGCGCGGGCTCCCGGGTCCCCCCGCCGGACGGGGCGGACTTCCTCACCACCGGAGACGACGTCGTCGTCGCCCCCGGCCAGACCCTGGTGGCCGAGGGCGGTGTCGTCCGCTACGCCAGCACCGTCACCGGCAACGTGACCGGAACCCTCGTCCACGACCCCAACGCCGTCCAGCCCTACGCCGCCCTGCGCGACCAGCTCTCCGATGCCTCCGACTGCTACGCCCGGGTCAACGGGGTGCCGCGCACCCCGACCGGCGTCGCCGTGAACGCGGGCTTCGAGACCTTGTTCACCGGTGACGGCGTGTCACCGCTCCAGGTCTTCAACGTCGACTTCGACCTCGCCGGTCCGGGCGGCGGCCAGCAGGGCATCGCCTTCGCCAACATCCCGGCGGGCGCCACCATCCTGGTCAACCTGACCGGTGCCGCCCGGACCATCAACACCTACAGCGGCGACATCGCCGACACCGACCCGCTCAACGCCTACCGCGAGCGCCTGCTGTGGAACTTCCCCGACGCCACCTCGGTCAACCTGGTGGGCACCGGCCAGTTCCAGGGCAGCATCCTGGTCGGCGAGCGGACCTCGCAGACCACGGTCACCCTGCCCGGCGTCAACGGCCGCGTCTTCGTCACCGGCGACCTCATCCACACCAGCTCGGCCACCGGAGGCGGTGGCCAGGAGTTCCACGCCTACCCCTTCGACGGCGACCTGCCCGAGTGCGCCGCCGTGGTGACGGGCGAGGTGCGGGTGCTGAAGACGGACTCGGTGACGGGCGCGCCGCTGGCGGGCGGTGTGTTCGAGCTGTGGGAGGAGACCAACGGCATTCCCGGTCTCCAGACCACCGGCGTCGACCCCGACACCCAGCAGGGCACGACCTGCACCACCGGTGCGGACGGCCTGTGCACCCGGACGGTTCCGCTCGGAACCTACTACTGGCGGGAGACCGCGGCTCCGCCGGGCTATCTGCTGCCGGCCGATCCGGTGTTCGGTCCGTTGGTGCTGACGGCGGCCAACGCGGCCCAGGGCGTGCAGGTGACGGCCCCGGACGTCGCACAGCCGCCGACGACCGGCGAGGTGCGCGTCCTGAAGACGGACTCGGTGACGGGTGCTCCGCTGGCCGGTGGTGTGTTCGAGCTGTGGGAGGAGACCAACGGGATTCCCGGTCTCCAGACCAGCGGCGCGAACCCGGACACCCAGGTCGGTACCTCCTGCACCACCGGTGCGGACGGTCTGTGCACCCGGACGGTTCCGGTCGGTGCGTACTACTGGCGGGAGACCGACGCGCCGCTGGGCTACGACCTCCCGGCGGACCCGGTCTTCGGTCCGCTGGAGCTGACGGAGGCGAACGCGGCCCAGGGCGTGCAGGTGACCGCTCCGGACGCCCCGCAGGCCCCGGTGACGGGTGAGGTGCGGGTGCTGAAGACGGACTCGGTGACGGGTCTGCCGCTCGCGGGTGGTGTGTTCGAGCTGTGGGAGGAGACCAACGGGATTCCCGGTCTCCAGACCAGCGGCGCGAACCCTGACACCCAGGTGGGTTCGGCCTGCACCACCGGTGCGGACGGCCTGTGCATCCGGACGGTTCCGATCGGCACCTATTACTGGCAGGAGCTCGCTGCGCCTCCCGGGTACGTGCTGCCGGTGGATCCGGTGTTCGGTCCGTTGG
>NZ_JBHVTL010000006.1:113671-290658 GCF_042884635.1 Kitasatospora sp. NPDC058115
GGTGCTGACTCCGGCCAATGCGGCCGAGGGTGTGCAGGTGACGGCTCCCAATGTGCTCCAGCCCGCTGTGACGGGTGAGGTGCGGGTGCTGAAGACGGACGCGGTGACGGGTCTGCCGCTGGCGGGTGGTGTGTTCCAGCTGTGGGAGGAGACCAACGGGATTCCCGGTCTCCAGACCACGGGCATCAACCCCGACACCCAGATCGGTTCGGCGTGCACCACCGGCGCCGACGGTCTGTGCAGCCGCACGGTGGACCTGGGCACCTACTACTGGCTGGAGACCGCTGCGCCTCCCGGGTACGTGCTGCCGGTGGATCCGGTGTTCGGTCCGTTGGTGCTGACTCCGGCCAATGCGGCCGAGGGTGTGCAGGTGACGGCTCCCAATGTGCTCCAGCCCGCTGTGACGGGTGAGGTGCGGGTGCTGAAGACCGATGCGGTCACGGGTGCCCCGCTCGCGGGTGGCGTGTTCCAGCTGTGGGAGGAGACCAACGGCATCCCCGGTCTCCAGACCACCGGCATCAACCCCGACACCCAGATCGGTGCCGCCTGCACCACCGGCGCCGACGGCACCTGCCGCCGCACGGTGGACCTGGGTACCTACTACTGGCTGGAGACCGCCGCGCCTCCCGGCTACACGCTGCCCGTCGACCCGGTCTTCGGTCCGCTGGTGCTGACGGCGGCCAACGCGGCCGAGGGCGTTCAGATCACTGCCCCCGACATTCCGCAGCTGCCCCTGACGGGTGAGGTGCGGGTGCTGAAGACGAACGCCGAGACCGGTGCTCCGCTGGCCGGTGGTGTGTTCGAGCTGTGGGAGGAGACCAACGGGATTCCCGGTCTCCAGACCACTGGTGTCAACCCCGACACCCAGGTCGGTGCGGCCTGCACCACCGGCGCGGACGGTCTGTGCCGCCGCACGGTGGAGATCGGGACGTACTACTGGCGTGAGACGGCTGCGCCTCCCGGGTTCGTGTTGCCGGCCCAGCCGGTGTTCGGCCCGCTGGTGCTGACCCCGGCCAACACCGCCGAGGGGGTCCAGGTCACGGCTCCCGACGAGCCGCAGGCTCCCGTCACCGGTGAGGTGCGGGTGCTGAAGACGAACGCCGAGACCGGTGCTCCGCTGGCCGGTGGTGTGTTCGAGCTGTGGGAGGAGACCAACGGCATTCCCGGTCTCCAGACCACCGGCGCGAACCCGGACACCCAGGTGGGTTCGGCCTGCACCACCGGTGCGGACGGTCTGTGCCGCCGCACGGTGGACGTCGGGACGTACTACTGGCGGGAGACGGCTGCGCCTCCCGGGTTCGTGCTGCCGGCCCAGCCGGTGTTCGGCCCGCTGGTGCTGACCCCGGCGAACGCCCAGGCCGGCGTCCAGGTGACCGCTCCCGACGAGCCGCAGGCTCCCGTCACCGGTGAGGTGCGGGTGCTGAAGACCGACGCGGTCACGGGTGCCCCGCTCGCGGGTGGTGTGTTCCAGCTGTGGGAGGAGACCAACGGGATTCCCGGTCTCCAGACCACGGGTGTCAACCCCGACACCCAGGTCGGTGCCGCGTGCACCACCGGCGCGGATGGCCTGTGCCGCCGCACGGTGGACCTGGGTACCTACTACTGGCTGGAGACCGCCGCACCTCCCGGATACGTGCTGCCGGCCCAGCCGGTCTTCGGTCCGCTGGTCCTGACGGCGGCCAACGCCGCCCAGGGTGTCCAGGTCACCGCCCCCGATGCCCCGCAGCAGCCCGTGACGGGTGAGGTGCGGGTGCTGAAGACGGACTCGGTGACGGGTGCTCCGCTGGCGGGTGGTGTGTTCGAGCTGTGGGAGGAGACCAACGGGATTCCCGGTCTCCAGACCACCGGCGCGAACCCGGACACCCAGGTGGGTTCGGCCTGCACCACCGGCGCGGACGGTCTGTGCCGCCGCACGGTGGACGTCGGCACCTACTACTGGCGGGAGACCGCCGCGCCTCCCGGGTACCTGCTGCCGGCCCAGCCGGTGTTCGGCCCGCTGGTGCTGACCCCGGCGAACGCCCAGGCCGGTGTCCAGGTGACGGCCCCCGATGTTCCGCAGGGCCCCGTGACCACCGGTGAGGTGCGGGTGCTCAAGACCGACGCCGAGAGCGGTGCTCCGCTGGCGGGCGGTGTGTTCGAGCTGTGGGAGGAGACCAACGGGATTCCCGGTCTCCAGACCACGGGTGTCAACCCCGACACCCAGGTCGGTGCCGCGTGCACCACCGGCGCGGACGGCTTCTGCCGCCGCACGGTGGAGCTGGGCACCTACTACTGGCGGGAGATCGCGGCGCCCCCCGGGTACGACCTGCCGGCCGACCCGGTGTTCGGCCCGCTGGTGCTGACGGCGGCCAACGCCGCCCAGGGAGTCCAGGTCACCGCCGGTGACTGCCCGTCGACGAAGCCGCCGGGCACGGGCTCGATCCACCTGAACAAGAAGGACAAGTGGTCGGGCGAGCCGCTGTCCGGTGCGGTGTTCGAGCTGTGGCGCGAGAGCAACGGCGTCCCCGGCCTGCAGACCGGGGGTGCCAACCCGGACACCCCCGCGGGCGGCTGCACCACCGACACCGACGGTGCCTGCGACTTCGACCACCTGGCGGTCGGGCAGTACTACCTGAAGGAGACCGCCGCGCCCGACGGCTACCAGCTCCCGCGCGACCCGGTCACGGGCCCCATCCAGGTGAACGACGACGACTGCGTCCCGATCTGCCTCACCAACAAGAAGGAGAAGGAAGAGGAGGAGTGCTGGTGACCGGTTGAACGAGCGGACCGCCCGGAGCAGATCGTCTGCTCCGGGCGGTCCGCTGTTGCGGCGGCGCGCCCCGGGCCGCTCAGCCGAGCACGTGCCGCAGGCCGCCCAGCAGGTGACCGCGGAAGGCCCGGTCCGCGTACGCCTCGGGCGCGTGGCCGAGCGCGGTGTAGAAGGTCGGCGCACCGTCGTGCTCCCCGCACCAGGCGAGCGGATGACGGTCGGCCAGGCCCATCGCCGCCCCGGTGTAGTCGGCCTCGTCCACGGTGAGCAGCACCCGGGCGCCGCGCTCGCGCGGGTCGGAGCGGAAGTCGTACCACTCGTCGGTCCACTCCCAGCGCGCCGGCAGGTGGGCGGTGGCCGGGTGGTCCGGGTCGGCGACCCGCACCGGCGCGGTCTGGATCGCCGGGTGACGGTCGAACCGGGCGCCGACCAGTCCCTCGAACCACGGCCACTCGTACGCTGTGCTGGACGCCGCGTGCACGCCGACCCAGCCGTGGCCGGCGCTCAGGTGGGCGCGCAGCGCGTCCTGTCCGGCCTCGTCGAGCACCGGGCCGCCGGTGGAGAGGAACACCACGGCGGCGTAGCGGCGCAGCGCGGCGGGCCGGAAGACGGCCGGGTCCTCGGTGGCGTCGACGGTGAAGCCGTGCCGTTCTCCCAGCTCGCCCAGTGCGCGGGTGCCGTCGACGACGGAGGCGTGCGGGAAGCGGAGGTTGCGACGGTAGATCAGGATCCGGGCCATGGTGCACGATCCTGCCAGCCCCGGCCGCGGCGCCCGCGTCCGGGCCCGACCGCGCTCCGGACCCGCACTCCGGACCCGCGTCCGTCCGGGCCCTGACGGCGCGTTTCGCCTGCGTACGGCTTTGCCGAGGCATGGTCGAACATTGGCGTTCGACTGACCGGCACGCCCGGGCCCGTTCACCGCGCGTCCGTGTCCGGTCAACGCGTGGCTGGAAGAGTCCGGCCCATGGAAACTCCGAACATGGGCGTGCCGGTGAAGCTCGCCGAACGCATGAGCATGGCCGAGCAGCACGAGTACCTGCGGGCCCGTCACTCCCGCCGCCGGATGCTGCGTGCCGGCGCCGTCTCGGTGGGTGCGCTGGCGGTGGGCGGCGTCCTGGGCGGCGGCACCGCCTCGGCCGCCCCGGTCTCGCCGCAGCTGCTGACCGGAGGGGCCGCCGCGGGTGTCGACGGCTCGCTGGTCGCCCCGATCGGGCGCCACCTGTCCTTCGGTCCCGAGCCGGACACCCAGTTCCGGGTCTCCTGGCAGGTGCCGGCCCCGGTGAAGCGGCCGTTCCTGCGCTACGGCAAGAACCCGTGGGACCTCGGCCACCGGATCGAGGCGGAGGTGCGCACCCTGCACACCCCGGCGCTCACCCCCACCGGCCAGCCGGTGGACCAGTACTACCTGCACGTGGCGCTGGAGGACCTCCACCCCGACACCACCTACTACTACGGCGTCGGCCACCAGGGCTTCGACCCGGCCTCGCAGCAGGCCATCTCCACCCTCGGCACCTTCCGCACCGCGCCCTCGCGCGAGCACCGCTGGGGCAAGGTGTACGAGCCGTTCACCTTCACCGCCTTCGGCGACCAGGGCGTCAGCGACCACGCCAAGGGCAACGACCACGTCATCCTGGCGCAGAACCCGGCGTTCCACCTGCACGCCGGCGACATCTGCTACGCCGACCCGGCCGGCTCCGGCCAGGACTCCGACAAGTCGGTGTTCAACGCCGCCACCTGGGACGCCTTCCTGGTGCAGACCGAGACGGTCGCCTCGAAGGTGCCGTGGATGGTCTCCTACGGCAACCACGACATGGAGGCCTGGTACTCGCCGAACGGCTACGGCGGCGAGAACGCCCGCTTCTACCTCCCGGACAACGGCCCGGACCGGCGCAGCGTCCCGGGTGTCTACTCGTTCCGCTACAAGAACGTCGGCGTCATCTCGCTGGACGCCAACGACGTCTCCTACGAGATCCCGGCCAACCTGGGCATCTCGGCGGGCAAGCAGACCCGCTGGCTGGAGCGCACCCTGAAGGACCTGCGGGGTGACGAGACCGTCGACTTCGTCGTGGTCTTCTTCCACCACTGCGCCTTCTCCACCACCCACCAGCACGCCTCCGAGGGCGGGGTGCGCGAGGCCTGGGTGCCGCTGTTCGAGAAGTACCGGGTCGACCTGGTGATCAACGGTCACAACCACGTGTACGAGCGCACCGACGCGATCCTCGGCAACAAGGTCTCCCGGGCGGTGCCGAGCGGCGCCACCGTCGAGCCCGCCAAGGACGGCGTGGTCTACGTGACGGCGGGCGCGGCCGGCCGCAGCCTCTACCGCTTCGACGCCCCGGACACCTACGAGGGCCACGAGAACCGCCTCGACTCGGTGGACACCTACTACTTCGCCAAGGGCGGCGGCAAGGTCACCGAGAAGGTCGAGTGGTCGCGGGTCCGCTACACCGGCTACTCCTTCATCAAGGTCGACGTGAAGCCCGCCCACCTGGGGCAGAAGTCCGAGATGACCGTCACCGCCCTGGCCGAGGACGGCACCCGGGTCGACCACTACACGATCCTGCGCACGGTCGGCGAGGGCTGGGACAGCGACCACGACGACGACGGCCGCGGCGGCGGCTGGGGCTGGTAACCCCCCGGCGCCCCGCCCTTCCGCACCCGGCCGGCCCCCGCAGAGCTCGCTCCGCGGGGGCTCTGCCGTCGGAGAATTCGGACATTTCGACTTGCCAGTGCCGTGGCGCGGCCGTACCGTGGATGATGTGGATCGATTTGCCACGTCATCTACAAAGGGGCGAATATGAGCATGACCAACGTCGATGTCGACGATGCGATCCTCGCGGAGGCCATGCGCTTGATGGGGACCAGCACCAAGAAGGACACCATCAACGGCGCCCTGGCCGACTACGTCAACCGCCTCAAGCGCCTGGAGGCCCTGGAGCGGCTCTCCGCGCGCGCGGCCCGCGGTGAGTTCGACCCGACCGAGCGGATCCACCGGGCCCGGAAGGCCGGCGGACAGGAGTAGCGGATGAGCGACATGGGCTTCCTGATCGACACCTCGGGGTTCGTCGAGTTGATGCGCAACCCGAGGGTGCTCGGCCGGTGGCGAGCCCCGTTGGAGTCCGGACTCCTCAGGATCGCCAAGGTGACCAAGGCGGAGATCCTCTACTCGGCCACCGGCCCCGCCCACCGTGACGAGCTGGAGGAAGAGCTCGACGACCTCTTCGGTGCGGCGCTCGGGCTTCCGAAGGGCGGTGAGGACTGGGCGCTCAACGCCCAGTACAAGCTGACGCAGAGGGGGCAGCACCGGTCGGCCGGTGCGGTGGACCTGCTGCTCTGCTCCGTCGCGGTGCACCACGACTACCCGGTCCTGCACGTGGACAGCGACTTCGCCGCCGTCGCCCGGGTGATCACCGAGCTCAGGGAGCGGGACGTCCGCGAGCCGTGACCGGGATCCGCCCGGAGCCCCCGCAGAGCTCGCTCCGCGGGGGCTTCGGGGGTGTCGGGGCGGTCAGGTCTGGCGGTAGGTGGCGAGGAAGCGGCCGATGCGGTTGATCGCCGTCTCCAGGTCGTCGGCGCGGGGGAGGGTGACGAAGCGGAAGTGGTCGGGGCGGGGCCAGTTGAAGCCGGTGCCCTGGACGACGTGGATCTTCTCGCGGAGCAGGAGGTCCAGGACGAAGCGCTCGTCGTCGACGATCCGGTGGACGGTCGGGTCGAGCCGGGCGAAGGCGTAGAGCGCGCCGCGGGGCTTGACGCAGCTGACGCCGGGGATCTCGTTGAGGGCCCGGAAGGCGACGTCGCGCTGTTCGGCGAGGCGGCCGCCGGGCAGGACGAGGTCGTTGATGGACTGGTGGCCGCCGAGTGCGGCCTGGACGGCGTACTGGGAGGGCACGTTGGGGCACAGCCGCATGCCGGAGAGCATGGTGAGGCCCTCCAGGTAGTCGCTCGCGTGCTGCTTGGGGCCGGAGACGACCAGCCAGCCGCTGCGGAAGCCGGCCACCCGGTAGGACTTGGAGAGGCCGTTGAAGGTGAGGGTGAGCACGTCGTCGGCCAGGGCGGCCAGGCAGTGGTGCTCCACGCCGTCGTAGAGGATCTTGTCGTAGATCTCGTCGGCCAGCACCATCAGCTGGTGGCGCCGGGCGAGGTCGAGGATGCCCTCCAGCAGCTCCTTCGGGTAGACCGAGCCGGTGGGGTTGTTGGGGTTGATGACCACGATCGCCTTGGTGCGGGCGGTGATCTTCGCGGCGATGTCGTCGAGGTCGGGGAACCAGTCCGCCCCCTCGTCGCAGGCGTAGTGCACCGCCTTGCCGCCGGCCAGCCGGACCACCGCCGTCCACAGCGGGTAGTCGGGCATCGGGACGAGCACCTCGTCGCCGTCGTCGACGAGGGCGGTGACGGACATCTGGATCAGCTCGGAGACGCCGTTGCCGAGGTAGACGTCGTTGACGGTCACACCCTCGACGCCGCGCTGCTGGTAGTACTGCACCACCGCGCGGCGCGCCGGCAGGATGCCGCGCGAGTCGCTGTAGCCGTGTGCGCGGGGGAGGTTGCGCATGATGTCCTGGAGGATCTCCTCCGGCGCCTCGAAGCCGAACGTGGCCGGGTTGCCGGTGTTCAGCCGGAGCACGCTGTGCCCGGCCTCCTCCAGCGCGTTGGCCTGGTCGACCACCGGGCCGCGGATCTCGTAGCACACGTCATTCAGCTTGCTGGACTGCCGAAACTCCATCTGCGGCCTCCCGACCGTCACCCCGCGTCGATCCTGGTCGCTTTGTTCTACCAAGTAGGCACTTGGAAAGTCCAACCTCTTGGCTATGCTGATCCACATGTCACGCCGAAGCTACGACCAGTACTGCGCCGTCGCCCGCGCCCTGGACGCGGTGGGGGAGCGCTGGAGCCTCCTGATCGTCCGTGAACTCCTGGCCGGCCCGCGCCGCTACACCGACCTGCACGCCGACCTGCCCGGCGTCTCCACCGACATCCTCGCCGCGCGGCTCAAGCAGCTGGAGGGCGAGGGCGTCGTCGAGCGCCGCCGCCTCGAACGGCCGGCCAACGCCACCGTCTACGCGCTGACCGCGCGCGGCGCCGAGCTGCGGCCGGTCGTGGCGGCGCTCGGCGTCTGGGGGCTGGACGCGCTGGGGGAGCAGCGGCCGACCGACGCCGTGCGCACGCACTGGGTCACCGGCGGCGTGGAGGAGCCGGTCGGGGTCTGACCGGAGCGGGGTCCGGCCGGGGCTCGGCCCGACCGGAGCCGGTCCGGGCCGGAGCGGAACGCGGCCGGGCCGCGGCGGGGCGCCCGTGTGGGAGGCGCCGTGCCGCGGCCCGGGGTCCTGCGGGTGTCGGGGGGTCAGACACCCCACACCGAGAAGTCGACGGTGGCGTTGTTGCCCGAGCCGCCGGCCTTGCTGACGTGGAACTTCAGGTCACTGCCGGCCCAGTCGTAGCTGTTCGAGCCGACGTACGGGTTGTTCCAGTGCACCCGCACCAGACGCCCGTCGAGGGCGGGGTTCGCGCAGTTCTCCGCGTAGAACTGCGCGAACCCCTCGGTGCCGGTCGCGAATCCGTTGGACTCCGACGACCAGCTCCCCCGCTGCTGGTCGGCGATCCGCTCCGGCGGCTCGTGGCTCCAGATCCCGTGGCTCAGCTCCCAGGACTCCCGGGTGAGCGTGCAGCCGGTCCAGTTGGAGAGCCGGACGGTGGTGCTGCGGGCGGCGGTGGCGGCCGCGGCGGTGGCGCCCGTGGTGGTGCGGTCGGTGGTCGGGGCGGCCGAGGCCGTCCCCGCCAGGCCGGCCGTCAGCGCGGCCGCGGCGGCCAGGGTGACCGCGGTGGCGCGCAGGCGGCTGGTGCTGTTCATGTGGTTCCCCCGAAGTGACTGTGGTGTGGTGCTGCTCGGGCCGGGCCTCGCGTCCTCCCGACGTGTCCCACTCTGCCCGGCGCCGATAAACGGTGGATCGGTATCCGCTTGCCGTGGCCGTTGATGCCCGTAGTGCCGGCGGTGTCGGTGGTTCCGGCGGTGTCGGTGGTGCTGGTGGTGTCGGTGGTGCCGGTGGTGCCGGTGGTGCGGGGCCGATGCCGGGGTCTGCGGCCGGGGCCCGATCCCGAGGCCGCCGGACCCCGTCGCCGTCCGCGCGCGTACGATCGTCGGGCCATGGAGAACACCGAGAACACGCCCGCCGCCGTCCGCGGTGGCGCCAGTTTCGCCAGCTACGTCGCCGTCGGGGACTCCTTCACCGAGGGCATGTGCGACGACCTGCTGCCCGACGGCCAGTTCCGCGGCTGGGCCGACCGCGTGGCCGCCCGGCTCGCCGCCGACCACCCCGAGGGCGGCTTCCGCTACGCCAACCTCGCCGTCCGCGGCAAGCTCATCGGCCAGATCCACGACGAGCAGCTGGAGGACGCCGCCGCCATGGGCGCCGAGCTGGTCACCCTGGCCGGCGGGCTCAACGACGTGCTGCGGCCGCGCTGCGACATCGCCCGGGTCGAGGAACTCCTCGGCGCCTCCGCCGCCCGGCTGCGCGCCACCGGCGCCACCGTGGTCATGTTCACCAGCACCGACCCGACCCGCCGGATGGCCGGTTCGGCCCGGCTGCTCCCGGCGATCCTGCGGATGAAGGCCTTCGTGCACGAGCTCGCCCAGGACCCGGGCATCGCCGTGGTGGACCTCTTCTCCGCGCCCTGCTTCGACGACCGCCGGCTCTGGGCGGAGGACCGGCTGCACCTCTCGCCCGAGGGACACCGCCGGGTCGCCGAGGCCGTCCTGGAGGCGCTCGGCCGCCCCGCCGGCTTCGACTGGCGCGCGCCGCTGCCGGCCGCCGCCCCGCCGACCCGCGGCGAGAAGCTGGCCGCCGACGCCCGCTGGGCCCGCACCCACCTCGGCCCCTGGATCGGCCGCCGCCTCACCGGCCGCTCCTCCGGCGACGGCCGGGCGCCCAAGCGCGCGGACCTGCTGCCGTACGAGGGCTGAGACGAGGGCCGGGACGGGAACCCCGGGACGAGAACCGGTACGGGGGGCTGACGCGCGGGCCGGGGCCGGTGCCCGTACCGGCAGCGGGCGTCAGCCGCGGAACAGGTTGTGGCCGACGTCCGACGGCACCTCGTCCTGGTACGGGGTGGAGTCCGGGCCGGGCACCCGCTCGCCCGGGACCGGCTCGGTGCCCTCCCGATGCAGCAGGTACACGCCGTCCTCCGACCAGACCGTCCGGTACCCGTGCGCCAGCAGCAGCTCGATCCGGGCCGCCTGCTCCCGGTCGGTCCGGAACGGGAAGGACCGCTTGTCCGCCCGGATCAGCACGTACTCGCGTGCGCGCGGCGTCTCGTCGACCAGCACCACGTCGGCGCGGGCGGTCAGCCGGGGCGCGGCCTGGTTGTCGGCCTCGACGGAGGCGCCGTCCGGGACCAGCGCCGCGCCGCGCAGCAGCGCCGCCTCGCTCGTCTTCGGCTGCCAGTAGGCCGGCACGAACAGGTTGGCCGCCCCGAGCGGCAGCGCGGCCGCGACGGTCACGGCGGCCGCCGCCACGCCGAGCCGGCGGGTCAGCACGCGGTCGTGGCAGCGGCCCAGCACCTCCACCGCGGCGACCACCAGGATCGGCCAGAGGAAGGCGTCGTAGTGCCGGGCGACCGACCAGTGGTTCGGGTTGCTGGAGAGCACCCGCTCGGCGAGCAGCGGCACGGCGAGCAGCACGGTGGCGGAGCGCAGCGGCAGGAGGAACAGGGTGCCGAAGATCCAGAGCAGCAGCAGCGGCTTCAGCGGGGCGTCGAAGAACGCCGAGACCAGGAGGGTCGGGTCGGCGAGCACATGGGCGACCGCCGAGCCGCCGTCCTCGCCCAGCGCCTGGTAGTTCCAGTAGTAGCCGGGCACCCCGCCCATCGCCGGGACCAGCTTCGCGATCGCCACCGCCGAGGCGAGCGGGCCGCCGAGCAGCAGGCCCAGGCCCCAGCGGACGGCCGGCCGGCGACGGCCGGCGTCCGGCTCCCGGCGTGCCCGCAGCAGCAGCACCAGGCCGTACGCGCCGACCGTCAGGCCCATGTCCTCCTTGGTGCAGCACAGCAGCAGACCGGCCAGCGCGGACGCCCAGTACTGCCGGGCCATGCCGCGTTCCAGCATCAGCAGCGTGAGCGGGACGGCGAACGCCACCTCGTGGAACCCGCCGCGCGAGGCCACCAGCAGCGGCCAGCCCAGCCCGTAGGCGAGCGCGGCCAGGTCGGCGGCGCGGCGGGCGGTGCGGGGGTCGGCGTCGGCGAAGCAGCGGTCGGTGATCCGCCGGATCAGCGGCACGCCGGCGGCGAAGCAGAGCGCCTGGCCGAGGAGCAACGAGCGCGGGTCGTCCCAGAGCCAGTAGAGCGGTGCCATCAGCGCGATCACCGGCGAGAAGTGGTCGCCGAGCAGCGAGAAGCCGGGCGGGAACGCGTGGTGGAAGCTCTTCAGCGTGGAGACCGGCAGGCCGAAGTGCGCGTAGCCGCGCACGCCCTGGTCGAAGATCCCGAGGTCGAAGCCGCCGAGCTGGAGGGTGGTCCACTGCTGGGCCGCGATCGCCAGGCAGACCGCGAAGCAGAGCAGGGTGAAGGCGACGGTGCGGGCGCGGGGCGGGAGGCGGAGGGCGGCCGGCTGCCCGGCGGCGGGCCGCTCGGTGCCCTCGGTGTCCGGGTACGGCGCCACGTCGTGCCGGGACATGCCTGGGTTCCTCCACTGGTGCGCCGGGTCTGCTCGTGTTCGGCCGACCACACTAACCGACGGCCGCGCGGGGGCTTGTCGGTACGCTCTACACCTGCACCACCGCACCGCGGTGAACAGCGCCGAACAGCGCCGCACCGCACTGGACCGTCGTACCGGAGGAACAACAGCATCGTGAGCGTCCCGGGCCTCAACCTCGTCTCCGACTGCGGGAACTGCTTCGGGCTGTGCTGCGTCGCGCTGCCGTTCGCGGCCGGCACCGACTTCGCCGTGAACAAGGCCGCCGGCAGCGCCTGCCGCAATCTGCAGACCGACTTCACCTGCGGCATCCACGAGCGGCTGCGGGACAGCGGCTTCCCCGGCTGCACGGTGTACGACTGCTTCGGGGCCGGTCAGCACGTCTCCCGGGTCACCTTCGGCGGGCGCAGCTGGCGCGAGGTCCCGGAGACTGCGGGCCCGATGTTCGAGGTGTTCCCGGTGGTGCGCCAGCTGCACGAACTGCTCTGGTACCTCACCGAGGCGCTCACCTTCGCCCCGGCCCGCCCCGTGCACGGGGAGCTGCGCCGGGCGCTGGAGGAGACCGAGCGGCTGGCGGGCGGGACACCGGAGGAGATCCTGGCGGTCGACGTGCCGGCGCACCGGCAGGCGGTGGCCGAGTTGCTGCTCAGGGCGAGCGAGCTGGTCCGGGCCGCCGTGCCGGGCCGGCGCGAGCACCGGGGCGCGGACCTGTTCGGCGCCCGGCTGCGCGGGGCCGACCTGCGCGGGGCCAATCTGCGCGGCGCGCTGCTGGTCGCGGCGGACCTGGCCGGCGCCGACCTGCGGCTCGCCGACCTGGTCGGCGCGGACCTGCGGGACGCCGACCTGGCGGGCGCCGACCTCACCGATGCGCTGTTCCTCACCCAGGCGCAGCTCAACGCGGCCCGTGGTGACGCCGCCACCCGCCTCCCGGCGGCGCTGCGGCGCCCGGCCCACTGGCCCGAGAAGGCCGACGCCGCGGCCCCCGGCGGCGGCAGCGCCCGCGGGCCGCGCAAGCCGCAGGGCGGCGCCCGCGGTGGCGGTCGCCCGGGCAGGCCCCGGCGCCGCTGAGCCGCCGGGGCGCGGAGGCCCCGCGGGCGCCGGGCTTGCCGGGGTGTGGGCGGGCGGTCCGTGGGTTGCGCTGGCGGTGGTGGGGTGCACGGGGTTGCCTGCTGCCGGGCAGGGGATTGGCGCGGCGGGTGATGGGCGTGGCCGGGCTTGCCGGGGTGTGGGCGGGCGGTCGTGGGTTGCGCTGGCGGTGGTGGGCGGCGTCCGGGGAGGTGGCGGGGTGCACGGGGTTGCCTGCCGCCGGGCAGGGGATTGACGCGGCGGGTGATGGGCGTGGCCGGGTGGGCCGGGGTGCGGTCAGCCGGTCGGTGGGTGCGGGGTGGTGGGCGGGGGTCGGCGGAGCAGGGTGCAGGTGGTGCCGGCGAGCAGGAGCAGGGCGACGGCGGCGAGCGCCGTCGGGGAGCCGGCCGGATGGAGCGGCCAGGCCCACGGCTGGGGGCGGCCGTCCGGGTACCAGCCCGCCGCCGAGCAGAGCAGCGGGACGGCGGCGAGCGCGGCGGCGGCCGGGCGGTGGCCGACCAGGGGGTGGACCAGCAGCGCGAGGCCGAGGTAGCCGGCGATGTTGCGGGCCAGGACGAGGGCGAGTGCCCCGCAGCCGGCCGCACGGGCGAGGCCGCCGCAGGCCGTCCCGCCGGCCGCGAGGGCGAGCGCCAGCCCGGCGTCGAGGCCGCGCAGGAACCGCCCGGCGACCGATTCGGTGCGCAGGTCGCCCCGGCCCAGCCCGTGCAGCAGGAACACCGCCGGGAGCAGCGTGAGCACGTGCGCGAGCAGGAAGTGCCCGGCCTGTCCGTGCAGGGCGGGCACCGGCAGCTCGCCGTCCCCGCACAGCAGGCCGACGGCGAAGGTCCCGGCGAGTACGGCCGCGAGCAGCGGGACGGCGCGCGCCTTGCACCACCAGCTCACCGCTCACCCCCGGCGGAGGCCGTCCCGGTGTGCGGGAGCGGCGGGGGCAGGGTGCCGCAGTCGGCCAGGGCCGCCACGGTGGCGCGGTACCAGGCGAGCTGCGTCCCGTCGGGCAGGTGGAGCAGCAGGGCGGCGCGGGCGGCGTCGTCCTCGGTGAAGCGGCCGCCGACGCCGGCCGCGGGCACGGTGGTCCCGCCCGGTCCGGCCCGGGCGGTGAGCCAGGCGGTGGCCGTGCCCGCCGCGGCGTCCGCCGGATAGGGGTCGCCGCGGAGGGCGCAGTCCGGGGCACGCGGGAGCAGGCCGCCGACGACGGCGGGGGCGACGTCCTGCGCCCGGGCGTCGGTCGGGACGCCGAGCTTGGCCTCGCCCGGTCCGGGGCGGGCGGCCATGGTGAACGCCTCCGGGACGGCGACGCCGTACCAGGCCAGGTTGCCGGTGACCCGCCGGACCTCGCCGCGGACCACGGCCGACCGGGTGTCACCCAGCTCGGGCCAGAGGCAGACGCGTGGGCGCCCGCCGTCGCAGACCAGGGCGGCGGCGGACCGGTCCCGTACCGGTTCGGGGCCGAGGTCACGGGCCGTCCAGCCGCCCGCCGCGATGCCGCCCGCGGTGACGGCCAGCGCGGCGGCGACGGCGAGCGGGGTGCCGCGCCGGCGGATCAGCAGCACGGCGGCCGCGCAGACCGCGCCGGAGAAGACCAGCGAGCCCGCCACCGCCCGACCGTCCAGCACCTGGTCCACGGCGCAGCAGTCGGACAGCCCGCCGCCGACCAGGTGCCGGGGCCAGTAGGTGTCGAACGCGGCGGGGTAGGCGTTCAGCACGAAGCTGCCCGCCAGCGCGAGCGGGACGGCGACCAGCGGCGCCAGCACCCGTCCGACGACCGAGCCGACCAGGGTGTTGGCGAGCAGCAGCCCGGCCCAGACGGCGAGCGGAGCGGGCTGCGGGACGCCGTCCACGGTGCCGCCGGCCAGTGCGGCGGTGCCGAGCGCGACGGCCATGCCGAGCCCGCCCATCACGGCGACGGGCAGCAGCACCGGTGTGGTGATGGCCGGCGCGGAGCGGACCGGCGAGCGGCCGAACACCCGGCCCCGGTGCAGCCGCGCGCCCTCCCACGCGCCGCAGGCCGCACAGGCCGCGCAGGCGAACGGCAGCGCCAGGCTGGCGTGTCCGGCGGCGGCGAGCCCGTAGGCCGGGGTGACCCAGGTGGTCAGCTCGTCGCCGAGCGCGACCAGGACGAAGCCGAGCAGGAACGGCAGCGTCCGGGTGCCGGCCGAGACCCGCAGTACGGTGCGCAGCAGCATGGTCAGGTCTCCCGTTCGATCAGGCTCGCGTAGGCGGCCTCGGCACTCCGCGTGCCGGAGCCGCCGTCGGAGCCGCTGCCGGGCCCGGGGAGCCGGCCGCCGGGCGCCAGGGCGTGGAACTCCTCGGTGGCGCCCTGGAAGCGGACCCGGCCGCGGTCGAGCACCACCACCTGCCGGTAGGTGCCGGCGAGGTCCTCGGTCTGGTGGGTGGAGACCACCACGCTCACCTCGCCCGTCAGCTCCTCGACCAGGGAACGGAACACCGCGCGCTGGGTCGGGTCGAGCCCGGCGGTGGGCTCGTCCATCAGGATCAGTTCGCTGTGATGGGCGAGGCAGCCGGCGATGCCCATCCGGCGCAGCTGGCCGCCGGAGAGCTGGTGGCCGGCCCGGTCGGCGAGTCCGGAGAGGCCGACCCGGGCGAGGGCGCCGGCCGAGGCCTGCCAGGCGGCGGTGCGCGACATGCCCTTCAACCACCCGCAGTACGCCACCTGTTCGCGCACGGTGAGCCCGGGGACGGGGGTGATCTGCTGGGGCAGCCAGGCCACCGCGCGCCGGTAGGCGGCCCGGTGGCCGGCGCCCGTCGCCGGGTTGACGCCGCGCCAGGTGACCAGTCCCCGGCGCGGGCTCAGCTGGGAGGCGGCGAGCGCCATGAGGGTGGACTTGCCGGCGCCGTTGGGGCCGAGCAGGACGGTGGCCGGATGGTCGATCCGCAGATCGAGGCCGGTGAACAGGAAGGTCTTCCGGCTGTACTGGAAGTCGATGCGGTGGAACTCAAGGGCCATGGCGGAGTCGACGCATTTCGCTCGGAAGGGGTGCGGGTGGGGCCGGCGGGCGGGGCGCGGACGGGCTGGAGCGGTACCGGGCGGATTCGGTACGGGACGGATTCACGTACGACACGGATTCGCGTACGGGACGGATGCGGGCCGGACGGGGTCAGTACCGGGTGGTGACGGTGTCCACCCAGAGCTTGGCGCCGCTGCGCACGGCCTCCAGCGTGAAGTAGTAGTCGCCGGAACTCTGGTCGCCCCAGCCGGAGGTGTCGCAGTGGTTGGACCGGTGGCCGTAGGCCTTGTCGGGGCCGAAGACGTCCTTGTAGAGCTGGAGGTCGGCGTCCTTGAAGTCGTTGTTGCCGGTGACGCAGCCCTGGAAGGTCACGGTGGTGGCGACGTCGTCGCGGTCGCTGTCGGCCCAGCGCCGTGACTCCGATCCGGGGCCCCAGCCGCTGATGTGGGACGTCCAGGAGCCCTCGGCGAGGGCGGGGCCGGCGCCGGTGATGCCGAGGAGTGCGGCGGCGACCAGGATGCCCCGGACGCGCGTGCGGTCGGTCCGGCGGGGGCGGCGGGCGCGGTTCTCTGCGTGCATGGTCCGTCCGATCGTTTCGGTGACACCGCCGTGCGGGGCGGGGTCATGCAGGCGAAAGGAAACGAGCGGAGGTCCGACCGGAACGGTCGCGGTCACCCGATCGGACGAGCCGTCGCGGGAATGACCTTAGCGTGCACGAACAGGCGCTCAGCACCATTTTTTTCGGCCATTCGGCAGGTCAAGGCCCAGGTGTCGGGGCTTGGCAAGGGGCTGATCGGCATTCGCCGGGAATTGTCTTTCCCTGGCATTTACCGTCGAATGCCGACCAGCCCTGTCCCTTGGTGATCTGTCGGCCGATCGATTTCTTTTTCGTGCGATTGTCGTTCCGGCGCGGTGCTGGCCGGTTCTCGACGCCCCCGGCTAGGCCGTGAGCAGTCGGTCCCGCAGCCGGCCGACCAGCGCCCCGTCGATGCCGACCTTGCCGGTGACATAGGCGTGCACCGAGCCGTGGGCGGCGGTCAGATCCGCGAGCGCGAGCCGGATCACCTCCTCCGGCGCGCGCCCGAAGGCCGGCCAGCGCAGCGTGCGCCCCGGGTTGGCGGCGCGCCAGTCGGTCACCAGCCGGGCCGTCACGAGCTCGGTGAGCGCGAAGTCCGCGGCCACGTCGTCCTCGCCCACGCCGAGCAGGGTGAGCACCAGGGCGGCGATCAGCCCGGTGCGGTCCTTGCCGGCGGCGCAGTGGAAGACCACCGGCCGCTCGGCCTGCGCGATCAGCTCCAGGACGGCGCGGATCTCCGCGACGCCGTCCTCGGCCACCTCGGCGAACCGGTCCGCCAGGTAGCGCCAGGGGTCGAGCCCCGGGTCGATCTCGGCCTGGTCGTACGGCCGGTGCTCGATCGAGAGGTTGTGGTACGCGACGCCGTCCAGCTGCGGTATCCGCCCCCGGCGTTCGATCTCCCAGGGGTGGCGCAGGTCGATCACGGTGCCGATGTCCAGTGCCCGGAACCGTTCGAGGTCGGCCGCCGAGGCGAGCCTGCCGAGCGAGGACGAACGGAACAGCAGGCCCCGGCGGACCGTCCGTCCGTCGGCGGCCGGGTAGCCGCCCAGGTCGCGGAAGTTGTACGGACCCTCGAATTCGATATGCCGTGTCATGTTCGCACCCTACTGGGAGCGTTGGCGGAGCAGGGGGTTCCTCCGCGGGCCCCGGGACGGAGCGGCCTGGGTCATGATGGAACCGTTGTGACGGGACGCCGGGACGGTTCGTCCAGGGCGGCCCGTGCACGTCCGACCGCACGGAGGCCCCATGGAGCACAGCCCCGACCGCGCCCTCGACCGCAACCTCGACCGCAACCTCGCCACGTCCGCGGACCGGGCGGACTACCTGGTGGAGCTCTCCAACGTCGTCCGGCGGACCGACTTCGGCGGCACGGCGCCGCGCTCGCTGCACCGGCTGGGGCTGGTGGTGGACGCCCTGGTGCGGCTGACCGGGGACCGGCACGTGGCGGTCTACTGCGTCGCCGACCGCAGCCTGCTGGGCGGGCGGCGGGAGTTCGCCGAGGAGGCGGACGCCCGGACGCTGGCGCGGTGGGTGGCCGAGGGGCTGGTGGAGGAGGTGCCGGACGCCGACGAGCGGGTGCTGGAGATCGCCGGCATGACCGGGATCCAGGTGATCACCGCCGACCACTACGACGACCACCGGATCGAGTACCCGTGGATCCAGGGCAACACCTGGCAGTTCCTGCGCCCGGAGGCGGCCGGGCGGGGCGCGGTGCGGCTGGTGCCGCTGGACATGGGGTACCGCACCGGCGCCGAGATCTCCAAGAAGATGGAGCTGTCGGCGCTGAAGAAGCAGGGCCTGCTGACGGCCGGCCGCAAGCCGCTGGTCGAGGTGGTCGGACGGTCCTGGCGCTGCCCCGACGCGCGGTGCACCCTGTACAGCGTGCACCGCGGCGGGCGGGTGATGCTGCCGCGGATGCGCCGGGGCGTGCCCACCTGCGAGCTGCACGGGGTGCCGCTGCTCGACGACGGCCCCCGGGCCGGCGCCGCGCAGGTCAAAGTGGTGCTGGACGGGCAGTGCGTGGCCCGGTGCACGCTGGACGAGGGGACCCGCACGGCGGTCGGCCGGGCGCCCGGGACGGCGGAGGACGGCATCGCGCTGCTCGGCCTGCTCCCGGCCGAACGGGCGGCCCTGGTCAGCCGCCGCCACCTGGAGGTGTCGGTGCGCGGCGGCGCGGTGACGGTGCGGGACACCAGCACGTACGGCAGCCGGCTGCGGGTGGCGGGGCGGCGCGGCCACCTCGGCCCGTGGGAACGGCTGGCACCGGGCACCGACCGGCCGTTCCGCCCGGGCGACGAGGTCGAGTTGACGCCCGGGCTGGTGCTGACCCGCAGTGGCCGGCGCTTCCCGGCCGAGCTGGCCGGCGCCTGGCAGTCGGAGGCGGCCCACGCCCCGCTGCCGCCGGGGGCCGCCGAGCCGACCCGCTTCGTCTGACGCTCCGACGCTCAGACGCTGCGGTCCGCCAGGACCTCCCGGACGATGTGCCGGGCGTTGGCGGCCAGCGGCGGGTTGGTGGTGCGGTAGTAGGGCAGTTGGACGAGGGCGAGGGACAGCGCCCAGGCCCGGCCGCGTTCCCAGGTGGCGTCGTCGACGGCCAGGGCGGTGCGGAAGGCCTGGCGGGCGGAGGGCGGCAGCAGGCTCCAGGCGGGCAGCAGGTCGACGGTCGGGTCGCCGGTCCCCAACAGGCCGAAGTCCAGGACGGCGGAGAGGCGTTGGCCGGTGACCAGGAGGTTGCCGGGGGTGAGGTCGCCGTGCACCCAGACGCCCGGTCCGGTGGGTTCGGGCAAGCGCAGGGCCTTGTCCCACAGGGCGGTCGTCGTCTCGGTGTCGATCACCCCGCGCAGCCGGCCGATGGCGGCGCGGGTGGCGGCGTCGCGGCCGGCCAGCGGTCCCGAGCGCAGCGCGGCCGGAGCCTGCGGACCCGTCTCGGCGGAGCGCAGGGCGGTGAGGAAGTCGGCGAGGTCGTGGGCGAGTTGGACGGGGTTGGGGATCGATCCGGGGACCGGGTTGGCGCCGTCCAGCCAGCGCAGCACCGACCAGCTCCAGGGGTAGCCGACGGTCGGCCGGCCCTGGCCGACCGGCGCCGGGACGGGCACCGGCAGCTGTCGGGCCAGGCGGGGGAGCCAGTACTGCTCGCGCCCGAGGTTCCCGGCGGCCCAGGCGGCCCGCGGGAGGCGGACGGCGAGTTCGGGACCGAGCCGGAACATCGCGTTGTCGGTGGTCGCGAACCCGACCGGGGTGAGCGGAAGACCCTTCCACTGCGGGAACTGGGCGGCGATCAGCCGCCTCACCAGACCGGTGTCGATGGCCGGTTCGTCGTCGTGCAGGCGGTCGTGCAGGGGGTCGTGCAGAGGGCCGTGCAACTGGTCGTACGGATGGTCGTCGTCGTGCAGGTGGTCGGGCGTCCGAGCGGCTGCGCACATGCCCGGCACTGTACGCCGCGACGGGGCCCGCGCTCAGGCGGATTTCGAACACCAGGGTGGGAAAGCGAGGATTTCACGGGGGCGTTGGGTTTCGCGGGGGGCGCTCGGGATCGCGCCGGCGCCGGCGGGAGCCGCCGCCGGGCGACGGATCCGGGCCGGTCGCGCAGCGGCTCCGGACCGTCGCCGGGCCCGCCGCGGCCGCCCGGCGCGCCACGCCCGGGGTGGTGGGGGCGGGGCGTGGTGTCGGGGGTTGCTGCGAGAATGCGGAGGTACGGACAGCAACTCTGAAGAAGGTGACCGGCTTCGTGACCACGCCAGTCGAACAGGCGGCCCAGCAGGCCCAGCAGGCGATCGAGCGGAAGATCGCCGAGGAACTGGGCGTTCGCGAGGGGCAGGTGAAGTCGGCGGTCGAGCTGCTGGACGGCGGTGCGACGGTGCCGTTCGTGGCCCGCTACCGCAAGGAGGTCACCGGCTCGCTGGACGACGCGCAGCTGCGCACCCTGGAGGAGCGGCTGCGCTACCTGCGGGAGCTGGAGGAGCGGCGCACCGCCGTCCTGGAGTCGATCGAGGCGCAGGGCAAGCTGGACGACGCGCTGCGCGGGCGGATCCTGGCGGCCGACTCCAAGGCGCGGCTGGAGGACATCTACCTGCCGTTCAAGCCGAAGCGGCGCACCAAGGCGCAGATCGCCCGGGAGGCCGGGCTGGAGCCGCTGGCGGACACCCTGCTCGCCGACCCGACGCAGGACCCGGCGGCGCTGGCGGCGGGCTACCTCAACGAGTCGGTGGCCGACGCTCCGGCCGCGCTGGAGGGGGCGCGGGCGATCCTGGTCGAGCGGTTCGGCGAGGACGCCGACCTGGTCGGCTCGCTGCGCGAGCGGATGTGGACCCGCGGCCGGATGGTCGCCACCGTCCGTGCGGGCAAGGAGCAGGAGGGCGCGAAGTTCGCCGACTACTTCGACTTCGCCGAGCCGTACACCAAGCTCCCCTCGCACCGCATCCTGGCGATGCTGCGCGGCGAGAAGGAGGAGGTGCTGGACCTCGACCTGTCCCCGTACGACGGCGAGGAGACCGGTGACCTGCCCGGCGCCAACGACTACGAGCAGCGGATCGCGGCCCGCTTCGGCATCGCCGACCACGGCCGCCCGGCCGACAAGTGGCTCGGCGACACCGTCCGCTGGGCCTGGCGCACCCGCGTCCTGGTCCGGCTCGGCATCGACCTGCGCGGCCGGCTGCGCGCCGAGGCCGAGGACGAGGCGGTGCGCGTCTTCGCCGCCAACCTGCGGGACCTGCTGCTCGCCGCCCCGGCCGGCACCCGCGCCACCATGGGCCTGGACCCGGGCTTCCGCACCGGCGTGAAGGTCGCGGTGGTGGACGCCACCGGCAAGGTGGTCGCCCACGACACGATCTACCCGCACCAGCCCGCCAACAAGTGGGACGCCGCGCTGGCGACCCTGGCCGCGCTGGCGAAGAAGCACGACGTCGACCTGGTGGCGATCGGCAACGGCACCGCCTCCCGGGAGACCGACAAGCTCGCCGAGGACCTCCTCAAGCGCCACCCGGAGCTGAAGCTCACCAAGGCGATGGTCAGCGAGGCCGGCGCCTCGGTCTACTCGGCGTCCGCCTTCGCCTCGCAGGAGCTGCCGGACCTCGACGTGTCGATCCGCGGTGCGGTCTCGATCGCCCGCCGGCTCCAGGACCCGCTGGCCGAGCTGGTCAAGATCGACCCCAAGTCGATCGGGGTCGGCCAGTACCAGCACGACCTGAGCGAGGTGAAGCTCTCCCGTTCGCTGGACGCCGTCGTCGAGGACTGCGTCAACGCGGTCGGCGTGGACGTCAACACCGCCTCCGCCCCGCTGCTCACCCGGGTCTCCGGCATCACCGGCACGCTCGCGGACAACATCGTCGCCCACCGTGACGCCAACGGCCCGTTCCGCACCCGCAAGGCGCTGAAGGACGTGTCCCGGCTCGGCCCGAAGGCCTTCGAGCAGTGCGCGGGCTTCCTGCGCATCCCGGACGGCGACGACCCGCTGGACGCCTCCAGCGTGCACCCGGAGGCGTACCCGGTGGTGCGCCGGATCCTCGCCGCGACCGGCGGGGAGCTGCGCGGGCTGATCGGCAACAGCGGGAAGCTGCGCACCCTGCGCCCGGGTGACTTCGCCGACGACACCTTCGGCGTCCCGACCGTCACCGACATCCTCGGCGAGCTGGACAAGCCGGGCCGCGACCCGCGCCCGGCGTTCCGCACCGCGACCTTCAAGGAGGGCGTGGACAAGATCGGCGACCTGGAGGTCGGCATGGTGCTGGAGGGCGTGGTCACCAACGTGGCCGCGTTCGGCGCCTTCGTCGACGTGGGCGTGCACCAGGACGGCCTGGTGCACGTGTCGGCGCTGTCGAAGAACTTCGTCAAGGACCCGCGCGAGGTGGTCAAGCCGGGCGACATCGTGACCGTCCGGGTGACCTCGGTGGACGTGCCGCGCAAGCGGATCGGGCTCACCCTGCGGCTGGACGACGAGGTGGGGCGCGGCGGCGAGGGCGGCGGGCGCGGCGGCGACCGGCAGGCCCGCCCGCCGCGCCAGGAGCGCCGCGGCGGCCAGGGCGGCCAGGGCGGTCAGGGCGGCCAGGGCGGTCAGGGCGGCGGGCGCGGGCAGGACCGCCGCGACCGTGACCGGGGCGGCTCCGGCGGCTCGGCGCCGCTGGGCAACAGCGCCATGGCGGACGCGCTGCGCCGGGCCGGACTGGCCGGCGGCGGGTCGTCGGACGACCGCCGCTCCGGGGACCGCCGTTCCGGACGGCGCTGAGCAGCCGCGGGGCGGCCGGTGGACACCCGTCCGCCGGCCGCCCCGCCGGCCTCACACCAGCAGCTTGTCCTTGGCCTTCTGGTACTCCTCCTCGGAGATGGCCCCGCCGGCCTTGAGATCGGCCAGTTTGGCCAGGTCGTCGACATGGCTCCGGCCGGGCGCCCCGGGCCCTTCCCCGGCCGCCCCCTCGCCGGGCGCGCTGCCGGCCGCGTCGCGGATGTACGCCTTGAACGCGGCGTCGGCCTTCTGGGCCTGGGCGATGTCGCGTTCGCCCATGCTCCTGCCCCGTGCGATCACGTACACCAGCACACCGATCAGCGGCAGCAGGATCACCAGGATCAGCCAGCCGGCCTTGGCCCAGCCGCCCATGTCCTGGCTGCGGAAGATGTCCGTGATGATCTTGAAGAGCAGGAAGAACCAGAGGATCCAGAGGAACAGCTCCAGCATCGTCCAGAAGATGTTGAGCAGCGGGTAGTTGTCCATGACGGCTCCCGTCCGTGCGGGCCCGGGACGGACCCGGGTCCTTCCGAGTCAATCACCGGACCTCGGACACCGTGGCCCGCTGCTGCGCCATTCCGGTGGTCCTCCGCCCCCGGGAGCGGGGGGCCGGGGCCCGGTGCGGCGGAGGCTGCGGCCGGGGCTCAGTGCGGTCGCGACCGGAGCTCCACCGCCAGGGCGATCAGCTCGCCCCACCACGCGTCGTGGCCGCCCAGCAGCAGCTGCTGCGCCTCGGCCGGGTCCGCCGCGCGGACCTCGACCACCTGCTCGCCGTCGTCCGGGTTGGTCGGGACGGAGTCGACCGTGATCTCGGCCCAGCCCCAGAGCCAGGCCTTCTCGGGGTGCGGCTGCCACGGCCGGTAGGGCACCGGGTCGTCGGTCACGCAGCGGTGCGCGCCCAGCCAGACCGGCTCGCCGAGCAGCCGGGCGCCGGCCTCCTCGCGCAACTCGCGGACCAGGCAGGAGTCCACCGACTCGCCGTGCTCGCGGGTCCCGCCGGGCAGGAACCAGTGGTCGCGGTCGTCGCGGCAGAGCACCACCCGGCCGCCGTCGGTGAAGCCCACCAGGTGGATGTTGGTGACCAGCTCGTCCGGCGGCAGGACGGTGGAGAACTGCGCGTCGTAGCGGCCCCAGGCCCAGTACTGCGGGGCGTGCAGGGCGGGGAAGCGCGCTGCCAGCTCGGCGGCCCGCCCGGCCCCGGCGGGGCGGGGCTGTCTGGGGATCGGCGGGGCTCCGGCGCCGTCCGGTGTCGCGGTGCCGGCGAGGGCGCCGGTGGTCTCGCCGGTCTCACTGGTACCGGTGGCATCCGTGGTATCGGTCATTCGGTGATCGTAGTCCCGGCCGGACGTGGTAGGGGCGCGGTCGGGTGAGTGAGCGTCAGCTCCGCGGGGTCGAGCGCGCGCGAGCGCCGCGGAACCACCGCCTCCAGTGGCCTGCCGACCCAACTGCCCAGCGAGATCTCGGCGGTGATGCCCGGGCCGAAGCCCGCGATCAGTCCCTGGGTGCCGTCCTCGACGCCGCCCTCCTCGAACATCCGGGCCAGCGCGTCGAAGACCACGGCGCTGGCGATGTTGCCGCGCTCGGTGAGCGTGGCCCGGGAGAACCGGAACGCGACCGGCTCCAGGTTGAGGAAGTGGCAGAGGTCGTCGAGGATCCGCGGGCCGCCCGCGTGCACGATGTAGAAGCCGAGGCCGGAGACGTTCCAGGCGTGCTCGACGGCCAGCGCGCGCAGCGCCGGGGCGAGCATCTCCATGGTGCCCGGGACGCGCTTGTCGAGCTGGAAGTGGAAGCCGGTGTCCTTGACCCCGTAGGAGATCCAGTTCTCGGTGTCCGGCACGAGGTGCGAGCCGTTGCGCTCCAGGTGGACCCCGGTGCCGCCGCGGCCGCGCAGCACGACGGCGGCGACCGCGTCGCCGAACAGGCCGTTGGAGAGCAGCGAGCCGACGCCGATGTCGGTGGGCTGGTAGCAGAGCGAGCAGAACTCGCAGGCGACGATCAGCACGTTGGCGCCCGGGTAGGCGCGGCAGAAGTCGTGCGCCCGGTTGACGGCGGCGCCGCCGGCCGCGCAGCCGAGCTGGGCGATCGGCAGCTGCCGGGTGTCGGAGCGGAACCCCATGGCGTTGATCAGCCACGCGGTCAGCGAGGGCATCATGAAGCCGGTGCAGGATACGTAGAGGATGAGGTCGATGTCCCGGGCGCCGAGTTCGGCGTGGTCGAGGGCACGCTCGACCACCTCGGGGACGCGGCGCTTGGCCTCGCGTTCGTAGACGGCGTTGCGGACGGTGAAACCCGGGTGCTGCAGGGTCTCCTCGATGGGCTGGACCAGGTGTCTGGTGCGTACGCCGGTGTTCTCGATCAGCCGCAGCGCGAGGCCGAGCTGCGGGTGGTCGGCGTGCAGGGTGCGGGCCAGGTCGAGGGTCTCGTCGAGCGTGATGACGTGCTCGGGCACGGCGATGGCGGGTCTGCAGAGTGTGGCCATGGGTGGATCTCCGGTCGGGCGGGCCTGGGGGTGCGGAGGCGGCTGGGGGCGGTGGGGGTCACCGCGGCGTGGTCACCGGGAGGTGGTCACCAGGCGACCGGCAGGGTCTGCGGGTAGCGCCAGATCGAGCCGGTCTGCCAGTCCAGTTCGGCGGGCGGGACGGCGAGGCGCAGCCCGGGGAACCGGTTCAGCAGGGTGCCGATCGCCACCTGGAGCTCCATCCGGGCCAGGTGGGAGCCGAGGCAGTGGTGGGTGCCGTAGCCGAAGGTCATGTGGGTGGGCGCGCCGCGGTCGAGGTCGAGCTCGTCGGGGCGCTCGTACACGGCCGGGTCGCGGTTGGCGGCCAGGTAGGAGACGTGCACCGGCTCGCCGGCCCTGATCAGCACGCCGCCGAGCTCGACGTCCTCGGTGGCGACCCGGGCGATGCCCACGCCCTGGCGGAACGGGATGAAGCGCAGCAGTTCCTCCAGGGCCTGCGGCAGCAGGTCCGGCTGGGCGCGCAGTTTGGCGAGCTGCTCGGGGTGGGTGAGCAGGGTGTAGGTGATGTTGGAGAGCTGGTAGGTGCTGGTGTCGTGGCCGGTGACCAGCAGGACCATGGCCATCACGGCGAGTTCGTCGTCGTCCAGCAGCTCGGCGCCGTCCCGGGCGGTGGCGAGCGCGCTGATGAGGTCCTCGCCGGGCGAGCGGCGGCGGGCGGCGGTGAGTTCGGCGAAGTAGGCGCGCAACGCGGCCTTGGCGTCGACCTGGCCCGCGCCGCTGTCCGGGCCCATGGACATCATCGCGACGGCGTGGCCGCGGAGTTCGGCGCGGTCCCCGGCCGGGATGTCGAGCAGCTCGCAGATGGTGGTGAGCGGGAGCCGGGCGGACAGGAAGCGGACGAGGTCGGCGGGTGCGCCGTGCTCCGCCATCTCGTCGAAGTAGCCGTCGACGACGCCCTGGGTGTGCGCGCGCATCCGCTCCACCTGGCGGTTGGTGAAGCCCTGGGCGACCAGCCGGCGGAGCCGGTTGTGGGCCGGCGGGTCCATCAGGTTGATCGACTCGACCTGGGCGATCGGGGCGGGCGTCATCCGGGGCAGGTCGCGGCCGATGCCGGCGGCTCGGCTGAACCGGCGGTCGGTGGTGACCACGCGCACGTCCTCGTAGCGGGTGGCGAGCCAGGCCTCGCCCTCGCCGTGCGGCAGACGGATCCTGGCGATCGGCTCCTCGGTCAGCAGGCGCTTGAGCAGAGGGTCGAACTCCAGGCCGTCGGTGTGGTTGAAGGGGCAGTCCCACACGGGGGCGGAGGTAGTCACGGGCTGGTCCCAGGGCCGGTTCTGCCGCCCGGACGGAGGTTGTTCGGGCGCGGACGTGCTGATGCTGCCCCATCGGACCGGAAAAGTGGGGACACGGGCGCGAGTTCCCTCGATCGAGGGAAATGACCGATTGTCATGAGATCTACGAGGGTGGGGACGGTGCTGCCCAGGCCGTCGTAGGAGGGGTGCGGCCGACCGTGCGAGCGCGCGGCCGGGCGCGGCGTCCGGCGTGTCAGCGCGTGGTGCGCGGGCCCACGCCGTGCAGCAAGGTGTCGACGATCCGGGCCGCCAGCGCCTCCGGATCGGCGCCGTCCGCCGGTGCGCCGTGGGTGCCGTGCGGGCCGCCGTGCATGACCTCGCCGATGAGGGCGTAGAAGACGCGGCGCACCCATTCCAGGTCCGCGTCCGCGGCGATGACCCCCTCGTCGCGGATCCGGGCGAGCAGTCCGAGGCAGCGGCGGGCGATCTCGTCGTGGGTCCGTGCGGCCTGCGCGCTCTGGGCGACCGCCGGCCCGAGCGCGAAGCCCCAGGCGGCCTTCACCCGCAGCACGTTGGCGGTCGCCCGGTGCAGCGCCACCAGCGGCGGGGCGGTTCCGGGGCGGCCGTCCTCGATGGCCTCGGCGAGCTTGGCCGCGGCCTCGGTGGCGAGCGCGTCGACCAGCGCCTGCCGGTTGGCGAACCGGCGGTGGACGGTGGTCCGGGTGACCCCGGCCGCCTCCGCGATCTGCTCCATGGACGCGCCCGGGCTCTCGGCGAGGACGCGTTCCGCCGCCGCGAGGATCGCGCGGACGCTGCGTTCGGCGTCGGCGCGCAGCGGGCGGGCGGGCGGCGTGCGGGTCATGGGTGGTGCCTCCAGCTCGGTCGTACCCGGGAACGGTACAGCGGGGGGACGGCTCGGACACTAACTGAAACAAGAGTGTTGCACATTTTCGGTTATCCGATACTCTCCTGTCACAGTTGATGAGACAAGGAGCACCACCGTGCGCACTGCCACCACTGCTCTGATCACCGGCGCGTCCTCCGGCCTCGGCGCCGAGTTCGCCCGCCAACTCGCCGCCCGCGGCCACGACCTCGTCCTGGTCGCCCGCTCCGCCGACCGGCTGCACGACCTCGCCGGACGCCTCGGCGAGTCCCACGGCATCACCGCCCATGTCCTCGTCCAGGACCTCGCCGCCCCCGACGCCGCCCGCCGGATCGGCGCCGAACTCGCCGACCGCGGCCTGGGCGTGGACCTCCTGGTCAACAACGCCGGCTTCGGCACCTGCGGCCCGTTCGAGACGATCGACCCGCGGCGCGACCACGACCAGTTGATGGTCAACGTCGTCGCGCTGGCCGACCTCACCCACGAACTGCTGCCCGGCATGCTGGCGCGCGGCAGGGGCGCGGTGGTCAACGTGGGCTCCACCGCGGGCTTCCAGCCCACCCCGTACTTCGCCGTCTACGGCTCGTCGAAGGCCTTCGTGCTCAACTTCAGCCTCGCGCTGCGCCAGGAGTACCGACGGCGCGGCATCCGCGTCCTGGCCCTCTGCCCCGGCCCGGTGGAGACCGGCTTCTTCGACGTCATCGGCACCCGGAAGGCCGCCGTCGTGGGGAGGTTCACCACCCCGGAACCGGTCGTCCGGGCGGCGCTGCGGGCCCTGGACGCCGACCGCGCCTACCTCGTGCCGGGCCTGGCCAACCGGATCGCCGCCCACCTCGCCCCGCGCCGCCCGCGCGCCCTCGTCGCGGCGATCACCGAGCGGATGTCGCGCGGGGTGCGCGACGTCATGGCGCCGGCCCGGGGCGGGGCTTGAGGCTCAGCGCCGGTCGTCGGGGCGCACCGCGCCCATCACCGCGCCGCTCGCGTCGTAGAGGACGAGCATCCGGGTCGGGTCGAACGGCCCGGCCCAGGCCAGGTAGGCGTCGACGATCGCGCGGGTCCGGGCGTCCACCGCCGTCGGGTGGTCGGTGGCCAGGTAGGTGTTGACGTGGTCGTCCTGCGGCACGGCCTGGTCGAGCCTGGTGACGTGGCCCAGCACGGCCGCCCGCTGCTCCTCGGTGCCGTGCTGCTCCACCCAGCGGACGAAGGCGGGGGCCTTGTCCTCGACCCCCGACGCCGTCGGCATCACGGACGGCGCGTGGGCGGGCCGCGCGACGGACGGCGAGGGACGGACGGGCGCCGGGTCGAGGAAGCCGATCAGCAGGGTGGCCACCACACCGGCGAACACGGTGAGCACCAGACGGTTCTTCATCGGCTGACCCCCTCGGTCGGAACGCCGGACGACTCTAACAGCCGCCGCCCCAAGGCTCGGTCGGAGACGAACACCGCGCCGGGGAGAACCGCGCGGGCGCCGGCGGCGTCCGTGCGGGCGTGATCAAAACCGTGTTGAACGGGCTGCCGATGTTCTGGCCCGGGCTGCTCGCCTCCCTCGTCCCGGCGGCGCTGCTGAACCGCCCGGTGGGGCGGCTGCTGCGCACGCACTGGGCGGTCGGCTTCGTCCTGCTGCTCGCGCTCGGCGGGGTGGCCACGCTCACCCTGCTCCCCGAGCACCCGCGCCCGTTCTGGCAGGACCTCTCCTGGGCGGGCGTGGTCCACCACTGCACGCTGGACGGCGTGCGGCTGCGCCCGCCGGGGGAGTGGTTCTCCTCCCGGCAGGCCGACCTCGCCGTCCTGGTGTTCGCCCCGATCGGCCTGGCCGCCGCCCTGACCGGCTCCCGCCGCCGGGCGGCGGCGGTGCTCGTCGCCGCCGCGGCCCTCCCCTTTGTCCTGGAGGCCGCCCAGTACGCCGTCCCCGCGCTCGGCCGCGCCTGCGACGCCCAGGACGCCCTGGACTCCCTCCTCGGCCTCGCCCTCGGCGCCCTCCTCGGACTCCCGGCCCGCCCCGCGCTGCGCCACGCGTGATCCGACGGGGAGGACCAAATTCGCTTGACCCGCCCGCCGCCTGGCGTTGCACTGTGGCCGGACACCACGCGCGTGGTGCCGGTGAAGCGGGGAGGCAGCAGTACCCATGGAGATTCGTTCCACCACCGAGCAGGACCGCGACGTCTTCGTCGACACCCTCCTCGTCCCGTTCGGGCTCCTCCCGGAGCCGCCGGCCGAGGACGGGGGAGGGGCCTGGTGGTCGGCCCTGGAGCTGGACCGGGGCGTGCTGGCGGTGGCGGACGACGGGCGGCCGATCGGCACGGCCGGTGCGTACTCCCTGGAGCTGACCCTGCCCGGGGAGGTCGTTGTCCCGGCCGCCGGGGTGACCGCCGTCGGCGTGCTGCCCACGCACCGGCGCCAGGGCGTGCTCACCGCGATGATGCGCCACCAGCTCGCCGAACTGCGCGGGCGCGGGGAGTTCCTCTCGGTGCTGCTCGCCGCGGAGGCCGTGATCTACCGCCGGTTCGGCTACGGCCCGGCGACGTACACCCGGCGGCTGACGGTGCCGCGCCACCGCGCGGCCCTGGCCGCCCCGAGGGCGGGCGGCGCGGACGGCGGCACCGTCGAGGTGCTGCGGCGGGCCGAGTGCGTCGACCTCATGGAGGAGGTCTACGACCGGTACCGGCGGACCCAGCCCGGCGCGCTGTCGCGGCCGCACCGCTGGTGGGCGCTGCGGGCGGGGCAGCCGCCGATCGCCCCGGCGCCGCGCTACGTCGTCGTCCACCGCGACGCCGACGGCGTGCCGGACGGCTACGCGAGCTACTCGCGGGGCGACGTCGACCCGGTGACCAAGGCGGTCACCCTGACGGTGGACGAGACCGTCGCCCTCGACGACACCGCGTTCACGGCCCTGGCCCGCTACGTGCTCCGGCACGACCTGATGACCCACATCGTGTTCAAGCACCTCCCCACCGGACACCCGCTGCCCTGGCAGCTGGAGGACTTCCGGGCGGCCGAGGTGAGCGGTGAGACGGACTGGCTCTGGGTGCGGCTGCTGGACGTCCCGCGCGCCCTGACCGCCCGCGGCTGGTTCGCGGACGGCGAGCTCGTGCTCGACGTCGACGACCCGTTCCTCGGCGAACACGGCCGCTACCTGCTCACCGTCCGCGACGGCAGGGCCGAGTGCGTCCCCACCGACCGCGAGCCGGACCTGTCGCTGGACGCGAGCGACCTCGGTTCGGTCTACCTCGGCGGCACCACCCCCGGCACGCTGGTCCGCGCCGGCCGCGTCCACGCCCACCACCCGGAGGCGGCCGCCCGGGCCGACGCCCTCTTCCGCACCGACCGCCCCCCGTTCAACCTGCACTGGTTCTGACCGGGGAACCCCGCCGGCCCGCCGCCCCGAGCACCGGGCGGCGGGCCGTCCTCCGGCGCCCTCACCGGCCTGGGGCGGTCTCCGCCCGCACCCACTCCAGGTAGCCGGGGCTGCCCGCGACCACCGGGACGGCGATGAGCTCGGGGGTGTCGTAGTCGTGGTTGTCGTTCACGAAGTCGGTGAGGGCGCCCGCCAGTTCGGCGCGGGTCTTGAAGTCGATCCGCCACTCGGCCGTGTCCCGGACCTCGCCCTCCCACCAGTACACCGACTGGATCCGGGACACCTGCGCGCAGGCCGCGAGCCGGGCCCGGACCACGGCGGCGGCCAGGGCGCGGGCCCTTGCCTCGTTGTCATGGGTCGTCGTCATGAGGAGGAGGTCGCTGCTGTTCGTCGCCATGCCGACAGCGTAGGCGCGGTGCGCCAGGAGCCCCGGGCGGCCGGCGGTCAAGAGTAGGTCACTGTTGTTCGTCGTCATGCCGAAAGCTCAGGTGCGGCGGTAACCTACTCACTCACCCAGCGGGGGACACGCTCAAGCCGTCCTGAAGTCGCCTTTTCTGACACGTGCCTGACGATCCGTCGTACCGGCGCGTTCGAGGGAGTACCTATGTCCCGGAGCCGCAAGCTCCACCGCCTCAGCAACCCCGACACCAACGAGCGCCGCGCCCAGCGCATGCTGTTCCGGCACCTGCGTGACGACACCAACGCGAACCGCGGCCGGATGTCGCGGCGGGTGCGCGAACTCCAGTTGCTGCTGCAGATGGACCCGATCGAGTTCGAGGGTCTGATCGCCCGGCTGATGGAGTCGATGGGCATGAAGGTCGAGCTCACGGCCCGGTCGAAGGACGGCGGGGTGGACGTCCGCGGCATCGACACCGACCCGTTCCGGGGCGGGAACGTGATCGTGCAGGTCAAGCGGTACCGGGACACGGTGACGCCGTCGGCCGTCCGGGACCTCTTCGGCACGCTGCAGCACGACGGTGCCGCCACGAAGGCGGTACTGGTCACCACCAGCAAGTTCGGGCCCAGCTCGCACCAGTTCGTGTCGGGCAAGCCGATCACGCTGATCAACGGCGCCGAACTGGTGGGCCTGCTGAAGCACCACGGCTTCCACGAGGTCTTCGCGCCGGCCTACGCCGAGGTCGAGGCCGAGGCCGTGGACGCCGGCGCCGGGCAGCCGGAGATCGAGGTGGCCGCCGAACCGTCCCGGCTGTTGCTGCACTGGACCGGGGAGGAGGAGTACGACATCGCGGCCCTGGTCTGCCAGGGCAACCGCGCGCTCTCCGACGACCACCTGGTCTTCTACAACAACGCCTCCACGCCCGACGGTTCGGTCCGTCTGGTGACCGGCTACGAGGACGCCAACGCCTGTCTGATGGTCGACTTCGAGGCGCTGCCCGCCGAGGCGGACCGGCTGGTCGTCATCGCCGCCGCCGACACCGAGAACCATCCCGGGGCCACCATGGCCGGGTTCGCCGGACCGGCGCTGATCCTGGAGGCGGGCGCCGACCAGGACGCCGCGATCGTGCACCTGGCGGACGGCGCGGAGTCCAACATCGCGATGCGCCTCGGCCGCTTCGACCGCGACGACGCCGGGAACTGGGACTTCACCCCGGCGCTCGCCGGCTACCCGGGCGGTCTGCGGCAGGCGGTCGTCGCCTACGGCCTGGAGGTCGCGGACGAGGAGCCGGTGGCCGCGGGGGCGTAGGGCCCGGCCCGGTGCGCAGGAAGTCGGCGGGCCCGACTTCCTGCGCCGGGGGCGGGTGGAACGATTCGTGTGCGGACGCGGGAGTCGCGGTGGTCCGCCCCCGGGGGTGAGCGGCCGGGCGGGGAAACGGTTCGACCACGGACCGGGCGGTGTGTCAGGATGCGCCCCGTCTCTCTGTTCGACCGGGGGTTTCCTGATGATGCGTCGCTCCACCGTGCTCGCCGTCGCCGCCACGGCGGCCTGTCTCGCCGCCCTGGTGGGCTGCGACGACGACACGGCGCCGGCCGCGCCCCCGTCCGTGTCCGCGACGGCCACGAGTACGCCCGAGTCGGCACCGACCCCGACGGCCACGCCGACGCCGACCGCCACGCCCAGCACGACGCCGACCGCCACGCCCACCGTCACGCCCACCGCGACCGCCACCGCCACCGCCGTCGCCACGACGGCGGGAGGGGCGATCGACCCGGAGAAGGCGCTCGCACTCGCCGAGAAGTCGCCGTACGCGGCCACCCAGGACTTCACGACCGAGGGCGGCCCGCTCAGCGCCGTCACCAAGGCCCGGGTGAACCTCAACGCGCCCGTCCGCTCCGGCCGGCTCACCGAGTCCATGAGCGCGGGCGGCAGCGACCTGCTCGGCGGCACCGGTGACGACGGCCCGACCGTCGTCGTGACCGACGACGGCACCACCTACATCAAGAGCGGCGGCAGCTGGCGCACCTCCCCGCTCGGCGACCGGATCCCGGACTACCACGGCTACGCCAAGGCGTTGCTGGGCGTCGGCCCGTCCGCCCGCAAGGGGATGGAGGACTGCGACGGCACGCCGTGCTTCCATCTCTCCGGCACGCTCGACATCGAGCGGATGAAGGTCGTGGAGCCGGAGCAGTACAAGCTCTTCAAGGGCAAGGGCGTGGCGGCCTTCCAGCTCGACCAGTGGATCGACGCCCAGGGCCGCACCGTCCGCTACGACCGGAGGACCGAGCTGCGGGGCGTCCCGATGCGCACCCACGGCACCTTCCGCGACTTCGGCCCGGTCGAGAAGGTCGGCGCGCCGGTCTGACGCGCCGCTCCCCGCCGCGCCGCTCCCCGACGTGCCGCTCCCCGACGTGCCGCGACGCCGACGCCCCGGGGGGAGGGGGCGTCGGCGTCGCGACCGGATCCGGCGCTCAGCCGGTGTACTGGGCGAAGATCTTCGCGAACTCGTACGGCTGCTGCGGGATGTTGGTGCACTTGTAGAGGCCGCCGCCGGTGCAGGCGTTGGCGTCCCGGGTGGCGTCCCAGAAGGCCAGCGTGCCGAGGTGGTGCTGGCGGGCGAAGGCGACCAGCTGCTGGGCGTCGGCCTGGTTGTAGATCTGGTGGTCGTCGTTCTCGCCGAGCATCGGGGTGACCCCGACCATGGCCCACAGCCGGGCGTCGCTCCTGGCCGGGTACAGCGCCTTCAGCTGGCCGTACAGGGACTGCGCGGCCTGGACGGCGGCGTCGCCGTAGTCGGTGCCGGCGCGGTAGTAGTCCATCGCCATGACGTTGACGACGTCGACGTCCACGCCCGCGTCCCGGGCGGAGCGGACGATGGCGACGCCCTCGCTGGTCAGGCCCTCGGGGAGGACCGGCAGGGTGAAGGAGATCCTCAGTCCGGGGTGGGCCTTCTGCAGCTTGGCGAGGGCGGCCGAGCGGCGCTCGTTGGCGACGGTGTCGGCGATCGCCGCGCCCTCGATGTCGAAGTCGACGTAGCGCAGGTCGTAGGCGTTGACGACGGCGTCGTACTCGGCGAACAGGGGGTCGACGCCGGTGCAGGCGGCGGCGAGCTCGGTGCCGCTGGCGCCGCCGAAGGAGAGCTTGACGTCGCCGCCGGCCGCGCGCAGCGCGTCGATCTGGTCCTTCGCCCAACCGGTGCGCGGGTCGTAGGCGTTGAACCAGCTGGCCTTGCAGCCGACGGCGGTGACGAAGCCCATCGTGAAGGCCTTGAGGTTGCCTGACCTGGCCATCGCGGGCATCGACGGGGTGGGCCAGGCGCCCATGTCGATGTACGGGGCCACCGGCAGGGCGACGTTCGGCGCCGGGGTGGTCGGGCCGCCGGTCGGGGGAACGGTGGTGGGCGGCGCGGTGGTCGGCGGCGTCGTGGTGGGCGGGGGCGTGCTCGGGGTGCCGCCGGGGCCGGTGAGGGTGACGTCGTCGGCGAGGTAGGCGCCCTGGCCGTACCAGCCGTGCAGGTAGACGTCGACGCTGGTGGTGGCGGCGCCGGTGGTGAAGGTGGCGGTCAGCTGCTGCCAGCCGGCGCCGCCGGGCGTCCAGACGGCCGGGTCGGTGACGCCGGTGCCGGTCGTGCCGAGGTACACGTACTGGCCCTGGACCCAGGCGCTCAGCGTGTACGTGGTGTTGGGCCTGACCGCGACGCTCTGGCCGCACTGCGCGGTGACCGCGCCGGAGACCTCGCCGCGCAGTGCGTAGGAGCCGCTGTGCGCACCGGAGTTCACCACGCTGCCGGCCGCGCCGGTACAGCTCCAGGTGCCCAGCGCGCCGCTCTCGAACCCGGGGTTGCCGAGCAGGTTGCCGTCGGCGGCGCCGGCGTTCGTGGCCACGGCGGCGAGGCCGCCACCGGCCAGGACGACGGCGGTGGCGAGGCCGAGCGCCTTGGTGCGGAGGACCGGGCGGCGGTGCCGGGCAGCGGTGTCGTGGGGCGCGCGTGGCATGGGGGTGCCTCTCGGGGACGGGAGTCCGCCGCCCGCCGCGCGCTGGGGGGAGGAGGCGCGGGGCGGGCGGCGGCGGAGGGGTGGTCCGGTGGGGGAGTGCGCGGTACTGAGCATCAACCTGGACTAGACCACCTGCGCACGTCAAGCGCCTCAGGTGCACCAAAGGCAGGTCGTAGCAAGGCTTACGCGGACCTTAAGGTTCCGCCATGAGTGATGACACGGCGGACCGGAACCTGCGGATCGTCTTCCTGGGCGACTCGTTCACCCAGGGGATCGGGGACCCCGAGTACCGCGGCTGGGTGGGCCGGGTGATGGCGGACTGCTGGACCGCACTCGCGGCGGGGCCGGAGGAGGTGACGGTGTTCAACCTGGGCGTGCGGCGGAACACCTCGGCCGATGTGCTGGCCCGGTGCTGGGGCGAGACGGCGGTGCGGGCGCTGCCGGGGGCGGACCACCGGCTGGTGCTGTCGGTGGGCAGCAACGACGCGGTGGAGGAGGACGGCCGGGTGCGGGTGGCGCCGGACGCGAGCCTGGTCCATGTGTCCGCGCTGCTGGACGGGGCGCGCGAGCGCGGCCTCGCGCCCCTGGTGGTGGGCCCGCCGCCGGTGGCCGGTGCGGGCGCGCCGCACCTGGAGCGGCTGCTGGCGCTGGCCGACGGGATCGCCGGGGTCTGCGCCGGGCGCGGGGTGCCGTTCATCGGCGTGACCCGGGAACTGGCGGCGGACCGGGAGTGGACGGCGCAGGCCCTGGCCGGGGACGGCGCGCACCCGGGCGCGGGCGGGTACCGGCGGCTCGCGGACCTGGTGCTGCGGGGCGGGTTCCGGGAATGGCTGACGGAGCGTCGTCCGGCGGAGGAGGCGGCCTTGACCTAGAGCGCACTCCAAGGGGGAGGCTGGTTCCCGTTGATCCGACCGCGGTCGGCGCCCCGAGGGGGCCGACACCAGTGAGGAGTACCGTCATGCGCAACGCCACGCTCGGCAGCGAGGGTCCCGAGGTCGGGGTCATCGGCCTCGGCTGCATGGGGATGACCTGGGCCTACGACGTCCACAACCGTGACGACGACACCTCGGTCCGGGTGATCCGGCAGGCACTGGACCTCGGCGTCACGCTGATCGACACCTCCGACATCTACGGGCCGTACAGCAACGAGGAGGTGGTCGGCGCGGCGCTGGCCGGCCCGCACCGGGAGCGCGCGGTGCTCGCCACCAAGGTGGGGCTCGTGCCGGGCAACGCCGAGGAGCGGGTGCTGCGCAACGGGCGGCCCGAGCACATCCGGCGCTCGATCGACGACAGCCTGCGCCGCCTCGGCACCGACCACGTCGACCTGTACCAGCTTCACCGGATCGACCCGGAGGTGCCGGTCGAGGAGTCCTGGGGCGCGCTCGCCGAGGCGGTGGCGGCCGGCAAGGCGCGGCGGATCGGGCTCTCCGAGGTGAACGTCGAGGAGATCAGGCGCGCGCAGGCCGTCCACCCGGTGGCCTCGGTGCAGAACGAACTGTCGCTCTGGACCAGGGACTCGCTCGCCGAGGTGCTGCCGTACACCGAGGAGCAGGGGATCGCGTTCCTGCCGTTCTCCCCGCTCGGCCGCGGCTTCCTGACCGGCGGCATCGCGTCCTTCGACGAGCTGCCGGCGGACGACTTCCGCCGCGGGCTGCCGCGCTTCCAGCAGGAGGCGCTGAAGGCCAACCTGGCGCTGGTGGAGCGGGTGCGGGCGGTCGCGGCGCGGGTCGGCGCGACGCCCGCGCAGGTGGCGCTGGCCTGGGTGGTGGCGCAGGGGCGGTACGTGCTGCCGATCCCGGGGACCAAGACGCCGAAGTACCTGGAGGAGAACGCGGCGGCGGCCGAGCTGGTGCTCTCGCCGGCGGACCTCGCCGAGCTGGACGCGCTGCCGGCGGCGGCCGGCGAGCGGTACTGACGGACCGGCGGTAACGACGGACGGGCGAGCGGTACTGACGGGTGCTCATGCCCGGGTGCCGGCCGGGCGCTCAGGCGCGGACCGGGTTCCGTTCCCGGATCCAGACCTGCTTGCGCCCGGTCTCGCCCGGCGCCCGCACCGGCGCCGCCACCACCCGGTCGAGCCGGAAGCCGGTCCGGCGGGCCACCGCGCCGCTGGCGGTGTTGGCCGGGTCGCAGTGGATCTCGACCCGGTGGATCCCGGGCAGCGCGAGCGCCGCTTCGGCGACCGTGCGGGCGGCGGCGGTGGCGATGCCGCGGCGGCCGTGCTCGGCGCTCACCCAGTAGCCGATCTCCAGTGCACCCGGGCCGATCCGGCCGTGGAGGCCGAACGAGCCGATCACCCGGCCCGGTTCGGCGTCCAGGCCGGCCAGGTAGATGAAGTCGGTGCCGGCGTCCCAGGCGGCGACGCCGGCCGCGGTGAGCTCGGCGGTCCGGGCCGCAGTGGGCGCCTCGGCGGCCCACTCCAGCCAGGGGCGCAGATGGTCCAGGTTGGCCCGGACGGCGGTGTTGAGCGCGCGCGCCTGGGCCGGGGAGCGCCGCCGCAGGGTGATCCCCCCGGCGGACCGCAGCAGTTCGGGCGGCCGGCCGGGGGTGGGCACGCCGGCGGTGGGTGCGCCGGGGGTGCCGGACGCGGGCGCGCCGCCGCGCGGCGGCGGCATGACGTGATTCATGACAGCGATTATGGCCGCGTCCTGTACCTGTCACCACCGCCCGCCGCCGCGCGCCGGAGCCGTCCGGGGGCGCGTCAGAGCCGGACCAGCACCTCGTCGAGCTCCTTGCGCCGCAGGTCCGGCACGCGCGCCCCCTCGGCGGGGTAGCCCACCGGGATGACGTAGGCGGCCCGCTCCTCCTGCGGCCGTTCGCACACCTCGTTGAGGAACTTCATCGGGCTCGGCGTGTGGGTGAGCGTGGCCAGGCCCGCCTGGTGCAGCGTGGCGAGCAGCAGGCCGACCGCGATGCCCACCGACTCCTTGGTGTAGTACGGGCGCGGCGAGGCGGGGCCCTTGTGCACCTCGAAGACGACGATCACGGCCGGCGCGTCCTCCAGGAACGGCTTGCGCCAGTCGGTGCCGATCGGCGCCAGTGCGGCCAGCCACTCCTCGGAGGCCCGGTGGGCGTAGAACTCGCGCTCCTCGGCCTCGGCGGCCTCCCGCAGCCGGCGCTTGCGCTCCGGGTCGGTGATCACCACGAACCGCCAGGGCTGCACGTGGGCGCCGCTCGGTGCGGTGTTGGCGGTGCGGATCGCCCACTCGACCACGCCGTCCGGGATCGGGCGGGTCGAGTAGTCGCGGACGGTCCGGCGCTGCGCCATCACGTCGTGGAAGGACCTGCTGCGGGCCTCGGCCTCGTGGGCGGGCACGGTCATGGGGGTGAGCGGAACGGTCGGGTGGGACGCGTCCGCCACCGCGCTGTCGAGCGCTGTGCTGTCAACCATGGGCGACAGCACAGCACATGACGGCGGGCCGGGGAAGAGGTCTGGACCTCCGTCCCCGGCCCGCGGCCCTGTTCCCGGCTGCGGCCCCGGCTACAGCTCGCGGACCGCGCCGCCGCCGACCTCGATCCGCCGGTTCACCGCGACGGTGTCCAGCATCCGCCGGTCGTGGGTGACCAGCAGCAGCGTGCCGGTGTACGACGCCAGCGCCGACTCCAGCTGCTCGATCGCGGGCAGGTCCAGGTGGTTGGTGGGCTCGTCCAGCACCAGCAGGTTCACCCCGCGCGCCTGGAGCAGCGCCAGCGCCGCCCTGGTCCGCTCGCCGGGGGAGAGGGTGCCCGCCGGGCGCAGCACGTGCACCGCCTTCAGGCCGAACTTCGCCAGCAGGGTGCGCACCTCGTCCGGCGCCTGCTCCGGGACGGCGGCGGCGAACGCCTCCAGCAGCGGTTCGCCGCCGAGGAACAGCCCGCGTGCCTGGTCCACCTCGCCCACCACCACGCCGGAGCCCAGCGAGGCGTCGCCGGAGTCGAGGTCGAGCCGGCCCAGCAGGGCGGCCAGCAAGGTGGACTTGCCCGCGCCGTTGGCGCCGGTGATGGCCACCCGGTCCGCCCAGTCGATCTGCAGGTCCACCGGGCCGAGGGTGAAGTCCCCGCGCCGGGCGACGGCCCCGCGCAGGGTGGCGACCACCGAGCCGGAACGCGGCGCGGTGGCGATCTCCATCCGCAGCTCCCACTCCTTGCGCGGCTCCTCGACCACCTCCAGCCGCTCGATCATCCGCTGGGTCTGGCGGGCCTTGGCGGCCTGCTTCTCGGTGGACTCGGCACGCATCGCCTTGCCGATCTTGTCGTTGTCACTGGACTTGCGCCGGGCGTTGCGCACGCCCTGCTCCATCCAGCCGCGCTGCATCCGGGCCCGGGCCTCCAGACCCGCCTTGGTGTCGGCGTACTCCTCGTACTCCTCGCGGGCGTGCCGCCGGGCGGTGGCGCGCTCCTCCAGGTACGCCTCGTAGCCGCCGCCGTAGAGGTTCACCCGGCGCTGGTGCAGGTCCAGCTCCAGCACCTTGGTGACGGTGCGGGCCAGGAACTCGCGGTCGTGGCTGATCACCACGGTGCCCGCGCGCAGGCCCTTGACGAAGGCCTCCAGCCGCTCCAGGCCGTCCAGGTCGAGGTCGTTGGTGGGCTCGTCGAGCAGGAAGACGTCGTAGCGCGAGAGCAGCAGCGAGGCGAGGCCGGCCCGGGCCGCCTGGCCGCCGGACAGGGCGGTCATCGGCAGGTCGAGGGAGACCTTGAGGCCCAGCGAGTCGGCGACCTCCTCGGCCCGCTCCTCCAGGTCGGCGCCGCCGAGCTCCAGCCAGCGGTCCAGACCCGCCGCGTAGGCGTCGTCGGCGCCGGGGGTGCCGTCCACCAGGCCCTGGGTGGCCTCGTCCAGTGCGGCCTGCGCGGCGGCCACCCCGGTGCGGCGGGCCAGGAAGTCGCGGACCGACTCCTCCGGGCGGCGCTCCGGCTCCTGCGGGAGGTGGCCGACGTTGGCGGTGGCCGGGCTGAGCCGGACCGAGCCGCCCTCCGGGGTGTCCAGGCCGGCCAGCAGCCGCAGCAGGGTGGACTTCCCGGCTCCGTTGACGCCGACCAGTCCGATCACGTCGCCGGGGGCGACGACCAGGTCCAGGCCGGAGAAGAGGGTGCGCTCGCCGTGGCCGGCGGCGAGGTCCTTGACGACGAGTGTGGCGCTCATGATGCCCCGATTCTAGGCGGGCGGGCCCGGACGCCGCCGGGGGCGGTGGCACCGGCCGGTGCCCGGCGGTGCCACCGCCCCCGGCGGCGGGGTTCAGCGCGTGACCGGGGTCACTTGCTCTTCTTGGCGAAGTACTCCAGGGCGTGCTGGGCGACGTCGTCCAGGTAGGGGCCGGCCTCCCAGGTGTTGTCGAACCCGCCGATGGAGGTGTCCGACACCAGGACCTGCTTGCCGTCCCTGGTGGTGAACCAGCCGCCGCCGCTGTCGCCGCCGGTGCCGTTGCAGCCGGTCATCAGCATGGTCGGGCGGGCCGGGTCCATCGAGCGGCGGGCGGGCTTGCCGGCCTCGCAGTGCTCCAGCTCCATGCCGTCGAACGGCTTGCCGGCCGGGTAGCCGTAGGTGCTCACGGTGGCGATCTGCTCGCGCGGGGCGTTGAACCAGACCGGCACCGAGCCGCCGACGACCTCCTCCAGGGACTTGGCGCTGCCGTCCGGGTTGGCCACCCGGAGGATGCCGAAGTCGTACTGGCTCCACGGGCCGCCGTTCTCCGGGTCGGCCTCGGCCGTCCACTGCGGGGCGACCATGCCCGCGACGGCGCCCCACTCGCCGTACGGCTCGGCCTCGGCGAGCGAGCCCTGCTTGCCGCCGCTGACCGCGCCGCTGCTGTTGAACGCCGGGGCGAAGGTGATGTTGGTGTGGTACTTGCCGCCCTTGCCGCCGTGCAGGCAGTGGCTGGCCGTCCAGACCAGGTTGCTCCGGCCCGGGTTGGCCGGGTCGGAGACGACGGTGCCGGAGCAGACGTAGTCCTGGTTGCCGTCCTGGAAGAACAGCTTGCCGTTGACGTGGGCCGGCTTGGCGTACGGGTGGGCGACGGGCTTCATCTCGACCGGCTTCGGCTGCGGGTCGTTCTGGCCGCCGCCGGTGCCGCCACCGGTTCCGCCACTGCCGGGCGGGGTCGGGGTGGCGCCGGTCGGCTGGGCCGTCGGGGCCGCCGACGTCGGCTGTGCGGTGGGCTGCGCGGTCGGCTGCGTCGTGGGCTGTGCGGTGGGCTGGGTGCCCGGGCCGGGCTTGGCCGGCTTCGCCCTGAGGATCTTCTGGAGGTCCCAGAAGCCCTTGACCGCCGGGGTGATGACGTTCTGCTGGGCCCACTTGTCCCAGTCGTCGAAGCTCCACTTCTTGAGCTCGTCGGCGGTCGGCAGCTTGATCGGCGGCAGGCCGCCCGGCTTGCCGGTGGAGTCCGCGGCGGGCGCGGTGGTCGCGGCGGTCTGCGCGCCGGACGGGGCGGCGGCCGGGTCGCTGTTCTCCGGGCCGCACGCGGTCGCGACGACCATGGTCAGCGCGACGGCGGAAGCGCCCAGCGCGGCACGCGTCGCCCGGGATATCGGTGACATGAGTTCTGTTCCCCCTGTGAATGCACGCCACGGCCGCGAATGTCGACCGGGTGGCAGGGGAGGAGTCTGCCACGCGCGGCGGACACCCCCGGCCGCGCGGACCGGTCCGGGGCACGGCTGTCACCGGATCGGCACGCGATCGGCACCGAAAAACCGGTTGCACGCCGGCCGGGCCGCTCCGTAGCGTCATCCCTGCCAGTCACCAGAACAGGAGTAGGCCCTTGATCTACTGAGGTCCCGAGACACCGCCCCCGCCGCACCGCAGCCATGCCACCGCCTTGTCGCCGGTCATGCCATTGCCCGCGGTCCGTGAGTGTGCGCGTGCCCGACCTCAGTGGTGAGCCGGCCTGGCGTCCCCCGTCGCTCCGCCGACCCCGGCCCTCCCTCCCCGGTCCCGCCCGTGCCCGCGGTGTCTCCCCGTGTTGCTCCACGACCACGTCGGCGACCTCCGGGAGGCTCTCCATGGCACAACCCACCACCTCACTCCTCTGCACCGACCTCTCCTTCGAGTGGCCGGACGGCAGGCCCGTCCTCGACGGCTTCCACCTCGCCGTCGGCCCCGGCCGCACCGGGCTGATCGGGCTCAACGGCGCGGGGAAGTCCACCCTGCTGCGCCTGCTGGCGGGCGAACTCACGCCCACCTCGGGCACCGTCAGGGCGGCCGGCGAGATCGGCCACCTGCCGCAGGGCCTCACCCTGGACACCGGCCTGCGGGTCGACGAGGCGCTCGGCGTCCGGGCCGCCCGCGAGGCCCTGCACGCCATCGAGACCGGCTCCACCGACCAGCGGCACTTCGACGCGGTCGGCGACGACTGGGACGTCGAGGAGCGCGCCCGCGCGCTGCTCGACCGGCTCGGCCTGCACCGGCTCGACCTCGACCGCGCCACCGGTGAACTCTCCGGCGGCGAGGCCGTGCTGGTGCGGCTGGCCACCCTGCTGCTGCGCCGTCCCGACGTCCTGCTGCTCGACGAGCCGACCAACAACCTCGACCGCGCCGCCCGTGAGCGGCTCTACGAGACGGTGGCCGGCTGGGGCGGCGTGATGGTGATCGTCAGCCACGACCGCGAACTGCTCCAGCACGTCGACCAGATCGCCGAACTGAGGGACGGCCAGGTCACCTGGTACGGCGGCAACTTCGCCGAGTACGAGCGCACCGTCGCCGCCCAGCAGGAGACCGCCGAGCGGCTGCTGCGCAACGCCGAGGCCGATGTCCACCGCCAGAAGCGGGACCTGGCCGAGGCCCGGATGCGGTTGGAGCGCAGCGCCAGCTACGGCAGGAAGCGCTCGGTCACCCGCAACGACCCGCACATCGTCGCCGGCAAGCTCAAACGCCAGGGCCAGGAGACCGCGGGCCGGCTCCAGGGCATGCACACCGAGCGGCTGGAGGAGGCCAGGCGCAAGCTGACCGCCGCCGAGGAGGCCGTCCGGGACGACGCCGAGATCCGGATCGACCTGCCCCGCACCGCCGTGCCGGCCGGGCGCACCGTGCTCACCCTGCAGAAGGTCCGGATGCCGCACGGCATCACCGCCCACCTCGACCTGCGCGGGCCCGAGCGGATCGCCCTGGTCGGCCGCAACGGCGCGGGGAAGTCCACCCTGCTGCGCACCATCGCCGGTGAACTCGCCCCGCTGGAGGGCGAGGTCACCACGCCGGTGCCGCTGCGCCACCTCCCGCAGCGGCTGGACCTGCTCGACGACAAGCTGACCGTGGTGGGCAACGTCAAGCTGTTCGCGCCGGGCACGGGGGACAACGCGGTCCGGGCCCGGCTGGCCCGGTTCCTCTTCCGCGGCGGGCGGGCCGACCAGCCGGCCGGCACGCTCTCCGGCGGCGAGCGGTTCCGCGCGACCCTGGCCGCGCTGCTGCTGGCCGACCCGCCGCCGCAGCTGCTGCTGCTCGACGAGCCGACCAACAACCTCGACCTGGCCAGCGTCCGCCAGCTCACCCAGGCGCTGGCCGCGTACCAGGGCGCGCTGATCGTCGCCAGCCACGACCTGCCGTTCCTGCGCGGCCTGGGCGTCACCCGCTGGCTGGAGCTGGACGGCGAACTGAGGGCGGTGGACCCGATGTGACGCGGTGACGGCTCAGCGGCGGCCGGCCCCGGCGGCGAGCAGCCGCCGGGCCTCGGTCAGGGCGGAGTCCTTCAGCCCGGCCAGCTCCTCCGGGGTGAAGACCGGGGTGCGGACGTCCGGCGGGATGCCCGGGCCGTCGAAGGTGCTGCCGTCGCGGGTGAGGAACTTCTCGTTCGGCAGGCCGGCGAGCAGGTCGTCGGAGAGCGGCTTGAGCATGACGTCGGAGAAGACGCCCTGGGTGTTCTCGCCGATCCGCACCGGTGCCGGGCGCCGTTCCGCCATCGCCTGGGTGAAGGTCTCGCCCGCGCTCACCGTCGAGCCGGCGGTGAGCAGGGCGACCGGCCCGGTGTAGCGGGCCGCCCCGGCGGCGGGGCGGACGGTCGCCGCCTGGGGCCGGGTGAAGGCGGTCGGGTCGGCCGGGTCGTTGCGCGCCACCTTGCGGTAGGCGAGGAAGGGCCGGTCGGTGAGCCGGGAGGCGATCCGCAGGCCCAGTTCGTCCGAGCCGCCGCCGTTCAGCCGGAGGTCGATCACCAGGCCGTTGAGCCGCTCGGGGTGGGCGAGCAGGGCGTCCAGCGCCCTGTCCAGCTCGGCCGCGTGGGCCTGGTAGGGGCCGTCGTCGACGTACCCGTCGAAGCTGCTGACCCGCAGGTAGCCGATGCCGCCCGGCAGTTCGCCGACACCCAGCCGGCCGCGGCCGAAGGTCTGCTCCGGGGCGAGGAGCTGGGCGGCGACCGCCCGGCCCGCCTGCTCCCGCAGCTGGTCGCTCGGCTCCTGGGTGCCCGGGCGCAGCCCCCCGAAGACCAGGTCGTAGCCGCCGTCGGCCGCCTTGCGGCCGAGGAAGGTGTGCGCGTCGCCGAGCGGTTCGAGCAGGCCCGTGATGATCCCCGCGAGCGCGGTGGTGTCGGTCCCCGGGGTGATGGTCGCCCGGGCCTGCGCGCCCCGGGCCTTCCAGTCCACGCCCTTGGCGGCGAAGAAGGGGTAGTTCTCCTCGAAGGTCGCCCAGAACCGGTCGAAGACCGCGAGCGGGTCCTGCGGCGCCGGACGGGTGCATCGGGCCGGCAGCCCGGGCAGCCGGGAGAGGTCCTTGGCCGAGCTGGCGCCGTCCTCCTTGTACACGGCCCGGTCGCGCCCCCGGGGCGTGACGGTCAGCTCCCCGTACCCCTTGCCGGGCCGGCCGTACCGGACGGCGCCGCCGTGGCCGGGAGCGCCGACCTGGGCGCCGTCCAGGAACCCCGGGGTGCAGCTGATCCTGGTCACGTCGTAGGTGGTGAGGGTGGTGCCGTGGATCTCCGCGATCGTGCCGTAGCCGTCCACCTGCCAGACGCCCTCCAGCCGGTTGACGCCCGGCCGTTGGGCCGGGCCGTCCCCGTCCGCCGCCGCGCCCGCCGCGCCCGCCGCGCCGACCGTGCCCGCCGTGACCGCGAGCGCGACCGCCGTGATCGCCGCCGCCCGGGCCACCGGCCTCCGCCGTTCGATACCCATGCCGTCCCCTGCCGTCTCCAGGTCCGGGCCTCCCCCGCGGAACCCCTCCGCCGCCCACGGGTCGACGGTACGGACCGGTGGAGCCGCCGCACGTCAGCCTGCGGAGCGGTCCGCACCGGGACCATGGAGGTACGCCGGGCGCGCCGGGCTCCGACCGGCGGCGTACACCCGGCCGCAGCGGCGTCGGGGTCACCGGCTCGGTGTCCAACTCCCGTGCGCTCCAGTACCATCGGCGCCATGCCAGCACTCAACATCGAGTACACGGAGCACGAGCTCGCCGCGATCCGCGAGGCGGCCGCCGCCGACGGCAAGAGTGTCAAGGCGTATGTGCACGACCTGAGTGTGCGGGAGCAGCAGCGCCGGGTGTTCGTCTCCCACGCGGTGGCCTTCTGGAACGCGCACCGCGAGGAGTTCGACCGGGAGTTCCCGGAGGACGCGCCGGCCGCCTGAGCGGGCGGGGCGGGGAGGGGCGGGCGACCGGGGTGCCGCGATGATGCTGCTGCGGGTCGATCTGCGCTGGCTGCTCGACGTCCAGGAGCTGGCCTCGCCGGAGGACCTCAGCGTGCGGGACTACTCGGCGCTGCAGGCGGCCGTCGCCCGGCACCGGGTGAACACCGCACAGCTCGGCCACGACGCGGATCCGGCATGGTGCGCGGCCACCCTGATGCACACGATCGTGCTGCTGCGGCCGCTCCCCGTGCGCAACAACCTGTACGCCTGCATGACGACGGCGGCGTACATGCACGCGGCCGGCGAGGGCATCGACCCGCCGTACGGGGCGCTGGTGGAGCTGGCCCGGGACATCGCCGAGGGGCGGGCGGACGTCTTCGCGGCGGCCGACCGGATCCGGTCCTGGCGGATCTGAGCGGGACCGGCCGGCCACCGCCCCCGGCCGCGCACCCCGCCCCCGGCCGCGCACCCGCCGGGTCCCGCCCCCGCCGGTTCCCCGTCAGCCCGGCAGCACGAACCCCGACTCGTACGCCGCGATCACCGCCTGGGTGCGGTCCCGCGCGCCCAGCTTGGCCAGCACGCCGCCCACGTGCGTCTTCACCGTCTCCTGGCTGAGCACCAGCCTCGCGGCGATCTCCCCGTTGTTGAGCCCGGCCGCCATCAGCCGCAGCACCTGCCCCTCCCGCTCGGTGAGCCGCCCGACCGGGCCGCGTTCGGGCGCCGGACGGGAGGTCCGTGCGGCCGGCGCCGCGTACCGCAGGGCGAGGTCGCGCACGGCCGCCGGGAACAGCAGCGAGTCGCCGCGCGCGATCAGCCGCACCGCCTGCACCATCTCCTCGGCCCGTGCCCGCTTCAGCAGGAACCCGGCCGCCCCCGCCCGCAGCGCGTCGTACACGTGGTCGTCGTGCTCGAAGGTGGTGACCACCAGGATCCGGGGCGGTTCGGCCATCCCGGCGACCAACTGCTCGGTGGCCCGGATGCCGTCGATCCCCGGCATCCGCACGTCCATCAGCACCACCTCCGGCCGCAGCGCGCGCACCAGCGGCACCACCTCGGCGCCGTCGGCCGCCTCGCCGACCACCGTGAGGTCCGGCTCGGCGTCGATCACCACCCGCAGCCCCGTGCGCACCAGCCGTTCGTCGTCGGCGATCACCACCCGGACCGGCCCGCCCGCGCTCCCGCTCCCGCTGCTCTTGCTGTTGCCGTTGCTGTTCAACGCTCTCCTCCCACCGGCAGCCAGACGGCCAGCCGCCACGTCGTCCCGTCGTCCACCGGCCCGGCCTCGCAGCCGCCGCGCAGCGCCGCCGCGCGCTCGCCGATCCCGCGCAGCCCGCGTCCGCCGCCGGGCCGGCTGGGCCGTGACCGGCCGAGCGGGTTGGTCAGTTCGATCTCCAGCCGCCCCCCGGCCGGGGCGACCCGCAGCCGGGCCGGTTCGGAACCGGCCGGGCCGGCGTGCCGCAGCACATTGGTCAGGCCCTCCTGGACGATCCGGTAGGCCTCGCGGGAGAACGCGGCCGGCAGCCGGTCCAGGCCGGGGGCCAGCTCGGCGTCCACCGCCAGCCCGGTGCGGGCCAGCTGCCGCAGCAGGTCCTCCAGCCCGGCGAGGGTCGGTCCGGCGGGCCCCGCCGCGTCGCCGTCCTCCTCGCGCAGCAGCCCCAGCACCGCGTCCAGTTCGGCGACGGCGCCGCGCGCGGTCTCCTCGATGGCGGCCAGCGCCTGCGCCGCGAACTCCGGATCGGTGCGCAGCACCCGGGCGGCGGCCGAGGCCTGGATGCCGACGGCGCTCAGCGCGTGGCCGACCGAGTCGTGCAGTTCACGGGCCAGCCGGTTGCGCTGGGCGAGCACGACGGCCCGCCGTTCGGCGGTGGCCAGCCGCTCGTCCGGGGTCGGGCCGAGCAGCACGGGCGCCCACCGCGCCAGCAGTGCGCCGAGACCGGCGCTGGTGCCGACGATCAGGGCCAGCAGTGCCACGCCCAGCACCGGGCCGGGCAGCCAGCCCGGCACGCCGCGCTCCTCCCAGAACCGAACCATCTCCTCGAAGCCGGTCGGCCGCAGGATCAGCACCACCGCGAACGGCGCCCCGGCCAGCGTCATCCCGCTGACGACGCCGCCGAACAGCAGGTGCAGCACGAACCACCCGGCCGTCCGCCGCCGCGCCGCCCAGGACCGCGCGGGGCCGGTGACCACCTCCGCCGCCCGCCGGGGCGCGCACAGGGCCAGGGCCGCCGCACCCTCCAGCGCCCGGACGGTCGGGACCAGGGCGGTGACGGCGGCCATCGGCAGCGAGGCGCCGAGCGCGGCGAAGTAGAGCAGGACCTGCGCCAACGAGCCCTTGCGCGGATCCAGCGCGCCCAGCGCGACCGTCGAGAGCATCCAGTACGGCATCAGCAGCGCCCCGCCGAGCACCAGGTGCACCCAGCGCAGCCGGGCCCGCCGCCCGAGCAGCGCACCCGCCGCCCGCCGCAGCGCCCCGCCGCCGCTCCCCTCCGACTCCCGACCCGCCCCCGTGATCACTCCGCCGACTCTACGTCAGCACCCCCGGCCGGGAGGCCGGTCGTCGTCGCCCAGGCGGTGTCCGGGACGGCTCCCGCCGCCGCCCGCTCCACCAGCGCGACCGCACCCACGGCCAGCACCAGCAGCCCGGTCACCACCTGCACCGCCTCCACCAGCGGCAGCAGCCCCGGCACCGCCTCGCGCGGGTCGGCGGAGGCGCTGACCGTCGTCCCGAACGCCACCAACTGCCAGGCGCCCCAGGCGAACACCGACCCGGCGGCGGTCCACACCACCGCGAGCGGCCCGCGCAGCCGCCACTCCGGCCGGCGCCGGAACACCAGCACCAGCAGCGCCGCCGCCGCGGCCACCGCCATCGCGGCCGTCACCGCGTCCATGACCGCCACGCTCCGGCCGCGCTCCTCCCGCCACGCCACCGGCAGCCCGGCCGCCCCGCCGAACGCCCAGTACAGCCGGGCCGCCGCGACCCCGGCGGCGAGCAGCGCGGCCGCGCAGGCGAAGGCCCGCTGGGTGCTCAGCGTGGGGGAGTGCGGCAGGTCGCCGATCCGGTCGCGGCGCAGCAGCCCGGCCCAGCGCTCCCGCGCGTACAGCAGGAACCCGGTGATCAGCGCCAGCCCCTGGACGGCGAAGCCGCCGTAGACGAGGGTGAACACCCAGCCGCTCGGCCCGTCGTCCTTCCCGGCCCCCGCCGCCTCCGGGCCGAGCACCAGGGCGGCGAGCAGGACGAGCGGAAGCGCGACGAGCAGGGTGCCGAGCAGTCCGGTCGCGACCCACATCGGGAAGGCCAGCAGCCCGGCGGGCGCGCGCCGCCCCCACGGCCGGACGAACGCCAGGGCCAGGACGACGGCGACGGCGTCCATGCCGAAGGTGAGCAGGTTGAGGAGCCACAGGTCGTCCATGGCATCGGCGTCCCCGGCCCCGACCGGGTGACCGGTGAGCCAGAGCAGCTTGAGGGTGAGGTAGGGAACGGTCGCGGCGACGGCCACCACGGCCGCCGCCGTCCGCACCCGGCCGACGGGCGCGGGTGCGGCGGCGGGTGCGGCGGCGGGTGCGGCGGCCGGGGCCGTGGACAGGAGCGGAAGCGTCGAGGTCATGCCCCCACGCTCCCGCGCACCCGTCCGCCCGCACCTCCTCCGGCCATCCGATCCGCCTCCCCCGCCGGGGGGAACCCGAGGGGGGACGGGCGGTCCCCGGGGAGGACGGAGGCCGCTAGGGAACGATCGGCTCGCAGCCGATCGCCTTCCCGGCGGCGGTCAGGAACTGCGTCCAGACGGCCCCGGTGTCGGGCAGCAGGTGCTGGCTGCGGAGGGCCGGTGCGGGGCGCTCCTCGTAGTGGAAGTACGTCCTGCGGCCCTGGCAGAGGGCCACCACGTCCTCGTTCCCGGTGCCGGCCCACGTGCTGCGGCCGAACGCCGTGGAGCGCTCCTGGTCCGCCGGGAGGTCCACCACCCGGGGCTCGGTGACGACCACGAACGAGGCCACGGGCCTCCCGGTCGGCCGGTCGGTCACGGTGCAGGACCAGACGGGGGAGAACGCCGTGGTGGCCTGCTGGCGGTACCAGTCCTCGTGGTCCGCGTCGGGCGCCTTGGCGACCGCCATGCCGGGGAGGCCGCAGAGGTTGTTCCAGTCGACCGGCTGCTCGGCGCCCGCCGGGGAGAGCGTCGTCGGCGCGGGCGGTGCGGTGCCGCAGGTGCGGTCCTTCGCGGCGAGGCCGGCGAGCTCGACGGCGAGCCGGGCGATGCCTTCCGCGTGGTCGCCGTCCTTCCCGTCGTGTCCGGTGCCGACCGAGGCCCGCAGTCCGGTGGGGCAGCCTTCCGGAAGCAGCGCCCAGGCGCCACCCGGGGTCACCGCGCCCACGGCACCGTGGTCGGCGAAGAGCCGTGCCCCCGGGCGGGATTCGGCGCCCACGCTCCGGTTCACCGAGAGCCCGAACCCGACGCTCTTCCCGGTGTCCCCGAACAGGCCGAAGTCCACGGTGGCGCGGCAGTACTGCGTCGGGTCGACGGCGGTGGGGGAGTAGCCGGGGGACTTCTCCTCGCTGATCCGCCCCGGTCCCAGCGCGGCGTGCACGGCGTCCGCGCTCGCCGCGCCCCCGCACACGCGGTCCGGGCCGAGCACGTTGGTGTACCCGAACAGCAGCAGCCCGGCCGCCCCGGCCGTGATCGCCAGCAGCACCCCGCCCGCCCGCAGCCGCAGCGACCGGGTGGTGAACCCGCGCCTGCTCAGCGCCGTGTCGACCCGCTCGCCCACGGGCCGGTGTTGCCGGTCCTGCCGGTGCTCCCGGTCTTCCTGGTGTTCCTGCGTCGGTCCGCTCATCGGTTCATCAGCTCCGCCCCAGTGCGCGGCGGTACGCGTCGTCGACGCCGGTCTGGTAGCTCGCGTTGACGTCGGTCAGCAGCGTGGTGGTGACCCCGCCGGTGGCGTTGACCTCCTCCTTCGGGATGCCGGCGGCCAGGGCGCGCTCCCGGATCATCGCCTTGAGCTGCTCGTCGCCGGCCCGGAAGGTGTCCGAGATCTGCTCGGTGGCCTTCAGGCTCTCGTCGTTGTTGAGGTTGTTGGCGTAGACGGAGGTGCCGACGTCCACGAGCCGCTGGACCGCGTCGCCGACCATCGGGACGGGCGTGACCGGGGCGCCGAGCAGGTGGTAGTCCATCTTGGCGTTCCAGTTGTTGCGGAAGATCGCGTCGTCCCGGTGGTCGGCGATGACGTCGGTGCGCACACCGCTGAGGGTGCCCATCACCTCGCCGGCCTCGCGGGTGAAGCCCTGGATCTTGTGGTCGGGCCGCCCGGTCTGGTCCGGCTGGAAGGCCTCGGCGGGGTACTCGTTCAGCCGCCGGGCGACCTCCTGGCTCTCCGCGTAGTGGACGACCTTGAACGCCTCGGGGTCCTCGGCGACCCCGCGGATGGTCCGCAGCATCTGCTCCCGGCCGATGGTGAGCTTGCTGGTCTCGGAGGTGCCGCCGGTCTCCTTGCCGAGGATCTCGTAGGTGTCGGGGGCGTAGTCGGCGATCATCTCGGCGAGCGGCCGGCGCAGCGCGGCGGGCAGCTCGTTCTCGTGGCCGGCCTTGGGGCCGCCGAAGTGGGTGACGGTCTCGGACATGATCCGCGCCATCGCCTCGTCGTGCGGGCGGACCGGCGGCTGGTCGCCGTGCGGGTCGCGGCCGGTGGTGGCGGCCTGGAGGGCGTCGCCGAAGGCGCCGCGCGAGGTGTCCCGGGCCAGGCCGTCCACCTGGTTGTGCTCGTAGCCCTGGTTGGGCCACGTGCGGTCCTTGAACAGGTAGTCGAGGTTCTTGTTGGCGCCCGGGTCGAGGAACTCCTTGGACGCCTCCGGGTTGTGGCTCATCGCCTTCATCAGCCCGCGCATCGGGTCGCCCTGCTTCCCGGTGACGTTGCCGTAGTCCGGCCCCCAGAGCTCCTCGCCCTTGAGTTTGCTGCCGCGCTCGTAGTCGACCAGGTCGTTGCCGACCCTGGTGAGGAACGGCTTGTCGAAGTCGCCCTTGGCGCCCATCAGTTCGGTGAGCGCCCGGTAGTTGTCGTTGTACCCGGCCGCCGATCCGCCCGGCTTGCGGGCGGCCTTGAGCAGGTCGTCCTCCCAGGCCTTGCCCATGCCGCCGTCCTTGGTGGCGGTGGCGAGCACCTGGCCGAGGTTGCCGTAGAGGTCCTGGTACTGCTGGGCGTTGTGGTCGCCCCGGGCGAGGTCGCCGTAGACCTTGGCGTAGTCGAGCAGCGCCTCGGGGCCCTTGTGGCCGCCGGCGTTGAGGCTGTTGAGCAGGCTGGTGGAGAACTCCTTGGAACCGGAGCCGGTGGCCATCAGGTCCTGCAGCCGCTTCAGCTCGTCGTCGGAGAGGCTGCCGCCCTTGGTCAGCAGGTCGGCGGCGCGCCTGGCGTCGGCTGCGTCGCCGCCGCCGTAGGGCTTGGCGTTGAAGGCGGTGGTACTGGTGCCGATGTCGGTCTGCAGGGCGACGGAGGCGCGCTGGTCGGCGGCGGTGGCCTGTTGCACGGCCTTGGTGAGCCGGGCGGATATCGCCTCGGCCTTGGCCTTCATCTCCTCGTCGTACTTCTTGATCGCCGGACCGGCGTCCGGGTCGTTGTGCGAGCCGGGCATCGGCGGCCAGCGGACGTCGCCCTCGGCGCCGACGGTCAGGGTCTGGGTCTCGGCGTCGTGGATCGCGGTGTCGAGGGCCTTGCGGGCGGCGGTGAAGTCGGCGGCCGCGTCGCGGATGATCGCGGCGAGCGCCTTGGCGACCGCGGCGGCCTGGGTGACGTCGGTGTCGACGCCCTTGAGGGTGGCGCCCGCCTGGATCGCGGCGGGTCCCTCCCAGCCGGCCCGCTGCGGGGTGCCGGTGAGGTCGCGGGCGACGCGCGAGTCCAGCGCGTCGAGGGCGGTCGCCATCGAGGTCCAGGCCTCGGCGGTCTCGGTGACGCCGGCGAAGTCGGCCTCGTGGAGTTCCTTGAAGGACACCATGGGGGTTGCTCCTCTCCTCTCCCCGGCGGCTCAGCGGCCGGGGCGGCCGAGCCGGCCGGCGATGGACGTCTCGTTGGCCTGGTAGGCGCGCTGGGTGGCGTCCAGGTTGTCGGCGGTGCCGGTCAGCTTGTCGTGCAGGGTCTTGCACTGCTGGAGCCAGCGCTCGGTGGAGCCGGTGAGCGCGCCGCCGAAGGCGAAGCCGCGGATCCTCCCGGCGGCGGTGGAGGCGTGCTCGGCGAGGTTGTTGCCGCCCTTGCCGTTGGCCTTGTCGAGGTCGGCGGCGATCTGCCGGGCGATGCCGGCCGAGGCGTTGAGCTCGTAGGGGCGGTCCAGCCGGGTGGTGGTGCCGCCCGGGTTCACGCCGGGGGAGGGCGACGGCACCGGGCCCGGCGTGGCGGCGGGCGTGCCCGCGGCGGGGGCCGGGGTGGGCGTCGGCCGGGGCGTGGGGGCGGCGAACGGCGAGGTACTGGGCGCGACCGGCCCGGTGGTGAACCCTGGGTAGACCATGTGCGGCTGCTCTTCCTTCCTCCGGATCCGACGGGAGGTCAGCAGCCCCCCGCCGGGGACGACGGTACCGGGCTGTCCGTAGACGTACCGAGGCACCCTCCGCGAGCGTCGCCGCGCGGCGTGCGCCGGGGGCCGCGGCACAGGCGGAGAGGTCTTGTTACTGAACGGTCGCTTCCCTATCATCGCGAGTGTGACAGCTTTACTGTCAGACTTCCTCGACCCCGGAGGGGCAGTGGCGTCCGAACAGGGCAGGGCCGGTGGCGGGCGCGGCGAGCGCGGCGGACCGCTGGCCGGCGTGCGCGTGGTGGAGCTCGCCGGGATCGGCCCGGGGCCGTTCGCCGCGATGCTGCTGGGCGACCTCGGCGCCGACGTCGTCCGGGTCGACCGGCCCGAACCCTCGCCGCTGGGCATCGACCCGGCCCACGACGTCGCGGGCCGCAACAAGCGCTCGGTGGTCGTCGACCTCAAGGCCCCGGGCGGGTCGGGCCTGGTGCTCGACCTGGCCGCCCGCGCCGACCTGCTGATCGAGGGCTACCGGCCCGGCGTCGCCGAGCGCCTCGGGGTCGGGCCCGAGGCCTGCCTGGCCCGCAACCCCGCGCTGGTGTACGGGCGGATGACCGGCTGGGGCCAGGACGGGCCGCTGGCCGCCCGGGCCGGGCACGACCTCGGGTACGCGGCGGTCTCGGGTGCGCTCGGCCTGGTCGCCCCCGCCCCCGCCCCCGACGCCGACGCCCCGGGTGCCCCGGGCGCCGCCGAGGGGCCGCCCGGCATCCCCGCCAACCTGCTCGGCGACTACGCCGGGGGCTCGCTCTACCTGGTCGTCGGCCTGCTCGCCGCCCTGCACCACGCCCGCGCCACCGGAGCCGGCCAGGTCGTCGACGCCGCCGTCGTCGACGGCGCCGCCCACCTCACCGCCGTCCTCCAGGGCCTGCTGGCGGGCGGGCGGTGGCAGGACCGCCGCGGAGTGAACCTGCTGGACGGCGGCGCGCCGTTCTACGCCGTCTACCCGGCCGCCGACGGCGGCCACCTTGCGGTGGGCGCCCTGGAGCCGCAGTTCTACGCCGAGTTCGCCCGGCTGCTGGAGCTCGGCCCGGACGCCCCCGGCCAGTGGGACACCGCCCGCTGGCCCGAGCTGCGGGCCGCGATCGCCGCGCGCTTCGCCACCCGCCCGCGCGCCGCCTGGGAGGCCGTCTTCGCGGGCTCCGACGCCTGCGTGGAGCCGGTGCTGACGATGCGTCAGGCCCATCGCCATCCGCATCTGGTGAGCCGGGGGACGTACGTCGAGGCGGACGGCGTCACCCAGCCCGCCCCCGCCCCGCGGTTCTCCGCCACCCCCGGCGCGCTGCGCCGCCCGCCCGCCCGGCCGGGCGCCGACGCCGCCGAGGTGGCCGCCGACTGGGGCGTGCCCGGGCTGGACCCGCCGGCCGCGCCGCCGACCGCCTGAACTCCCCACCCCGCCAAGGAGCCTGCCGTGCAACGCGACCTCTTCACCGACGAGCACGAGGACTTCCGGGTCACCGTCCGGTCCTTCCTCGCCAAGGAGGTGCTACCGCACTACGACCGCTGGGAGCAGGCCGGCATCGTCGACCGCGCGGCCTGGCTGGCCGCCGGCCGGCAGGGCCTGCTCGGCCTCGCCGTCCCCGAGGAGTACGGCGGCGGTGGCACCGCCGACTTCCGCTACGCCGTCGTGCTGGCCGAGGAGTTCGCCCGGGCCGGCGCCTCCGGACTGGCGCTCGGCCTGCATAACGACATCATCGGCCCCTACCTCACCTCGCTCGCCACCGAGGAGCAGAAGCGCCGCTGGCTGCCCGGGTTCTGCACCGGTGAGCTGATCACCGCGATCGCGATGACCGAGCCCGGCACCGGCTCCGACCTCCAGGGCATCCGCACCCGGGCGGTCGACCGGGGGGACCACTTCCTGCTCGACGGCGCCAAGACGTTCATCTCCAACGGCATCCTCGCCGACCTGGTCGTCGTGGTCGCCCGCACCACCGCCGAGGGCGGCGCGCACGGTCTCAGCCTGCTGGTCGTCGAGCGCGGCACGCCCGGCTTCGAGCGCGGCCGCAACCTCGACAAGATCGGCCAGAAGGCCCAGGACACCGCCGAGTTGTTCTTCCGGGACGTCCGCGTCCCGAAGGAGAACCTGCTCGGCGAGCTCAACCAGGGCTTCCTGTACCTGATGCGCAACCTCGCGCAGGAGCGGCTCACCATCGCCGCCTCCGCGATCGCCGGCGCCGAGCACCTGGTCGAGCTCACCACCGCCTACGTCAAGCAGCGCGAGGCGTTCGGCCGGCCGCTGGCCAAGCTCCAGCACGTCCGCTTCGAGATCGCTGAACTGGCCACCGAGTGCGCGGTCACCCGCACCTTCGTCGACCGCTGCATCACCGAGCACAACCGCTTCGCGCTCACCCCGGCGGACGCCTCGATGGCCAAGTGGTGGGCCACCGAGCTGCAGAAGCGCACCGCCGACCGCTGTCTCCAGCTCCACGGCGGCTACGGCTACATGGCCGAGTACCCGGTCGCCCGGGCGTTCACCGACGGCCGCATCCAGACCATCTACGGCGGCACCACCGAGATCATGAAGGAGATCGTGGGCCGCTCCCTCCTCGACTGATCCCCACCACCCGGCTCCGCCGTCACCCCCCGCCCCGAAAGGCTCCCCACCGTGACCACCGAAGCGTACGTCTACGACGCGATCCGAACCCCGCGCGGCCGGGGCAAGGCCACCGGCTCCCTGCACGGCACCAAGCCGATCGACCTGGTCGTCGGCCTGATCCACGAGATCCGCCGCCGCTTCCCGGACCTCGACCCGGCGGCGATCGACGACATCGTGCTCGGCGTGGTCAGCCCGGTCGGCGACCAGGGCTCCGACATCGCCCGGATCGCCGCCATCGCCGCCGGCCTGCCGGACACCGTCGCCGGCGTCCAGGAGAACCGCTTCTGCGCCTCCGGCCTGGAGGCCGTCAACCTGGCCGCCGCCAAGGTCCGTTCCGGCTGGGAGGACCTCGTCCTGGCCGGCGGCGTCGAGTCGATGTCCCGGGTGAAGATGGCCTCGGACGGCGGTGCCTGGTTCGCCGACCCGATGACGGCCTACGAGACCAACTTCGTGCCGCAGGGCATCGGCGCCGACCTCATCGCCACCATCGAGGGCTTCTCGCGCACCGACGTCGACGCGTTCGCCGCCGAGTCCCAGGCCCGCGCCGCCAAGGCCCAGGCCGACGGCCTGTTCGACCGCTCGGTGGTCCCGGTCCGCGACCGCAACGGCCTGGTGGTGCTGGAGCGCGACGAGTTCATCCGCCCCGGCACCACCGTGGAGACGCTCGCCGGCCTCAAGCCCTCCTTCGCCGCGATCGGCGAGGCCGGCGGCTTCGACGCCGTCGCCCTGCAGAAGTACCACTGGGTGGAGGCGATCGACCACGTCCACCACGCCGGCAACTCCTCCGGCATCGTCGACGGCGCCGCGCTGGTCGCCATCGGCAACCGCGAGACCGGCGAGCGCTACGGGCTGCGGCCGCGCGCCCGGATCGTCTCCGCCGCCGTCTCCGGCTCCGAGCCGACCATCATGCTCACCGGCCCGGCACCCGCCACCCGCAAGGCGCTCGCGAAGGCCGGGCTGACCGCCGCCGACATCGACCTGGTCGAGATCAACGAGGCCTTCGCCGCCGTCGCGCTGCGCTTCGTCCGCGAGATGGGCTTCTCCCCGGAGCAGGTGAACGTCAACGGCGGCGCGATTGCCCTCGGCCACCCGCTCGGCGCCACCGGCGCGATGCTGATCGGCACCCTCGTCGACGAGCTGGAGCGGCGCGAGCTGCGCTACGGCCTGGCCACCCTCTGCGTGGGCGGCGGCATGGGCATCGCCACCGTCGTCGAGCGCGTCTGACCCCCGTCCTCCTCCCCACCTCCTCCGGAGACCCGAACCCATGAGCGACACCACCACCATCCGCTGGGAGCAGGACCGGGACGGCGTGGTCACCCTCGTCCTCGACGACCCCGCCCAGTCCGTCAACACCATGAACGAGGCGTTCACCGCCGACTTCGAGGCCGTCGTCGCCCGCCTGGCCGGCCTCGCCGCCGCCGGCGAGCTGCGCGGCGTGGTCGTCACCTCCGCCAAGAAGACCTTCTTCGCCGGCGGCGACCTGCGGATGCTCTCCGCCGCCCGCCCCGAGGACGCCGCCGCCGTCTTCGAGAAGTCGATGCGGATCAAGCGCGCCCTGCGCACCCTGGAGACCCTCGGCCGGCCGGTCGTCGCCGCGGTCAACGGCAGCGCGCTCGGCGGCGGCCTGGAGCTGGCCCTCGCCTGCCACCACCGGATCGCCCTGAACACCCCCGCGAGCCGGATCGGCCTGCCCGAGGTCACCCTCGGCCTGCTGCCCGGCGGCGGCGGAATCGTCCGCACCGTCCGGCTGTTCGGCATCACCGACGCCCTGCTGAAGTTCCTGCTGCAGGGCCGCCAGTACCGCCCGGCGCAGGCCCTCGAACACGGCCTGGTGCACGAACTCGTCGACACCCCCGAGGAGTTGTCGGCCCGGGCGCGGGACTGGATCGAGGCGAACCCGTCCCCCGTCCAGCCCTGGGACGTCAAGGGCCACAAGATCCCCGGCGGCACCCCCAGCACCCCGGCCTTCGCCGCCAACCTGCCCGCCTTCCCCGCCAACCTGCGCAAGCAACTGGCCGGCGCCCCCTACCCGGCGCCGCGCAACGTGCTCGCCGCCGCCGTCGAGAGCGCCCAGGTGGACATCGACACCGCGATGGTGATCGAGGCGCGCTACTTCACCGAGCTGGCCTGCGGACAGACCGGCAAGAACATGATCCAGGCGCTCTTCTTCGACCTCCAGGCCGTCAACTCCGGCGCCGGACGGCCCGCTGCGGTGGAGAAGCGGACGGTCCGCAAGGTCGCGGTGCTCGGCGCCGGGATGATGGGCGCCGGCATCGCCCACGTCTGCGCCGAGGCCGGCATCGAGGTGCTGCTCAAGGACGTCACCGTGGAGGCCGCCGAGCGCGGAAAGGCCTACTCCGAGGGCCTGCTGGCGAAGGCGGTGGCGCGCGGGCGGCGCACCGGGGCGCAGCGCGACGAACTGCTCGCCCGGATCACCCCCACCGCCGAGGCCGCCGACCTGGCCGGCTGCGACGTGGTCATCGAGGCGGTCTTCGAGGACCCCGAGCTGAAGCACAAGGTGTTCCAGGAGATCGAGGGCGTCGTCGCCCCCGACGCCCTGCTCTGCTCCAACACCTCCACCCTGCCGATCGGCCTGCTCGCCGAGGGCGTGCAGCGCTCCGCCGACTTCATCGGCCTGCACTTCTTCTCGCCGGTCGACAGGATGCGGCTGGTGGAGATCATCCGCGGCCCGCGGACCGGGGACGAGGCGCTGGCCCGGGCCTTCGACCTGGTCCGGCAGATCAACAGGACGCCGATCGTCGTCAACGACTCGCGCGGCTTCTTCACCTCGCGGGTGATCGGCCAGTTCATCAACGAGGGCGTCGCCATGATCGGCGAGGGCGTCGAGCCGGCCAGCGTCGAGCAGGCCGCCGCCCAGGCCGGCTACCCGGCCAAGGTGCTCTCGCTGCTCGACGAGCTGACCCTCACCCTGCCGCGCAGGATCCGCAACGAGTACCGGCGCGCCGTCGAGGCGGCCGGCGGCGAGTGGACCGCCCACCCGGCGGACGCGGTGGTGGACCGGATGGTCGACGAGTTCGGCCGCCCCGGCCGCAGCGGCGGCGCCGGCTTCTACGAGTACGACGAGAACGGGGTGCGCGGCCGCCTCTGGCCGGGCCTGCGCGAGCACTTCACCCGCGCGGACGCCGCCGTCCCGTTCGAGGACCTCAAGGAGCGGATGCTGTTCAGCGAGGCGCTGGACTCGGTGCGCTGCCTGGAGGAGGGCGTGCTCACCTCGGTCGCGGACGCCAACGTCGGCTCCATCCTCGGCATCGGCTTCCCGGCCTGGACCGGCGGCGTGCTCCAGTACATCAACGGCTACCCGGGCGGCCCGGCCGGCTTCGCGGCCCGTGCCCGCGAACTCGCCGCCGCGTACGGGGAGCGGTTCGCGCCGCCCGCCCTGCTGGAGCGGATCGCCGCCGAGGGCCGCACCTTCACCGACTGATCACCGCTCGGGCGGGGCGGCCCGCCGCTCCTGCGCGGCCGCCCCGCCCGGCCCCGCGTCCAGCTCCTCCCGCAGCGACTTCTGGAACGCGGTGACCAGCGCCTGCGCCACCATCGGCCGGATGTGGTCGGTGAGCGCCTTCATCCGCTCCACGTCGTCCGGCGCCGGCTCGCTCTCCCGGTACGGCTTCCACACCGTCTCCCGGAACAGCCGCTGCAACTCCCGCGCCGTCGCCCGGCTGTGCTCCACCACCACCGCCCGTGCCGCCACCAGCGTCTCCAGCGGGATCGGCACGTCCAGGATCCGCACGCCCAGCGGCAGCAGCCCCGGGTCCACCCGGAACACCTCCGGGTCCGCCGTCCGCTCCAGCGCCCCCATCGCGGCCAGCCGGTCCACCTGCTCCTCCGACAGCCGCCGCCCGGCCCGCCGCTCCACCTCCGCCCGGCCCGCCTCCTCCGGCACCTCCGGCGTCCACGACGCCACCAGCGCCCGGTGGATCGCCAGGTCCAACGGTGTGGTGCCCTGCGGCAGCCGTGCCAGGTACCGCTCGATCGCGGCCAGCGTCAGCCCCTGCCGCTGCAGCTCCTCGATCAGCCCCAGCCGGTCCAGGTGTTCCGCCCCGTACCACCCCACCCGCCGCGCCCCCAGCACCGGCGGCGGCAGCAGCCCCTTCGTCCCGTAGAACCGCACCGTCCGCACCGTCACCCCCGCCCGCGCCGCCAACTCGTCCACCGTCAGCCGCACCTCCACCCCCGCCTCCCGCCGCGTCGCACCACCACTGTGACACCGCCAGTGTGACACCGCTGTCCCACCGGGTCCACGCGCCGGACGCGCAAGGGCCCGCGCTCCGGTGAGGAGCGCGGGCCCGGGTGCGCTGCCGTGGGCTCAGGCGGCGAGGTCGGGGTGGTGGCGGCGGGTGACTTCGGGGTGGGCGCGGGTGTAGCCCTTCCACTCGTTGAAGCCGAAGTCGGCGTAGAGGGGGTTGGCGGGGTCCTGGGTGGCGCCGGGGGCGTGGTGGGCGAGGGGGAAGTCCAGCGGCTCGATGTGGGCGTCGAGGCGGGGGTTGTAGAAGAACGGGACGGAGAAGCGCTCGCGGGCGCCGGGCGGGCTGACCACGCGGTGGCTGGTCGCCTTGAGGTAGCCGTCGGTGGCGACCTCCAGGAGTTCGCCGAGGTTGACGACGAAGGCGCCCTCCAGGGGCGGGACGTCCAGGAAGGAGCCGTCCGGGCGCTCCACCTGGAGGCCGCCGACGGTGTCCTGGAGGAGCAGGGTGATGAAGCCGTAGTCCTTGTGCGCGCCCACGCCCTGGGCGGCGCCGTCGGGGGCGGTGCCCGGGTAGCGGACCAGCTTGAGCCGCAGGTGGGGCCGGCCCGCGAAGGCGGGGTCGTAGAAGTCGGGGCGGGCGCCGATCGAGGCGAGGAGTTCGTGCAGCAGCGTGCGGGCCACCGCGCCGAGCCGGTCGATCCAGGCCAGGGCGGCGTCGCGCAGCTCGGGGAGGGCGGCGGGCCACTGGTTGGGGCCCTCCAGCCACCAGTACGGGGGCTCGCCGGGGGCGGGCACGTGCGGGGGCCGTTCGGCGCCGATGTCGAGCTGGTCGCGCCAGTCCCGGCTGCCGCCGGTGCGCTCGTCACCGGTGCGGGTGTAGCCGCGGTAGTGCGGGGAGTGCAGGTTGGCGACGGCGAGGCGGTCGGCCTCGGGGAGGGCGAAGAAGGCGCGGGTGGCTTCGGTCAGGGCGGTCGTCTCGGCCGGGGTGACCCCGTGGCCGACGAGCTGGAAGAAGCCGACGCCGGTGGCCGCGGTCCGCAGTTCGTCGTGCAGGCGGGTGCGGTCCGCCGGGCTGCCGCCGGCGAGCGAGAGGTCGATCACCGGGAGGGCGTCGGCGGGGGCGTCGGCGGGGCTGGTGGGGTGCTGCTGCGTCATGGGGACATCCGCTGGGTCTCGTCCCGGCCGGCTCCGGTGGTGGACCGGGGACGCCGGGGACGCGCCTGGTGCGGCGGGTGTGCCCGGGCCGGGAGGGGGGGACGCGGCCGCTGCGGGCCGCGCTGAGGGTGAGGGGTACGAGGGTCAGCCGGAGCGTCGACAGGACATGCTGGTCACGCGGAGCAGGTCCACGTGGCGACGGCGAACGAGAAGGAGCACCCCACCAGCCTAGGTCACCCGTTCGGGTGCGGGTGTGCGAATGCGTCCGGCAGCGTCGCCGTGAACGCCTCGATCGCGTCCCGCTGGTACTCGGCCAGCCCCGGGGCGATCGCCTCGTACGCCGCCCGCCACGGCCCGTTCTCCACGCAGCCGCGCCCCATCGCCCGGAATTCCGCGGCGGACACCGGCTGGACGGCGGTGAGCGCGCGGTACTGCCCGGCGACCCGGGCCCGCACCTCCTCGGCGCCGGCCGGCAGCCCGGCGGCCATCAGCTCGGCGAGCCCGATCATCAGCGCGGTGCGCTCGCGCTGCCCCGCCTCGACCTCCTCCGGCGTCATCGCCGCCACGGCCCGCCCGGCGGCCTCGGCCAGCTCCGGGAACGCGCGCAGCTCCTCTTCGTAGTCGGCGGGCCGGACCCCTTCGAACAGGTTCTCCGGCCGGTTGATCTCGGTCATCGGCGTACCGTCCTTCCTGGATCGCTCCAGATCGGTGATCGTGCGGGCGACGGTCGCGGCCAGCTCGTCGAGGCGGTCGCGCTCGGTGAGCAGCCGGCGGTGATGGCCGCGCAGCGCCTCCAGCTCGTCCACCTGGGCGGCCAGGACGCGGCCGATCTCGGACAGCCCCAGGCCGAGCGCCCGCAGCACGAGGATCTGCTGGAGCCGCAGCAGCTCCGGTTCCCCGTAGTAGCGGTGTCCGTTGGCGCCGGTCCGGGCGGGCGGCAGCAGCGCGATCTCGTCGTAGTGCCGCAGCGTCCGGGCCGTCACCCGGGACATCCGGGCGACCTCCTCGATCGGCCAGCCGGCCATCCGCTCTCCCCTCACGTGTTCCACCGGGCCGGTCCCTCCGGCCCCGCTCACGACGGTAGGGGCTGCCGCTGCGGCAACCTCAAGCCCGCGGGGCGCCCGGCCTTGACCTCAACCGGACTTGAGATTCCACCATGGCTGCATGAACCCCATCACGAACGCCCTCATGAACGCCGGGTCCGTCGAGGCCGAGATCGCCGCCGTCCAGCAGGTGGTCGCCACCGTCCAGCACGCGCAGGTCAACGAGCTGACCGAGGAGTTCATCGGCCTGTTCCGCGAGGACGCGATCTGGACCACCGGGCACGGCCTGCTGCTGCGCGGGCGGGAGGAGATCGCCGAGTTCACCCGCAAGGTGCTGCCCGGGAGCTTCGCCGGCAGCGGCAGCACGGCCACCTACGAGGTGGTGCACGTGCTCTTCCTCCGCCCCGACGTCGCCGCCGTCAAGGTGCGCCAGCGCTACCTCGACGGCGACGGCGGGCAGATCGGGGAGGAGGGCAGCCCGCTGTACGTCATGGTGAAGGAGGACGGCCGGTGGCTGCTCACCGCCAATCAGAACACCGTTGTGCAGGGAACCTGATCCCTCTTCAACGCCCCCGCAGGTAGGTCGCGGCGATCTCCCGGAGCCGGTCGTGCAGGCCGTCGTAGGCCCGGGTGCGGCCGAGGACGGACTTCGGCAGCTTGGCGACCATCGTGTAGTTGGTGTCGCACACGTTGGCCGCGGGGGCCAGGCCGGCCTGGCTGACCAGCTGGTAGGCGTCCAGGGTGTCCAGGCCGAGCAGTTCGCCGCTCCAGCGGACGAGGTCGTGCTGGCTGATCCGGAAGGCGTCCTCCAGGGGCCGGGCCGAGCCGGTGGAGATCAGGTGGTGGTCGCTCTCCAGTCGGGGCCAGGCCGGTCCGCCGCCCTTGATCAGGTCGACCACCACCGTGGTGCGCATCGCGGTCTCGACCGCCGTCCCGCAGACCTCGCCCTCGCCCTGGCGGGCGTGGCCGTCGCCGATGGCGAGCAGCCCGCCGGGCACGTTGACGCCGAAGTAGGCGGTGGTGCCGGCCCGCATCTCGGGGGTGTCGAGGTTGCCGCCGTGCGCGCCGGGGGTGATCGACATCAGGGTCTCGCCGCCGGCCGGGGCGACGCCGACCGTGCCGTGCATCGGGTCCAGCCGGAGTTCGGTGGTGAAGTCGCTGTTGCGGGCCCGGAACCGGCAGACACCGGCCGCGACGTCCAGCTCGTACACCCAGACCCGCTCCTCCAGCGGGGCGTGCAGCATCGCCGTGCTGTGGGTGGCGGTGAGCGCACCGAAGTGCGGGAAGGTGCTGGAGATGCCCCAGTCGCGGGCCGGGGTGATCTCCACGAAGTGCACGGCCAGGGTGTCGCCGGGTTCGGCGCCGGCCACCGCGATGGGTCCGGTGACCGGGTTGAGGTACGGGAACTCGCAGACCGCGCTCGGCAGGTCGGCGAAGCCGCGGACCCGGCCGCCGAAGCAGTCCTCGGTGGTCAGTTCGACGATCGTGCCGGGCCGGACGGTCACCAGCGGTTCGCGTCCGCCGAAGGTGTAGGCGTACTCGTCGGGCTCGGGCGAGAGGGAGACGACGTCGGGCAGGCTCACGGGTTCTCCTTGCCGGGGGCGGAAGCGGGGGCGGAAGCGGCGTCGGGTGCGGTGTCGGGCGTGGCGTCGGCGGCCACCGCCGCCAGGTTCGGGCGGCGGCCGGAGAGCAGCAGCCCGGTCAGGACGAGTCCGCCGATCGCCAGCCAGACGAAGCCGAGCCGCTGGGCGGCGATGTCCGCGTTCACGACCACGTACGCGAGGATCGCGAACCCGATCACCGGGGCGATGAGGTGGCGCCACCAGTCGCGGCTGCGGCGGCGGAACACGTAGTGCACCACGACGGACACGTGCAGGACGAGGAAGGTGGTCAGCGCGCCGAAGTTGACCAGGGTGGACAGCAGGGTGATGCCGTCCTCGCGCGAGGCGGTGTAGAGGCCGAGGACGAGCGAGACGCCCGCCGTCAGCAGGGTCGCGTTCACCGGGACGCGGTGGCGCGGGTGGACCTTGGCGAGGAACGCGGGCAGCTGGCGGTCGCGGGCCATCGCGAACAGCAGCCGCGAGGTGGCCGCCTGGGCGACCAGGGAGTTGGCGAAGCCCCAGGCCACGGCGGTCGCGGCGGCGGTGACGGTGGCGAGCCAGCCCCCGGCGGCGACGCGGGCCGCGTCGTAGAAGGCGGTGCCGTCGGGGTCGCCGTCGGCGATCAGCGCGTCCGGGTCCGGGACGAGCAGCGAGGCGATCCAGGTCTGTGCGATGAACAGCGAGCCGGCCAGCACCAGCGCGGCGATCATCGAGCGGCCGATGGCCTTGGTGGAGTCCTGGTTCTCCTCGGAGAGGGTGGAGATGCCGTCGAAGCCGAGGAAGCTCAGCACCGCGATCGACACCGCGCCGAAGACCAGGCTCCAGGAGAAGGTCTGCGAGTTGTAGACCGGCGTGAAGTCGAAGCCGCGGCCCTTGCCGGAGGCCAGCGCGGCCACGCCGAAGGCGATGAACACCACCAGCACCACGAGCTCGCCGATCAGCATCGCCTTGTTGACCTTGGAGGTCATCTCGACGCCGAAGTAGTTGACGGCGGTGTTCAGCAGCACGAAGCCGACCAGCCAGAGCCACACCGGCACCGCCGGGACCAGCGAGTTCATCGCCACGCCGGCGATCAGGTAGAGCAGGCCGGGCACGAGCACGTAGTCCAGCAGGATCATCCAGCCGGACAGGAAGCCGACCGGCGCCGCGATGCCGCGACCGGCGTAGGTGTAGACCGAGCCGGCCATCGGGAAGGCCCGGGACATCTGCGCGTAGGAGAGGGCGGTGAACATCATCGCCACCATCCCGAGCACGTAGGCCAGGGCGACCATGCCGCCCGAGCCCTGGAAGACGCTGCCGAAGATGCCGAAGGGGGCGATCGGCACCATGAAGACCAGGCCGTAGACCAGCAGGTCGGTGAAGCGCAGGGAGCGGCGCAGTTCCTGCTTGTAGCCGTAGCTCTCGATGCCGGCGGGGGAGGGGGGTGCTTCGGGCATGTGGGGGCTCTCTTCCGTGACGACCCGTGCTGGGGCGACCCGAGGTGGTGGGGAGACACTAGAGCCCGCTATTTCCAAATGGAAGGGTTTTGTGGATCGCGTCCGCATGCCGAACACCGGATCGCGGTGCCGGAGCGTCCCCGGGCCGGTCCCGGCCCGGCCGGCGCCCTACGACAGGACGGTGAACCCGAGCCCCTCCGCCCGCGCCAGGTGCACCCCGTCCCGGGCCGGCCCCAGCGGCGCCCGCGCCCACGCCCGCCGCACCGCCGCGCCGTCCCCGCGCAGCAGCCGCGCCGCTGCCCGTCCCAGCCCGTCGTCCGCGACCAGCTCCCCGTTCACCGCCAGCGCCGCCAGCAGGTGCAGCCCGTCGTACAACCCGACCGCGTAGGCGTCCAGCACCGGCGCGTACGGCCCGAACACCGCCCGGTGCTGCTCCGCCAGCCGCACCCGCCGCTCCTCCGTGAGGGACGCGAACGACGGCATCGAGGCGTACAGCGTGCCGGTGCCGTCCCCGCCGTACGCGAGCAGGCCGTTCTCCTCCAGCGCCCCGGACAGCCGCACCAGCCGGCGGTCCAGGCCGCTGCGGCGCAGCGCCCGCTTGAAGCGCACCAGGTCGGCGCCGATCAGGCTCAGCAGCAGCGCGTCCGCCCGCTCGGCGCGCAGCGCGTCCAGCAGCGGCTCCAGCGCCCGCTCCGCCGTCCCGAACGGCAGGTGCCGCTCCAGCACCACCCGCGCCCCGGCCCGGGCCACCGCCGCCCCGGCCGCCCGGTGCATCGCGTGCGGCCAGATGTAGTCGTTGCCGACCAGCGCCCAGCGGCGCAGCCGGTGCTGTTCGGTGAGCCGCTCCACCGCGCCCGCCAGCTGCCGCGCCGGGTCCGCCCCGGTGCAGAACACGCCCGGCAAGCGGTTGCCGCCCTCGTGCGGCGGCGTGTACACGTACGCGGTCCGCCCGGTGGTCACCGTCTCCACGGCCCGGTGCACATCGCTGGAGTGGCAGCCCGCCACCGCGTCCACCGCCCCGGCGTCCAGCAGCAGCGCCACCTCCCGGGCCACCGCCGCCGGAGTGCCGCCGCCGTCCACCAGCACCAGCTCCAGCGGCAGTCCGCGCACCCCGCCGCCCGCGTTCACCTCGTGCGCGGCCAGCAGCGCTCCGTCCAGGGCCGACGGCCCGGTCAGGCCGAGCGGCCCGGACTGCGGCACGACCAGGCCCACCCGCAGCGCCGGCGCCTCCCGGGGGAGGTACCGCGCGTCGAGCGGCTCCAGCAGCTTCACATCGGCGCTCATCGCTTGCGAGTATCGTCATGGCCAGCCGATCCGGCCAAACGAGGGCGTGGCGCCCAGGACCGGTGACCAGGACCAGCGACGGGGAAAAGAGACACGGCCATGACACCACCAGCCACCACCCCCGACGCCGTCGCCACCGACCGGCCCCTGCTGATCGAGCTGCTCACCATCGCCCAGCGCCGCCTCGCCCGCGACCTCGCCGGCCGCCTGGAGGCCGAGGGCTGCACCCTCGACCAGTGGCGCGTGATGCGCGCCCTCACCGAGGGCACCGGCCGCTCGATGGGTGAACTCGCCCAGGCCCTGGTCATCCCGCAGGCCAGCCTCAGCCGGATCGTCGACGCCCTCACCGAGGCCGGCTGGGTCTACCGCCGCCAGGACGAGCAGGACCGCCGCCGCATCACCGCGCACCTCTCCCGGCTCGGCCACGCCCGCCTCGCCCGCCTCGACGCCCTCGCCGCCGCCCACGACGCCGCCGTCCGCACCGCGTGCGGCAGCCACGACCCGGGCCCGCTGCTGCGCCACCTCACCGGCGCGGCCCTCGCGTAGGGCGCGGCGGCCGGGGCGCGTGCGGGCCGGGCCGGGGGCGGCGCACCGCAGTGCCCGCCGTCCCGGCCGGCCCCCGCGCGGCCGGGACGGCGGAGTCCGCGGGCGGCCCCGGCGGGTCAGCCGGCGGCCAGCAGCTCCCGGTAGCGGTCCGCGTGGCCGGCGAGCTCGGGGTCGCTCAGGGCGCGGGCGTCCTGGACGGCGAACGGCGGCCGGTAGTCCATCCCGACGAGGTTGGCGGTGGCGGCGTAGGGGAGGAGCAGGTCCGGCAGCGCCCGGTGGGCCCTCCCGCCCGGGCGGTACGCGGCGGCGGGACCGCCCGTCGAGGTGGCCACCCGCAGCGACCTGCCGCGCAGGGCCTCGCCGCCGGGGCCGTAGGCGAAGCCCTCCGTGAGCACCTCGTCCAGCCACTCCTTCAGCAGCGGCGGCGAGGAGTACCACTGCAGCGGGAACTGGAACACCACGTGGTCGTGGGCGGCGAGCAGCTTCTGCTCGAACCCGGCGTCGACCGGCGTCGCCGGGGCGTCCGCCCGCCGGGAGCGCGGATAGGCGGCGTACAGGTCGTGGACGGTGACGGACGGGACGCTCCGGGCGGCCCGGGCCAGTGCCGCGTTGACCCGGGAGGCCGCCAGATCGGGGTGGGCGAGCAGGACGAGGGTGCGGGTGTCGTCGGTGGTCATGACGAGCAGCCTGCGCCGGACACCGTCCGGCTGCCAGGCATCCGCTGTGCCTACACCCCGCAGGTGCAGGCAACACCCGTGCGCCCGGGGGAGACTGGGCGTCATGACCCCATCGCAGGACGCCCCGGCGCCCCACCGCGAACTCGGCGCCTTCCTCCGCTCCCGGCGGGCCGGACTGCGCCCGGAGGACGTCGGGCTGCCGACGTTCGGTGGCCGGCGCCGCGTCCCCGGGCTGCGCCGCGAGGAGCTGGCGCAGCTGGCCGGGGTGAGCGCCGGGTACTACACGCGGCTCGAACAGGGGCTGAGCCCGAACGCCTCGGACGCCGTCCTGGACGCGGTCGCCCGGGTGCTGCGCCTGGACGCCACCGAACGCGCCCACCTCTACGCGCTGGCCCGTCCGGTGCCCCGGCCGCGGCACTGCACACTGCGCCCCGAGCGGGTGCGCCCGTCGGTGCGGGTGCTGGTCGACTCGCTCGGCTGCGCCCCGGTGCTGGTGATCGGGCGGTTCTTCGACGTCCTGGCCTGGAACCCGCTCGCCCACGCGCTGCTGGCCGGACACCTCGACCCGGCCGCCCCGGACCGCCCCGCCGACCGGCCCAACCTCGCCCGGCTGCTGTTCCTCGACCCGCACCTGCGCGAGCTGTTCGAGGACTGGCCGAGCAAGGCCCGCACCGCGGTGGCCGATCTGCGGATGATCGCCGGCCGCTACCCGGGTGCGCCGGGGCTGGCCGCCCTGGTCGGTGAACTGAGCCTGGCGAGCGAGGAGTTCGCACAGCTGTGGGCCACCCACTCGGTGCTCTGCAACGGCACCGACCACCGGGTGTACCGGCACCCGCTGGTCGGCCGGCTGGAGCTGACCACCGAGTACCTGGTGCTGCCGAAGGACGAGGGGCAGCGGGTGGCCGTGTACACGGCCGAGCCGGGTTCGCCCTCCGAGGCGGGGCTGCGGCTGCTGGCCGGCCTGACCGCCGCGCCTCAGCCGCCGTCCCCGTCCACGCCCCGGGCCCCGTCCCCGGCCCGGCCCCCGTCCACGGACGCCGGGGCGTGCGGGAACGGGCAGCCGCCGGAGGAGGAACCCTCGCCCTCGAACGTCCCCAGGTCGCTGATCCGGTAGCCGTGGGGATAGCCGGGGTAGCTGCGCACCTGCCGGCCGTCCCGGCCGAGGTGCGGCCTGCGGCGCGGCGGCAGCAGCCGCACGAAGCGCCCGCGCAGCCGCATCCCCGCGCGCACGGCGCCGCGCACCGCGGCCGGCGGGGCGGGGTAGCCGAAGGCCTCGCGCAGCGGGTCGTCGAGCAGGCAGACCGAGGAGAGCCGCATCGCCGGCCGCACCGGCAGCGGGTACCAGGAGGCCATCAGGCCGAGCGTCGCGTCGGAGACCGCCCGGCCGGCCGGGTCGAAGGCGAAGTGCTCGCGCTCGTAGTCGTCGAGCAGCCGCTCGAACTCCTCGTACGTCTCCGGGATGCCGCTCAGGCCCATGTGCCGGCCCAGCTCGCGGTAGTAGTTGACCGCCGCCCGGATCTCGTGCGGGGAGAGGCGGCGCCAGCCGTAGTCGTCCATCCACCGCTTGGGCGTCACCACGAACGTCGCGAGCACGTACCGGAAGTCGTCGTTCGAGATGTCGTACCGGCGGTGCATCCGGTTCATCCGGCGGATCGCCTCCCGCCCCCGGGAGGAGTCGAAGCCGTGCTCGACCACCGCCTCCAGGATCAGCAGGGTGTCGTCGTACCGCTTCTGGGTGCGACCGGTGAACTCGCCGGTGCGGGCGAGCAGCCGGCCGATGCCGGGCACGGCGTAGGTGCGGTAGAGCGCGAAGCCGAGTGACTGGATGTAGTCCCAGGGGAACTCGTACCAGCTGCTGATCCGGTAGATCTCGGTGAACTGCGTCTCCGGGTCCATCCGCTGAATCGTCTTCAGCCAGTCGTATCGCTGCACGGATCCCGACCCTAGGCGCGTGGTCGGCGCCGGGTCAACGACGCCGCTCCCGGGGGCGCGCGGGCGCAGCCGCTACGTTCTTGCCGCGGACGGCGCCGGGGATGTCGAGATCGCGCGGCCGGCTCCGACCCCTCCGTGAAAGCCCAGGACGAACGAGGAGCGCAACGATGAAGTACATGCTGCTGATGCAGTTCAGCTCGAAGGACCTCGACATCCCGAAGGTCGAGGAGTGGCCGGTCGAGGACGTCCGGGTGCACGTCCAGTACATGCGGGACCTCAACGCCGAGCTCCGCGGCACCGGCGAACTCGTCGACGCCCAGGGCCTGGCCGGGCCGGAGACCGCCCGGATCGTGCGCGCCGGCGGCGGCGTGCCGGTGGTCAGCGACGGCCCCTTCGCGGAGACCAAGGAGTGGCTGGCCGGCTGGTGGATCGTGGACTGCGCCGACGAGCCGCGCGCGATCGGGATCGCGGCCGAGGTCTCCGCCGCCCCCGGCCCGGGCGGCAGGCCCCTCGACATGCCGGTCGAGGTGCGCCGGATCATGTCCGAGCCGCCCGTCGAGGTCTGAACGCCGGCCCCTGCCCGCCCGGGCCGTCCGCCCACAGCGATCAGCCGACTGCGCCCGGCCCGGGTGGGCAGGTACTCGGCCATGACCTCCTCCACCGCCCCCGCCCTCCCGGACTTCTCCGGTGAGGTGGCCGCCTACTACGCCGAGTACCGCCGCGGCTGTCCGCCGGCCGTCTTCGACACCCTCGTCCGCGCCTTCGGCCTGGACGCCCACCCCGGCATCGGCGACCTCGCGCTCGACCTCGGCTGCGGCACCGGCCAGCTCGCCCTGCCGCTCGCCGCCCGGGTCCGGACCGTCATCGGTCTGGACCCGGAACCGGACATGCTCCGCGGGGCCCGGGCCGCCGCCGACCGGGCCGGCGTGCGCAACGCGCTGTGGCTGCTCGGCACCGACGCGGACGTCCCCGTCCTCGCGGACCTGCTGCCCGGCGACCGCCCGCTCGGCGTCACCGTGATCGGCAACGCCCTGCACTGGATGCGCTCCGAGGAGCTCTTCCGGGCCCTGCGCCCCCGCACCCGTGCGGGCGGCGGGGTCGCCGTGATCGCCAACGGCACACCGGTCTGGGCCCAGGACACCGACTGGTCGCAGGCCCTGCGCGGCGCGCTGGAGGAGCACTTCGGCCGCCCGGTCACCGCCTCCTGCGGCACCGGCGCGGCCGAACGCGAGCGCTACGCCGCCGAGCTGGCGGCGGCCGGCTTCACGGACGTGCGGGAGACGGTGATCGCGTACGAGGACGCCCTCACCCCCGACCGGCTCCTGGGCACCCTCTACTCCGCGATCCCCGCCCCGCAGCTCCCCTCCGACGCCGACCGGCCGGCCTTCGCCGCCCGGCTGCTCGCCGCCCTCCCCGCCCCGCCCACCGCCGCCGGCTACCCGGAGGAGGTCCGGATCTCCCTGCTCACCGGCCGCGCCTAGGATGCGCCCTCGAACCCCGGGGCGGCTCAGCCGAGCTCGTAGCCGAAGGTGAACGGGACGGGCGACTCGCCGGGGCGGTAGTGGTAGCCGCCGGTGCCGCGCAGGCCGGTGAGCTCGCCGGTGGCGCTGCCGGGGACCACCTCGAAGGTGCAGCGGACGGTGCCGTCCTCCTCGAAGGTGCCGCGCTCCTCCACGACGAATCCCCCGGCGCGGCCGTCCAGCCGGCCGGTGAACCGCTGCAGGCCGGTGAAGCCGCCGGTGTTCGCGGTGGCGTAGACGAGGACGTACTCGCAGACGGTCGCGGCCGCCTCGATGCCGCCGGTGAAGGTGTTGACGACGGAGGCCCGGGCCAGCCGGGGCAGGGTCTCCGCCGGCCCGATCGGGGTCTCCGTCCAGTCGGTGTAGCCGAAGCCGCCGGTGACGGTGGTGGATGCGTTCATGGTCGTCCTCAGGGTGGTGCCTCCGGGCCGGCGCGCGGCGGGTGTGCCGTGCGCCCGGTGATCACTCTGGCGCCCGTACCTGACACCTTCTGTCAGGTACGGGCGCCAGAATGAGGGGCATGCGCGCCGACCGGCTCCTCGCCCTGCTGCTCCTGCTCCAGAACCGCGGCCGGATGACCGCCGGGGAACTCGCGGCCGAGCTGGAGGTGTCGGTCCGCACCGTCTACCGGGACGTCGAGGCGCTGGCCGCGTCCGGGGTGCCGGTGACCGCCGACCGGGGCCCCGAGGGCGGCTACCGGCTGATGGACGGCTACCGCACCCGGCTCACCGGCCTCACCGACGCCGAGGCCGACGCGCTGTTCCTCACCGGCGCCCCGGGGCCGGCCCGCGACCTCGGGCTCGGCGCGGTGCTGACCACCGCCCAGCTCAAGCTCCAGGCGGCGCTGCCCGCCGAACTCGCCGACCGCACCCGCCGCGTCCAGGACCGCTTCCACCTCGACGCCCCGGCATGGTTCCGCGACGCCGACCCGGTCACCCATCTGGCCCCGGTGGCGCGGGCGGTCTGGGAGCAGCGGGTACTGCGCGTCCACTACCGCCGCTGGCGCGGCGAGGTGCACCGGGAACTGCACCCGCTGGGCCTCGTCCTCAAGGGCGGCATCTGGTACCTGGTCGCCGGTGCGGCGGCCGCCGGCGACCCCGAGCAGGCCGTCCGCACCTACCGGGTCTCCCGGCTGCTCGCCGTCGAGGTCGCCGAGGAGGCCTTCGAGCGCCCCGCCGGCTTCGACCTGGCCGCCCACTGGGCCGAGACCGCCCGCCGGCTGACCGCCGCCCTCCACCGGCAGACCGCCCGGCTGCGGGTCTCCCCGCAGGCCCGGAAGCTGCTCCCGATGCAGTTCGGCGCCGCCGGTGCCCGGGCCGTGGCCGCCGCCGGGCCGCCCGGGGCCGACGGGTGGGTGGAGGTGGACCTCGCCGTCGAGAACACGGCGGTGGCCGTCGGGGACCTCCTGCGGCTCGGCCCGGAGGCCGTGGTGCTCGGCCCGCCCGACCTGCGCGCGGCCGTCGCGGACGCCGCCACCGCCGTCGCCCGCCACTACGCCTGAGCGGGCGACCGCCCGAGCGGGCACCTGCGCCCCCGAGCGGGCACCTACGCCTGGGCGGACCGTTGCGCCTGGGCGGACTGCTGCGCCGGGGCCGGCCGCGAGGCCCCGGCCGCCTGCCGGGCGGCGTCCTCGACGCGGGCCAGGTGACCGGCCCACCAGGCCGCGTCGCCGGGCGCGGTGTTCTCCCCGCCCTGCCGCTGGCCGGTCCTGCCGTCGACGAGTTCGCGGACGATGTCGGCGTGTCCGGCGTGCCGCTGGGTCTCGGCGGTCATGTGGACGAGGCCGTGGTGCAGCGTCACCTCGCTGCGCCGGCCCCACGGCACCCGGCCGACCGCGTCCAGCGGCAGCGCGGCGATCGTGGCGTCGGCGTGCGCCTGGGCCGCGCGGTAATGGTCGACGATCTGCTCCCGGCTCTCCTCCGGGGTGGCCCAGAAGTCGGAGTTGGGCTCGGCGTCCCCGGTGATCCACGGCCGGGGTGCGTCGAACGGCCGCCCGAAGGTCTCCCCGAAGTACAGGGCCTCCGCCGCCGTCATGTGCTTGACGAGCCCCAGCAGATTGGTCCCGGTCGGCGTCAGCGGCCGGCGGATGTCGTACTCGGAGAGTCCTTCGAGCTTCCAGAGCAGGGCGTCCCGGGCGTCCTGCAGATAGACGAGCAGGTCCTTCTTGAACGCTTCGAGCGTCTCATCGGTCATACCGGCCAGTCTGCCGCCGCCGTTCCCGTCGTTCACCGGCTTTTCCGGCCCGGGAGCGCGGCGCGCTCACCGCCCCTCCACGGGCAGCAGGCCGCGCTCGCCGAAGACCTTCTTGGCGACGAAGGTGGCGTTCAGGGCCTTGGGGAAGCCGCAGTACGCGGCGGAGTGCAGCAGGACCTCGGTGATCTCGGCGGGCGTGAGGCCGACGTTGAGGGCGGCGTTGAGGTGCACGTCGAGCTGCGGTTCGCAGCCGCCGAGTGCGGTGAGCATGCCCAGGGTGACCAACTGCCGGTCGCGAGGCGGCAGTCCGGGCCGGCTGTAGATCTCGCCGAAGCCCCAGGCGACCACCTGGTGGGCGAGTTCGGGGTGGATGTCGGCGAGTGCGTCGATCACCCGCTGCCCGGCCTCGCCGTCGACGGAGGTGAGCACGGCCAGCCCCCGCTCGAATCGCTCCTCGCGCGTGGTGGCGGCGCTGTCGCTGCTGCTGTCCGTGCTCATGGGGTTCTCCGTTCCCGGGTCGTCCGCGGTGCGTCGTGCCGTCGAAGCTATGAGGTGGAGTCCACTCGAAGTCAAGCATCGCCGCGGCGGCCCGGCGGCGCCGTTCCGCCCGAGCTGAGCAGCGGGAATGCCGGTGGTTATCATGCGGACGGGGGAGTTGTGCGGACACGGGGGGAGTCGATCGGTGGACCGGGAGGCGTGGTCGGGAGGGCTGCGGTTCGAGGTGCTGGGGCCGGTGCGCGGCGTGCGGGACGGGGTGGAGCTGGCGCTCGGATCGCCGCAGCAGCAGGGCCTGCTGCTCGCCCTGCTGTTCCGGGCGGGCCGGCAGGTGTCGGGCGCCCAGCTGATCGACGACCTGTGGGGCGAGGACCCGCCGGCCAGCGCACACGGCGTCATCCGCACCTATGTGCACCGGCTGCGCCGGATCCTCGGACCGGACGTGCTGACCTCGCTCGGCGGCGGCTACCTGCTGGTGGCCGGGCCCGACGGCCTGGACACCGCCCGGTGCGAGACGCTGCTGGCCCGGGCGCGGACGCTGCGCGCCGAGGGGCGGCCCGCGCAGGCGGCGGCCGTGCTGCGGACGGCGCTGGCGCTCTGGCGCGGCGAGCCGATGTCCGGGGTGCCCGGGCCCTACGTGCAGCGCCAGCGCCGGGAGTGGGAGGAGCGCCGGCTCGCCGTCCTGGAGTCCTGCCTGGAGGCGGAGGTCGAGGGCGGCCGGTGGGCGGAGTCGGTCGCCGAACTGGCGGCCCTGGCCGAGGAGCACCCGCTGCGCGAACGGCTCTCGGAGCTGCTGATGCTCGCGCTCTACCGCTCCGGGCGGCAGGCCGACGCGCTGGAGGTGTACCGGGCGGCGGACCGCCGGCTGCGCACCGAGCTGGGCGTCGGCGCCGGCCCGGGACTGCGCGATCTGCAGGGGCGGATCCTCGCGGCGGACGAGACCCTGGCGGCGCCCGGGCCGGAGCCGTCGGCGCAGCCCCTGCCGCCGGCCGACCCGGAACCGGCCGCCCTGCTCCGGCCCGACCAACTCCCCGCCGCCGTCGCCGACTTCACCGGCCGGTCGGCCGAGGTGGCGGCGCTGCGGGCCGCCCTGCGGCAGCCGGGCTGCGTGCCCGTGGCGGCGGTCGCGGGCATGGGCGGAGTCGGCAAGACCGCGCTCGCCCTGCACGTCGCGCACGGTCTCGCCGAGGAGTTCCCGGACGGCCGGCTCTACCTCGACCTGCACGGTGCGGACGGCCGCCCGGCCCGCCCCGAGGAGGCGCTGGCGGTCTTCCTGCGCTCCCTCGGCGTCCCCGGCGAGGCGATCCCGGCCGGACCGGCCGAACGGGCGGCCTGCTACCGGTCGTTGCTCGCGGGGCGGCGGGTCCTGGTGCTGCTCGACAACGCGCGCGACGCCGAGCAGGTCCGGCCGCTGCTCCCGGGCGGCGCGGGCTGCGCCGTCCTGGTCACCAGCCGGACCCGGATCGGCGCGCTGCCCAACGCCCGCTTCACCGAACTGCCGGTGCTGCCCGCCGAGGAGGCGGTCACCCTGCTGACCCGGGTGGTGGGCGCCGAACGGGTGGCGGCGGAGGATGCTTCGGCCCGTGAACTCGTCCGGCTCTGCGGTCAGTTGCCGCTGGCGGTCCGGATCCTCGCGGCCCGGCTGGCCTGCCGCCCGGGCTGGAGCGTCGCCCGGCTGGTGGAGCAACTGGGCGGCGAGCGCTACCGGTTGGACGCGCTGCGCAGCGGGGATCTCGCGGTCGACTCGTCGTTCCGCTTCGGGTACGACCTGCTGGACGCCGAACAGGCCCGCGCCTTCCGGCTGTTGGCCGTCCCCGAGGTGCCGGACCTGTCGGCGGCGCAGGTGGCGGCGGTCCTGGACCGGCCGGGGCCGGACGCCGAGGCGCTGGCCGAGTCCCTGGTGGACTGCTCGATGCTGGAGGTCGCGGCGAGCCCCGACCGCTACCGCTACCACGATCTGCTGCGGGCCTTCGCCCAGCGGGTCGACCGGCCCGGCCCGGACGGTGCCGACGGTCCGGGCAGCCCTGACGGCCCGGACAGCCCGGACGGCCCTGACGGCCCGGACGGTCGTGCGGAGGCCGACGACGAGCGGGCGGCCGCGCTGGCCCGGCTGGTGGAGCACCACCACGCCGGGGTGACGGCCGCGCTCCGGTCGCCCGCGGCACCGGCCGCCTCCCCGGCGGTCGGGGACTACGTGGCCGTCGGGGCCCTGGTGCGCCAGTGCGCGACGCTCCCGGGCCGGTCCCCGGGGGCGGCGCCCGGCCTCGACCGGATCGCCGAACTCCTGCTGGGCGCATGTCTGTCGGCGGACTCCGGGCACGCCACCCGGCCGCTCGGCCACGCCGCCAACGCCCTGCTGCACGCCGCCCTGCGGGAGGGCGGCCGGACGGCGGAGGCCCGGGCGCGCCTGGTGCTCGGCCGGCTGCTGGCCGAGGTCGGCTCCGCGTCCTCGGCCCTCACCGAACTGCTCCGGGCCCGCGACCTGTGCACCGCGCACGGACTGCCGCAGCCGCTGCTCGCCCTCGTGCACGGCTCGCTCGCCGCCTGCTTCGTCCAACTCGGCCGCCCGGACGAGGCGGTGGCCGGGTTCTCGGCCGCGGTCGCGGTCTGGCAGCGGGTCGGCGACCGGCGCGCCCTGGCCGCCGAACTGCTGGAGCTGGCGGGGGCGTTCGCCCGCCAGGGCCGGTTCGGCGCGGCGGGCCGGGTGGTCGACCAGTCCCTGGTGATCGGTCACGACCTGGCCGACCACGAGCTGGAGGCCCGGGCCCGGGACTCGCTCGGTTCGATCGCCCACGAGCTCGGCCGGTACGACCAGGCGGTCGCCCACCGGCGGGCGGCCCTCGCCCTGACCGGTCCGGAGGACCACCGGCGCACCGGCCGGATCCTGCTGCGCCTCGGCGAGTCGCTGCGCGCGGCCGGGCGCGCCCCGGAGGCGGCCGAGGCGGCGGAACGCGCGGTCGAGGCGCTGACCCTGGACGGGGACCACCGCGGCCGCGGCCTGGCCCTGGCCGCGCTCGGCGACGCGCTGGCGGACCGGCATCCGGACGACCCGGTCCGGGCCCGCGCCTGCTGGGCCGAGGCGCACGGCATCCTGGCCCCGATCGGCGCGCCGGAGGCCGAGCGCCTGGTGCCGCTGCTCGGCGACGGCCACCCGGCCGGGCCGACCCGGCGGTCCTGGCCCTCCTGGCTCCCGGCCTGACGAGCCCGGATCGGAGCACCGGACCGCCGGACCGGGCGCGGACGGCCGGAAGCCGACGCCCCGGCCGTCCGCACCGCGCACCGGCTCAGGCCGCGGAGACCGTCCACACCTGGTCGGCCGAGCCCGCGCAGGTGCGGACCGTGGCGGGCGCGCCCGGACCGGCGGCGGACAGGCAGCGCTTCGCGTCCCGGGCGACGGTCACCACGTAGCCCCCGGGCACCGGGAAGAACGACCAGACCTGGCTCGGCGGGGTGGCGTTGGGCGCCGGCCGGTACGCCAGCTGCGTCTGCGCGCGGGTCTCCTCCAGGTTCAGGACCTTGGTGTACTCGGTGGCGCCGTTGAGCAGGGCGTACCCGCCGTCCGCGTAGGGGGTCAGCTGCCAGACGCCGCCGGGGCCGCCGTCGTCCGAGGACAGGACCACCGGGTTGCCCGGCCGGTTGAGCGAGGCCTGGTCGTACAGCACGGACCCGCCGTTGGACAGCCGGGCGAGCGTGGGCAGCGTGCCGCCCGGCTGGGTCGGGGGCTTGATGGGCGGGTCCGTCGGGACGGTGCCGGGCGGCGGGGGCGGGGGAGGGGAGGCGGTGTACGGCGGCGGGGAGGCGGTGTAGGTCGGCTTGGGCGCGTAGGTGTAGTCCGGGGCCGGGGGGACGGTCCGCCGCGGCGTGGCGGTGTACCCCGGGACGCTCGGCGGCGGCTCGGCCGTGTAGGCGGGGCCGTCCGGCGCCGAGGGCTGCCCGGGCGCCGGCGAGGGGCCGCCCGGCGCGGCCGGGGCCGTGGAGCCGGCGGGGGTGTCCGGGGCGCCGGGGGCGGGGGCGGGGGCGCCCGGAGGGTCGGCGGGGGCGTTCGACGCGGCGCCGTCCCGGCCGGTTCCGCCGGCCGTACCGCCCGCGCCTGCGGACGTCCCGCCGGCCGTTCCGCCGCCCGCGCCCCCGGCCGTGCCGCCGGTGCCCGTCGGACCGCCCGCCCCGGGCAGCGGCGCACCCGGCAGCGGCTCGCCCGGGACGGCCGGCCCGGGCGTCCCGGGCGGCGAGGGGAGCCCCGGCTGCGTCGGCGCACCGGGGGCAGGGGACGGCGCACCCGGGTCGGGGAGCAGGCCGACGGCCTCCGCCGCCGGCGGGCCCGACCGGTCGGAGGCGGCCGCCGCCCCGGTCGCCCGGACATCGGCCGGACCTCCCTCCCGGTGCAGCACGACGGTCGTGGTGGCGGTGACGGCGCAGCAGAGCGCGGCCGCGCCCGCCGTGAGCAGGGTCCGGCGCCGGCTGCCGAACAGTGCCGTCCGCCACCGGGCGGCGCGGCGCGGCGGCGCCCCGGAGGGTGCCCCGGCCGGGGCCGGTGCGGGGGCCGGGACCATCGGCCGGGCCGCCGACCCGGCGGCCCGCAGCGCCGCCTGCGCACCGGTCGACCGGACCACCGCCGCCCAGGAGGGCCCGGCCGCCGGGCCCCCGGCCGGTTCGCCGGCGAGGGCCGACAGGACGGCCGCGGCCATCGCGGCGGCGTCCGGCCAGCGCAGCGCCGGGTCCTTCGCCAGGGCCCGTTCGACCAGGGCCCGGACCGCGTCCGGGACGTCGGCCGGCAGCGGCGGCACCGGGTCGGTCAGGTGCTTGAGGATCAGCTCCAGGGCGGTCCCGCCCTCGAACGGCAGCCGCCCGGTCAGGCACTCGTAGAGCACCACCCCGAGCGCGTACAGGTCCGCCGAGGCGGTGACCGTGCCGGTGGAGGCCTGCTCGGGTGCCTGGTAGGCGGCGGTGCCGAGCACCATCCCGGGCACGGTGAGCCGGGGGTCGCAGCCGGGGCGGGCGATGCCGAAGTCGGTGATGACCACATGGCCGTCGCGCACCATCAGGTTGGCCGGCTTGATGTCCCGGTGGACGATGCCGGCCTCGTGCGCGGCCTGGAGCGCCCCCAGGACCTCCAGCGCCAGGCCGAGCGCCTCCGGGACGGTCAGCGGGCCCCGCCGTTCCATCACGGTGCTGAGCGGCTCGCCGTCGATCAGCTCCATGACCAGGTAGGCGGTCGGACGGGCGGCGGGGCCCGCCGGTGCGCCCCAGGAGGGGACGTCGTCGGTGGTGCGGCCGGGGCCGAAGTCGTACACGCCGACGATGCCCGGGTGTTGCACCCGGGCCATCACCCGGGCCTCGTCGTGGAACCGCTCCGCGAAGCCGGGCTCGTCCAGCAGCGCGGGCTTCAGGACCTTGACGGCCACCCGGCGGTCGAGCACCTGGTCCCGGGCGAGCCAGACATCGCCCATCGAGCCGCCCCCGAGCCACTCGTCCAAGCGGTAGCGGTCACCGAGCGTGGTGCCACGCATGATTCTCCTCGACTCGTCTTCGTCGTCGCGACCGCCGCCGGGGCCGGACGGCCCTCGGTCGCACCGGCAGACCCTGTCAGCCGGACATAAACACCTGCTTGTCGTGGCCACCGAAACCCCCACGCGGCCAACGCTCCGTTCAACGGACTATCGACATCCTAGGCACAGTGGGATGGTGACGCACCATCAGGTCGCCCGTCGGCCGCCGGAGCCCGCCGCGAGCGCGCACACTCCAGGGTGATTACGGAGAGTGGCGGGGCGGATGCGGACGATTCGGACTTGAATCTTTGCGAACGGATGTTCGATCCTGGGGGTGTGCCCGTTTTCGAATCTGTTTTCGAATCCACCGTCGAGCGGAAGCCCGCGCTCCGACCGGTGGCGTCGACCGCTGCCCCCGGCCGGGGACTGCTGCCGGTGGTGCCCGCGCTGAGCGGGCTGCTGCCGGAGGGCGGGCTGCGCCGGGGCGCGGCGGTGTCGGTGGCGGGCGGGGACGCCGGGCTGCTGCTCGCCCTGGCCGCCGGGGCGCGGGAGACCGACGGCGGCTGGGCCGCGGCGGTCGGGCTGCCGGACCTCGGGCTGGCCGCGGCCGCCGGGTACGGGCTCGACCTGCGGCGGCTGCTGGTGGCCGACGACCCCGGGCCGCACTGGGCCGAGGTGGTGTCCGTCCTGGCCGGCGCCGTCGAGCTGATCATGCTGCGCCCGGACGGTCCGGTCCCGCCGAACCTCGCCGCCCGGCTGGCCGCCGTGCTGCGACGCAGCGGCTGCGTGCTGCTGGTGGCCGGGCCGTGGCCCGGGGCCGGACTGCGGCTGGGCGTGCGCTCCGGGCGCTGGTTCGGGCTGGGGGACGGGCACGGGCAGCTCGCCGGACGGCAGGTGGAGGTGGTGGCCGAGGGGCGCGGCTCGGCGGGGCGCGGGCGGACGGCCCGGCTCTGGCTGCCGGACGCGCACGGCGCGGCGCGGACCGTGGAGGAGACGGCCGGCGCCGGGGCGGTGGACGTGGACGTGCTGGGGGAGGGCGCGGTGCCGGGGGCCGGGGCTGGCCTCGACCGCATGGCGGTGGTGTGAGATGACCGGTGGCGAGGTGGCCGGGACCACCGGGGCGGGTGGCGTGGTCACCCCCCGGGTGCTGGTGGTGTGGTGTCCGGACTGGCCGGTGGCGGCCGTCGAACGCCCGGCGGAGGACGGCGGCCCGGACGTCCCGGTGGCGGTGGTCGAGGGCGGCCGGGTGCTGGCCTGCTCGGCGGCGGCCCGGGCGGCCGGGGTACGGCAGGGGCAGCGGCTCAAGCTGGCCCAGCGGCTCTGCCCGGCGCTGGAGCTGCGTGACCGCGACCCGGAGGCGGAGGCCCGGCGGTTCGAGCCGGTGGTCGCGGCGGTGGAGGCGTTCACCCCCCGGGTGGAGGTGCTGCGCCCGGGGCTGTGCGCGATCCCGGTGAAGGGACCGGCCCGCTACTTCGGCGGGGAGGAGGCCCTGGCGGCGAAGGTCCAGGGGGCGGTCACGGCCGCCCTGGCGGCCTCGGCGGCGGCCGTCGCCGCCCGGGCGCACCCGTCGGACGCGCACCCGGCGGACGCGCACCCGGCGGACGTGGAACCGGCCGGGAGCCGCGCCGCCGCCGAGCGGGGGGACGCGGAGCAGGCCGAGGTCGTCCCGCTGCGCCCCGCCGGCGCCGGGCGGGCCGGGGAGCGGCGGACCACCGGGGTGGACGAACTGCTCGCCGCCGCGCCCGCCGCCCGGGACGGCGCCCGGGGCGGCTTCGCCCGCCCGCCCGCCTACCCGCCGGCCCCCGCCCCCGGGTCCGCGCCCGTCACCGCCGCGCCGGTGCCCGTCGGCCAGGTCGGCGTGGCCGACGGCCTGTTCGCCGCCGTGCTCGCCGCCCGCGCCGGGGTGCTCGTCCCCGCCGGGCGCACGGCGGAGTTCCTCGCCCCCTACCCGGTGGCCGCGCTCGGCGACGCCGCACTGGCCGACCTGCTGGACCGGCTGGGCCTGCCCACGGTCGGGGCGTTCGCCGCGCTGCCCGCCGAGTCGGTGGCCGACCGCTTCGGCCCGGCCGGCACGGTGGCGCACCGGCTGGCCCGCGGTCTGCAGCCGCGCCCGCTGGTGCCGCGCACCGAGGGGCCGGACCTCTCCGTCGAACAGCGCTTCGACCCGCCCGAGCCGCTCGCCGAACCGCTGGTGTTCGTCGCCCGCACCCTGGCCGAGCGGCTGCACCAGCGGCTCGCCGGGGCGGGGCTGACCTGTCAGCGGGTCGCCGTCGAGGTGGAGTGCGCCGACGGCCGGACGGTCGCCCGGCTCTGGCGGCACGAGGGCCGGCTCTCGGCGACGGCGCTCGCCGAACGCGTCCGCTGGCAGCTCCAGGCCTGGCAGAGCGCCGGCACCTTCGGCCGCGGGACCGGAGCCGGGGGCCCGCACGAGCCGGAGCGGGGCGGGTTCACCGCGCTGCGTCTGCTCCCCGACGACCTCACCCCCGACCAGGGCCGCCAACTCGCCCTCTGGGGGCAGGCGGTGGCGGACGACCGGGTGGAACGCGCGGTGGCCCGGGTGCAGGCGGTGCTCGGCCACGCCGGGCTGCGCCGGATCGAGCCGGCCGGCGGCCGGGGGCCGGAGGACCAGGCGGTCCGGGTGCCGTGGGGCGAGCCGTACGACCCGGCGGCCCCGGCCGACGCGCCCTGGCCGGGGCGGCTCGGCGGGCTGCGGGACGTCTGGCCGGCCGTGGTGCACCGCGTCCCGGTGCCGGCGGCGGTGCTGGACGGCGACGGGCGGCCGGTGACGGTGGACGGCCGGGCGGGGGTGTCGGCCCGGCCGGCCACCGTGGCGGTGCGCGGGCGGGAACTGGCGGTGGACGGCTGGACCGGCCCCTGGCCGGCCGTCGAGTACTGGTGGGACCAGGCGCGCGCCCGCCGCCGGGCCCGGTTCCAGGTGACGGTGGCGGACGGGCGGGCGCTGCTGCTCACGGTGGAGGGGGGTGCCTGGTTCGTGGAGGCCGGGTACGACTGACGGCCGGGCCGTCCGAGGGGGGCAGGAGACCAGCGAGAGACCGAAGGCGCCACCCCCGATGGGATTCACCAGCCACCCCTCCCTCCCCTGGAGCGAGTTGCACCGCCGGCTGACCGGCGACGGCGGCGACGTCGTCGTTCCGCTGCACCCGCGCGCGCCCGGCGACCGCGCCGGGGCCCCCGCCGGACGGCCCGCCGGGCCGCCGCCCGCCGGACCGGCCTGGGCCGAACTGCACGTCCACTCCGCCTTCAGCTTCCTCGACGGCGCCAGCGACCCCGAGGCGCTGGTTGCCGAGGCCGCCCGGCTGGACGTCGAGGCCCTCGCCCTCACCGACCACGACGGCCTCTACGGCGCGGTCCGGTTCGCCGAGGCGGCCCGGGGAACGGGCGTGGCCACCGTCTTCGGGGCGGAATTGACGCTCCGTCAGGAGAAGGGTGGCGTCGAGCACCTGCTGGTGCTGGCCCGCGACCCGGAGGGCTACCGCCGGCTCTCCGCCGTCATCGGCGCGGCCCAACTCGCGGGCGGGGCCAAGGGGAACCCGGTCTACGACTTCGCCGACCTCGCCGACGCGCACGGCGGCCACTGGGCGGTGCTCACCGGCTGCCGCCTAGGCCGGGTCCCCGCCGCCCTGGCCGCCGCCGGAAGCGGCCCGGCCGACCCCGAACACCGACTGCGCACCCTCACCGAGGCGTTCGGCCACCAGAACGTCCACGTCGAGCTGGTCCACCAGTGGCTCCCCGGCGACGACCCGCGCAACGACGCCCTCGCCGCGCTCGCCGCCCGGCTGCGCCTGACCACCGTCGCCTCCACCAACGCCCACCACGCGAGCCCCGCCGAGGGCCGGCTCGCCCAGAGCCTGGCCGCCCTGCACGACCGGCGCACCCTCGCCGAGGCGGCCGGCTGGACCCGGGCCGCCGGCACCGCCCACCTGCGCTCCGGCCACGAGATGGCGGCCCGGCTGGCCCGCTTCCCGGGCGTGCGGGAGGCCACCGTGGACCTCGCCCGGGCCTGCGCCTTCGACTTCGCCACCCTGGACCCGGAGCTGCCCGGCTACCCCGTCCCGCCCGGCCACACCGAGATCAGCCACCTTCGCGCCCTGGTCGCCGAGGGCGGCCCGGCCCGGTTCGGACCCGGCAACGGCCCGGCCCGCCGTCAGCTCGCCCGGGAGCTGGACGTCATCGAGACGCTCGACCTGGCCGGCTACTTCCTGATCGTTCACGACATCGTCGACTTCTGCCGCCGGGAGTCCATCTGGTGCCAGGGGCGCGGCTCGGCGGCCAACTCGGCGGTCTGCTACGCCCTCGGGATCACCGCCGTCGACCCGGTGCACTACAAGCTGCTCTTCGAACGCTTCCTCTCCACCGCCCGCGACGGGCCGCCGGACATCGACCTGGACATCGAGAACCGCCGCCGCGAGGAGGTCATCCAGTACGTCTACCGCCGCTACGGGCGCGAGCACGCCGCGCAGGTCGCCAATGTGATCACCTACCGGCCCCGGCTGGCGCTGCGCGACGCCGCCAGGGTCCTCGGCTACCCGCAGGGGCAGGTGGACGCGTTCAGCCGGCAGGCCGACTTCCGCTCGCCGCCCGGCGCGGACGCCGTCGTCCCCGCCGACGTGCTCGCGCTCGCCGGACAGCTCCACGGCCTGCCGCGCCACCTGGGCATCCACTCGGGCGGCATGGTGCTCACCCGGGAGCCGATCGCGGAGATCTGCCCGACCGAGTGGGCGCGGATGCCGGGGCGCTCCGTGCTGCAGTGGGACAAGGAGTCGGTGGCCGGCGCCGGACTGGTCAAGATCGACCTGCTCGGCCTCGGCATGCTCGCCGCCCTGCACGACACCTGCGACCTGGTCGCCCGGCACCACGGCGAGCACTACGACCTCGCGACCATCCCGGACGACGACCCGGGCGTGTACGCGATGCTGCGGCGGGCCGACACCGTCGGCGTCTTCCAGGTCGAGTCGCGCGCCCAGATGGCCACTCTGCCCCGGCTCAAGCCGGACCACTTCTACGACCTGGTGGTGGAGGTCGCGCTGATCCGGCCCGGGCCGATCCAGGGCGGCTCCGTCCACCCGTACCTGCGCCGCCGCGCCGGGGTGGAACCGGCCGGCTGCCCGCACCCGCTGATGGAGAACGCGCTGGGCAAGACCCTCGGGGTGCCGCTGTTCCAGGAGCAGATGATGCAACTCGCCATCGACTGCGCCGGGTTCACCCCCGTCGAGGCGGACCGGCTGCGCCAGGCGATGGGCGCCAAGCGCTCGCACGAGCGGGTCGCCCGGCTGCGCGAGCGGCTGCTCGGCGGCATGGCCGAGCGCGGCATCCCGGAGGAGGTGGCGCAGGACGTCTACACCAAGATCGAGGCCTTCTCCAACTACGGCTTCCCGGAGAGCCACGCGATCAGCTTCGCCTACCTGGTGTACGCCAGCGCCTGGCTCAAGCACCACTACCCGGCGGCCTTCACCTGCGCCCTGCTGGCCAACCAGCCGATGGGCTTCTACGCACCGCTCAGCCTGATCTCGGACGCCCGGCGGCACGGCGTGCGGGTGCGCGGGGTGGACGTCAACGCCAGCGGCGCCGGGCCCACCCTGGAGCCGTACCGGGGGCCGACGCCCGCGCCGCCGCTCACCGCCGGGAAGCCGCAGCCCGCGATCCGACTCGGCCTGGACACCGTGCGCGGCATCGGTGCCGCGCAGGCCGAGGCGATCGCGGCCGGGCAGCCGTACGCGGACCTGGAGGACTTCGCCCGCCGCACCGGTCTGCCCGCGCCGGGCCTGGAGGCCCTGGCCGCGGCGGGCGCGTTCGGCTGCTTCGGGCTCGGGCGGCGGCAGGCGCTCTGGGCGGCCGGCGCGTTCGCGGGCGTCTCGGCGGACCTCATCCCGGGCACCACGCCGGGCACCGGGGCGCCGGAGCTGCCCGCGATGACCCCGGTCGAGGAGACCATCGCCGACCTCTGGGCCACCGGGACCTCCGCGACCAGCCACCCGCTCCAGCACCTGCGCGCCCACCTGGAGCGCGGCGGCGCCCTCTCGGCGGCCGAACTCCCGGACGTGCCACCGGGGACGGCGGTGGTGGTCGGCGGCCTGGTCACCCACCGGCAGCGGCCGCCGACGGCGGGCGGGGTGCTCTTCCTCAGCCTGGAGGACGAGACCGGGCTGATCAATGTGATCTGCAGCCGGCCGGTCTGGGAGTCCCAGCGCCGCACCGCCCTCGACCGGGCCGGGCTGCTGGTGCACGGGCACGTCGAACGGGACCGCGGTGCCACCAACCTGGTCGCCACCCGGCTCACCCCGTTGCGGATCGGGCTGTGAGGGGGCGCAGGGAACGGTCCGTGCCATGATCGTCCCCATGGACTGGACGCCGTCGCCGCAGACCGCCGCTCCGGACGGGGCCCGCCGGGCGCCGCGACCGCTGCGGGCCGGGCTGCTGCTCGTGGCCGGGGCACTGGCGGCGGCCGGCTGCGGCAGCACCCCGGCGACCGGGGCGGGCGGGGGAGCGCCCGGACCGGCGCGCACCATCGGTGAGGCGCCCCTCCCGGTGACGTCCGCCCCCGAGGCCCCCACCGCCTCCGCCGCCCCCGCGCCCGTCTGTTCCCCCGAGGGCGTCGCGCTGACCGTCGGCGAGGCCAACGCCGCGACGGGACTGCGGGTGATGCCGGTCCGGCTGACCAACTGCGGCACCCGCCCCTACGCCCTCAAGGGCCACCCCGCCGTCCGCGTCCTCGACGCCGAACGCGCCCCGCTCGCCGTCACCGTCAAGCGCGGCTCGGCCGGCATCGCCACCCTGGACGACTTCGACGCCACCCCCGTGCCGCTGATCCTCCAGCCCCAGGAGTACGCCGAGTCCCAGCTGCTCTGGCGCAACACGGTGACCGCGGGCGACCGGGGCCCCGACGACGGCCGCTTCCTCGACATCGCCCCGATCCCCGGCCGCCCCCGGCTGACCGTCCCGGCCCACCTCGACCTCGGCACCACCCGCGCCCTCGGTGTCGCCCCCTGGAGCAAGCCGGTCCTCTCGTAGGGCCCGTCTTCACACTCCCGCCCGCCGAACAACGCGCCCCCGGCCGGCGGCCGGCGGGTGCCCCCGCCTCCGCCGTGCGATGCACGCACCCGGACGCCGCCCGGTCCGTCCTCCGGGCGGACGGCGGGGGTGGGACGGCGGGCCCCGGGGCGTGCCTTGCGGCTCGGCCCGGGGCCGCGACGCCAAGGGCACGCACGCCCCCGGCCCGGCGGCGTGGAGGCGTCCCCACCGCACGGACTCCGCCTGGGCGCCTCGTCCGGACCGATCCACGGGGTACGCCCCAACGACCCCGGGTGTCACGGGAGATGACGACACCGCCATAATGGCGCGATGTCCGAACAGTACCTCTCGGCGTTCGCGGTCGACGGCGACGCCCTGCTTCGCACGGTCGGTTCCGGTGACGAGGACTTCGTCCGGGCCGCCCTCGACCGGATCGGCCCGCTCGCGGACGCCGGCCGCCTGCTGCGGGCCACCGAGGCGGCCGAGGTGGAGCCCGCCCTGCGGGAACTCGCCGCCGGCCGGCTCGACCGCCGCCGTCCCGCCGGCTACACCTGGCTGCTGGAACTCCTGCTGCCCGGCGCCGGTGACGCCCTCGGCGCGGCGGTGCTGCCCGGCCGGGGCTGGCACGAGCTGGCGGACACCTTCGAGGCCTGGGGGCTGCCGGCCCTCGCCGGCCTCTGGGCGCGGCCCTGGCCCTTCCCGTGGGGATCCGGGGCGCCGGACGACGACCCCTGGCCCTTCCCCTCCTTCACGGCCGGTCCCGGACTCGACCGCGTCCGGGCCGAACTCGCGGGGTTCGACACCGGCCGGATCCACCGGGAGCCCGAACTCCTGCCGGGCGGCGACGAGGACGCGGCCGAGGAGGTCGAGTGGCTGGTCTCCGAGGTGTTCCCGGCCTGGACGGCGGGCGCCCTGGAGCGGGGCGCCGGGCTGCTGCTCCTGCGGGACGGGGGGAAGTGACGACCGGCGCGGCGCAGTCGTGGGGGGTGCCTGCGCCGCGCCGGGGTCCGTGCGGACCGGGCCCGTCGGCGGGCCCGGTCAGAAGGCGGGCTGGTCGTTCAGCTCGACGATCCGCAGATCGCTCAGGCGGACGGTGTACCAGACCTCCTGGCTGCCGCCACCGCCCCAGAACTCGGTGAGCCGGACCGAGGCGAAGCCGTACTCCTCCTTCACCTGCTGGGCCGACCAGTCCGCCGGGACGTTCTGGGCCCGGAACACCGGATCGGCGTCGTGCTCCTGCGCCCAGGCGTCGAGGCGGAACTCCAGGTGCGGGGCGAGGTAGCGCTCACGGACGGCGCGCGGGGTCTCGTTGCTCTCGCCGAGCACCGCCCGCCGGTACTCCTCGACGAAGGTGACCACCTGGTGCGCGGCCGGCGTCCCCGCCCGGACCTGTGCCGGGGCGGACACCCCGGCCGGGCCGGCGGGCAGCGCGAACGCGGCCTGGGCGGGGGCGGCGAGAGCGCCCACGGCGAGCAGGGCGGCGGCCCCGGCGAGGGCGGTGCGCAGCGGGTTCGTTCGCTTCATGCCCGAAGTCCACCATTCGCCGACGAACCCTGTACATCGCCGAAACGTGTGGTTTACCGGGCGATCCGGCGTATTCGGCGCATCATCCGCTAAAGCGACGACATGGCTGAGGCGACGACCCGGCCGGAGCGGCTACCGGGCTGGAGCGGCGACCGGGCTAGAGCGGCGACCCGGCCTCCCGCCCCGCCCCGGGCGCGCCCGCGAAGGCCTGGGCGATCGGCAGCCAGGCCGTCGCCAGCTCGCCGACGGCGGTCAGCGCGAGGTCGTCCCGGTGCCGGCGCTGGGTGACCAGCAGGCAGAAGTCCAGCGCCGGGCCGGTCACCCGGTCCGCCGCGTCGGCCGGCCCCCACGTCCACGACCCGCCGTCCGGCGCGGTCAGTTCCACCCGCACCGGGGCCTGCGGGGCGGGCAGCCCGTGCACCGTGAACGCGAACCCGATCGTCCGCACCCCCAGGTGCGCGACGTGCCGCAGGCGGGCGGTCGGCTCCCGGCGGACGCCCAGCGCGTCCGCCACGTCCTGCCCGTGCGCCCAGGTCTCCATCAGCCGGGCGGTGGCCATCGACGCGGCCTTCATCGGCGGGCCCAGCCAGGGCAGCCGGGCGTCGGCCGGGGCCGCCGCGAGCGCGGCCGCGAGCCGGTCCCGTCCGGTCCGCCAGCGGGCCAGCAGCGCGGCGGGCTCCTCGGCCGCCCCGCGCGCCGCGCCGTCCTCCACCGGGTCCGCGCCGGCCGCCGCCAGCTCGCCGAACACCCGGCCGGACTCCGCGACGAAGGCCTCCGGATCGCGGGCGGCCAGCTCCGACCAGCCGTCCGTCCAGGCCAGGTGGGCGATCTGGTGCGCCACCGTCCAGCCGGGCGCGGGCGTGTCCAGTGCCCAGCGCTCCGGCTCCAGTGCGGCGACCAGCCCGTCCAGCACCGCGCTCTCGTCCCGCAGGTCGGCCAGCAGCCCGGCCAGGACGGGCGAGCCTTCGGGAACGTTCGGATCGGCCATGGATCTCCCCTTCGCAACGGTTGGAAACCTTGGAAACAACGGAAACCACGACGAGGTGCGACAGGTCTCGGTGGTGACCCGCCGGTAACCTCGCGCCCGCACCCTACGCCGTCCGGCCCGCGCCCGCCCGGAACTCCGCACGACGGCGCGCGACACGCGCACCGAACACCTTCGCGACCCCTCCCCACCACCGGAACCGCGTGTGACAATCGCGCGATGACGACCGCCCCGACCGCGTCGAAGAGCAGCGCCGAGACCCCGGACGACCTCGCCGCCCGGGCCGCCGAGCTGGTCCGCGACGCCGTGCTCGGCGACCTCGCCCGCCGGGTGATCGCCGACTGCGGCGCGGACGTCGGCCTGGTCGGCGTGCCCGAGCCGGGCGTGGCCAGGGCCGGCGGGGAGGGCATGGTGCTGCGGCACTGGGCGGGCACCAGGGCGGACCTGCTGCACGACCTCCCGGTGCCGGCCGGCACCGGCCTCGGCGGCCGGGCGCTGGCCGAACGGGCGCCCAGCTGGGCGCCCGACTACCGCGCCGACACCACCATCTCGCACCACTACGACGCCGCCGTCATCGCGGAGGACCTCTACGCGATGCTCACCGTGCCGCTGCTGCACGACGGCGCGGTGCACGGCGTGGTGTACGCCTCGCTGCGCGCGGTGGTCCCGTTCGGGGACGTCCGGATCGCCGCCGTGACCAGGCTCGCCGAGGCCGCCACCCGGGCCCTCGCCGGAGCCGCCGCCTGGCGCGGGGCCCCGGTCCCGGCTGCGGCCCCGCCGCCGGCCACGGGCGCCGGCGGCGCGCGAAGACCCCCGGCCGTCCCGCTCACCCGGCGCGAGCACGAGGTGCTCCGCTGGGCGGCGACCGGCCGGACCAACCCGGAGATCGCCGCCCAGCTCGGGCTGACCTGCAACACGGTGACCGGCTACCTGAAGAGCGCCATGCACAAGCTCGGCGTCCGCAACCGCACCGAACTCGCCGTCACCGCCCGGGAGTCCGGCCTGCTCGACTGAACCCCCGGGCCGCGCGGATCAGTTGACCCCGCGCTCGCGCCCCGACCAGTACGGCTCGCGGAGCCGGAACTTCTGCAGCTTCCCGGTGGTGGTGCGCGGCAGCGCGTCCCGGAACTCCACCGAGGTGGGCGACTTGTAGCCGGCCAGCCGCTGCTTGCAGTGCGCGATGAGGTCGGCCTCGGTGATCTCCGCGCCCGGCTTCAGCACCACCAGCGCCTTGACCGTCTCGCCCCACTTGGTGTCCGGCACGCCGATCACCGCGACCTCGGCCACCGACGGGTGGTCGTAGAGGCAGTCCTCCACCTCGATCGAGGAGACGTTCTCCCCGCCGCTGATGATGACGTCCTTCTTCCGGTCCGAGATGGTGAGGTAGCCGTCGGTCAGCACGCCGCCGTCGCCGGTGTGGAACCAGCCGTCCCGCAGCGCCTCGGCGGTGGCCTCCGGCTGCTGCCAGTAGCCGTCCAGGACGACGTTGGAGCGGACCAGCACCTCGCCCTGCTCGTCCACCCGCACCTGGTTGCCGATCGCCGGGGAGCCCGCCTGCACCAGCTTCTCCGCCCGCTGCTCGGCGGGCAGTTCGTCCCACTCGGCGCGGGTGCGGTTGACCGTCACCACCGGCGAGGTCTCGGTCAGCCCGTAGATCTGCATGAACTCCCAGCCGAGCTCGGACTCCATCCGCTGCACCACCGAGGTCGGCGGCGGCGCGCCCGCCACCACCATCCGCACCCGGTCCCGGCCGGGAACCGGACCGTCCCACTCGGCCGCCGCGTCCAGCACCATCTGCACCACCGCCGGCGCGCCGCACAGGAAGGTCACCCCGTGCCGCTCGACCCGGCGCAGGATCTCGGCGCCGTCCACCTTCCGCAGCACCACGTGCTGCGCGCCGAGCCCGGTGAGCGAGAACGGCAGGCCCCAGCCGTTGGCGTGGAACATCGGCAGGGTGTGCAGGTAGACGTCCCGGTCGCTCGCCCCGAAGTGCAGGGCCATCAGCGTCGCGTTCAGCCAGATGTTGCGGTGGGTGAGCTGAACGCCCTTGGGGCGGGCGGTGGTTCCGCTGGTGTAGTTGACGGTCGCGGTGTCGTTCTCGTCGATCGCGTACCGGCGCGGCGCGGTCCCGAAGTCGTACAGCAGCGCATCGCTGTCCGACCCGATCACGAACGTGTGCTTGGCGACCACCCCGGCCAGCGGCTCGGCCAGCTCCGGGTCGACCAGCAGCACCGAGGCGCCGCTCTGCTCGACGATGTACGACACCTCCTCGGCCTTGAGCCGGAAGTTCACCGGCACCAGCACCCGGCCGTGCCCGCTCACGCCGAACAGCGAGGTCAGCAACCGCGCCGAGTTGTGCGAGACGATCGCGACCCGTTCACCGGGGCCGACGCCGAGGCGGTCCAGCCCGGCCGCCTGCGCCCGCGCCAGCCGGGCGATCCGACGGTACGTCAGATCGGTCCAGGGCTCGGCCGGTTGCACCGGTTCGTCGACGATGCCGACCCGGTCGCCGTAGACCAGCTCGGCCCGGTCGAGGAAGTCCATCACGGAGAGTGGAATCTGCATGGCCCCACTGTCCTCCGCCCGCCGCTCCCTGCACACCCCCGATCGGGGGTGTCACCCGGGCGGGGGCGCCCACCACGGCGCGGGCCCGGGACCGCACCGGAGCGGAGCCACCGGATCCGGTTGGTGAGCCGGCCGCGAACAGGGGGTCCGGAGGGGGCGGGCCGGGCGTCGCGCTGCTAGGAAAGGTGGCAGGAGATCCGCCCACGGGGGAGAGACACCGATGACCGACCACCGCTCCGGCAGCCTGTACGACGCGATCGGGGGCCTGGACGCCCTGAGACGGCTGAGCGACACCTTCTACCGGGGCGTGCTCGCCGATCCGCTGCTCGCGCCGGTCTTCGCCCGGTTCACGCCCACCCACGTCGAGCACGTCGCCGTCTGGCTGGCCGAGGTGTTCGACGGCCCGGACCGCTTCACCACCGACCTCGGCGGCCACCGGGCGCTGCTCCGCGCCCATCTCGGCCTCGCGATCACCGAGGAGCAGCGGCTGCGCTGGATGGAGCTGATGGCCGAGGCGGTGCGCGCGGAACTGCCCGAGGACGCACTGCTGCGGGCCCGCGTCCTGGAGTACTTCGACTGGGGCACCAGGATCGCCGAGGACGTCTCCGCCTCCCCGGCCGGCACCGACCTCGGCGAGCCGGGGCCCACCCCGCGCTGGGGCTGGGAGGGCCTGCGGTGACGGCCGCGCCGACCGCCGGGGGACTGCTGCTGAGACCCTTCCGGGCGCAGGACGCGAGCGCCCTGATCGAGGTCCACCGCGACCCGGTGCTGCGCCGCTACGTCCGCAACCGGGTGACCGGCCCGGACGACGCCGCCCGCTGGCTGGCGGCCGAGGACCGGAGCCGGGCGGAGGGCAGCCGGTACTCCTTCGCGGTCCTGGAGGGAGGTGCGCTGGTCGGCCAGGTCGTGCTCAAGCGCGGCGCCCCGGGCAGCGCCGGCTCCGAGGTGGGCTACTGGACGGCCGCCGCCGCGCGCGGCCGGGGCGTGGCCCCGCGCGCGCTGGCGGCGCTCACCGCCTGGGCGGCGGAGACCTTCGCCGCCGACGGGTTGCTCCGGCTGGACCTCTTCCACGAGGGGGACAACGCGGCGTCGTGCCGGGTGGCGGAGAAGGCCGGCTACCCGTTCGAGGCCCTCGTCCCGGCCGCCCCGCCGCGCCACCCGGTCGACGGCCACTGGCACAGCCGGCCCGCCGGGAACGCCGCGCCCGCCGGGAACGCCGGATAACGGGTGGACCCGGGCGGCGATCGGGGTCAGGGTGATCGTCATGACTTCTCTCGTGCGACACGTGACGATCGACTGCGCCGACCCCTACGCCCTGGCGCAGTTCTGGGCGAAGGCCCTGGACGGCACCCTGGGCGAGGACGACGGGCCGGGGGACGACGAGGTGCTGGTCGACTCGGCCGGCGCCTCGCTGCTCCTCATCCGGGTGCCCGAGGGCAAGACCGCCAAGAACCGGGTCCACCTGGACCTCCAGCCGCAGGACCGCACCCGGGACGAGGAGGTGGAGCGCCTCCTCGGCCTGGGGGCGACGCTGTTCGAGGACCACCGCACCCCGGACGGCAAGGGCTGGGCGACCCTCCTGGACATCGAGGGCAACGAGTTCTGCGTCGAGCGCAGCGCCGCCGAGCGGCTCGCCACCTCCTGACGCCGGCCGCTACCCGACGGCCGCCCGCCAGCGCCACGAGGTCCGGCGCGGGCGGCCGTCGAGCTCCCCGCGGCCGGTGCACCACAGCAGCACGTCCACCGGGTCGCCGGCCGGCGCGTCGGGGAAGAGCCGGGCCAGCGCGGCCGCGGTGAGCCGCTCCGCGGGCCGCCACTCCAGGCCGAGCCCGAGGGTGATGTCATGGGTGTGCAGCAGGGTCTCGGTGACGCCCATCGCGGCGAACCCGGCCGGGTCGCACGGCCCGAAGTGGTACGCCCGCAGCTCGGGCGGCGCCGCGTCCAGGGCGGTGGCCAGCAGGTGCGCGCAGGCCGTGACCACGGTGAGCACCTCGGCCGGCCCGGCCTCCGGGCGCACGGTCAGGTCCATGGGCAGATAGCGGTCACCGGGCCGGGCGGCGAGCTGGCCGGCGTAGGCGAGCAGGTCGTGGGCGATGTGGGCGGCGGTCTCCCGGCAGCTCCACTCCAGCGGTCCGGCGGGCGCGTCCCAGCGGGTGCCGGCGGCCCCGGCCGCCGCCGGGCCGAGCACGGCCGTCAGCTCGCCGAGCGCGGCCCGGACGTCATCACCGTTCAACGGTCGGTCGGTCATCGGGCCACCGTCTCATCCGCTCCCGCGTGTCCGCCAGGGCCCCGCCCGCCCCGGGTGCTACTGCTGGCTCCGGATCCCCACCCGGCCCCGTCCGCACCCGGTTCCCGGAGAACAGGCAGGTACCCCATGGCCAGGATCGCCGTGCTCGGCGCCAACGGCACCATCGGCAGCGCCGTCGTCACGGAGGCCGCCGCGCGCGGCCACCGGGTGACGGCGGTCGTCCGCGACCCGGCCCGGTTCGACGCCGCGCGCCACCCGGGGGAGGTGTCCGTCGAGGCCGGGGACGTGCTGGACCGGGCGGACGTGGCCCGGGTCGCCGCCGGGCAGGACGCCCTGGTGAGCGCGGTCGGCGGCGGTGACGGCCCGGGCCACCTGGCGCTGATCGAACCGGCCGCGAGGAGCCTGGTGGAGGGGCTGCGCCGGCTCGGCGGCGAGGCGCCCCGGCTGCTCGCGGTCGGCGGCGCGGGCAGCCTGGAGACCGCGCCCGGGACCCGGGTCTGGGACGCCCCGGGCCTGCCGGAGGCGGTGCTGCAGATCATGCACGCGCACGGCGACGCCCTGGCGTACTACCGGACGGTCACCGACGTGCGCTGGACGGTGCTCAGCCCGGCCGCCCACATCGGCCCGGGGGCGCGCACCGGCCGCTACCGCACCGGGCTGGAGCAACTGCTCACCGACGCCGAGGGGGAGAGCCGGATCTCGGTGCCGGACTACGCGGTGGCGCTGGTCGACGAGATCGAGCAGCCGGAGCACATCGGCGAGCGCTTCACCTGCTGCGCGCTCTGAACGGCCGGGCGCTCCGAACGCCGCCCTCCCGACGGCTGCCGGTCGCCGCCGGCCCTCGGCCGTCAGCCGATCTGGATCGAGCGCTTCGCCAGGCCCATCCAGAACCCGTCGATCACCGAGCGCTGGCTGCCCAGCTCGTGCTCCGCCGCGCCGAGCGTGACGAACAGCGGGGCGAAGTGCTCGGTGCGCGGGTGGGCGAGCCGGCCGGCCGGGGCCTTCTGCTCGAAGTCGAGCAGTGCGTCGAGGTCCTGGGCCGCCAGGGCGCGCCGCCCCCAGTCGTCGAACTCGGCCATCACCGAGGTCACCCGGCCGTCGCGGCTGAGCGCCCGCAGGTTGTGGGTGAAGAAGCCGCTGCCGACGATCAGCACGCCCTCGTCGCGCAGCGGGGCGAGCCGGCGGCCGATCTCCAGCAGCCGCTGCGGGTCCAGGGTCGGCATGGAGACCTGGAGGACCGGCACGTCCGCCTCCGGGAACATCTCCACCAGCGGGACGTAGGCGCCGTGGTCGAGCCCACGGTCGGGGATGTCCTGGACCGGCGTGCCGGGGGCGCGCAGCAGTTTGCGCACGCGCTCGGCGAGCTCCGGTGCGCCGGGGGCGGCGTACTGGACGCCGTAGTAGTGCTCGGGGAAGCCCCAGAAGTCGTAGACCAGCGGCACGGTGGTGACGGCGCCGAGCGCGAGCGGGGCCTCCTCCCAGTGCGCGGAGACCATCAGGATCGCCTTCGGGCGCGGCAGGTCGGCGGACCAGGCGGCCAGCTCCTTGGGCCAGACGGGGTCGTCGGCGAGCGGCGGCGCGCCGTGCGACAGGTAGAGGGCGGGCATGCGCTCGGGTGCGGCGGTGCTCATGGCGGCTCTTCTCCTCCGGCCCTCGGTGGCGGGCCTCGGCGGGTGGGGTAGTTCAAATTTGAACACCATTGCTTCGACCGTACACCTTTGTTCGAATTTGAACAATGGGAGTACGATCACCCCATGCCCTCCACCTCGTCCGCACCTTCGGCGCCCCCCTCCGCCGCCTCCTCGTACGAGCCCCGGTGGCTCGACGAGGAGGAGATGGCCGCCTGGCGGAGTTTCGTCACCGCGAGCAACCTCCTCAACCGCCGCCTGGAACGCCAGCTCAAGGAGGAATCGGGCCTTTCCCACACCCAGTACGAGATCCTCGTCCACCTCTCCGCCGCCCCGGCCGGCTCGCTGCGCATGACCGAGCTGGCGGACAAGCTGGTCACCTCCAAGAGCGGGCTGACCTACCAGGTCACCCAGCTGGAGAAGATGGGCCTGGTCAGCCGCCGCTCCTGTCCCAGCGACGTGCGCGGGGTCTTCGCCGAACTCACCGATCAGGGCAGCGAGATGCTGCGCGAGGCGGCCCCCGGGCACGTCGCCCTGGTCCGCGAACTGCTCATCGACGTGCTCAGCCGGGAGCAGCTGACCGTGCTCGCCGACGGCCTCGGTCTGGTCAGCGCCCGGCTGCGCCTCGACGACGCCCTCTGAGCGCCCCGAGCGCTCAGAACCCCCGGAACCCCCTCGACCCTGCCACCCCTCGAATCCCTCGAACCCTCAGCTCCCTCGAACCCTCAGCCCTCCGGGCCGCTAGCCCGCCGAATCCCGACCCTCGTCCGTCCGGGCTGCTGCCGCCTCGGCCGCCTCCGCCGCCTTGGCGCGCAGCAGATCCCGCTCCCGGACGTTGCGGGTGAGCGCCGCCGCCCGCTCGAACTCCGCCCGCGCCTCGGCGCCCCGCCCCAGCCGGGCCAGCAGTTCGCCCCGGACGCTCGGCAGCAGGTGGTAGCCGCGCAGCGCCGGCTCCGCGGCCAGTGCGTCGACCACCTCCAGCGCCACCGCCGGCCCCTCGGCCATCGACAGCGCCACGGCCCGGTTGAGCTCCACCACCGGCGAGGGCGTCAGCGCCATCAGCCGGCCGTAGAGCGCGGCGATGGCCGCCCAGTCGGTGTCCTCGTACCGCACGGCCCGGGCGTGACAGGCGGCGATCGCGGCCTGCACGGAGTACGGCCCGGTGCCCGCCCGGCCCAGGGCGGCGAGCCCGCGCCTGATCAGCAGCCGGTCCCAGCGGGTGCGGTCCTGGTCGGCGAGCAGGACGGGCTCGCCCCCCGGACCGGTGCGGGCGGCCGTGCGGGAGGCCTGGAACTCCAGCAGCGCCGCCAGCCCGTGCGCCTCCGGTTCCGCGGGCATCAGCGCGGCCAGCACCCGGGCCAGGCGCAGCGCGTCCTCGCACAGCGCGGGCCGCAGCAGGTCGTCCCCGGCGGTCGCGGCGTAGCCCTCGTTGAAGATCAGGTAGATGACCTCCAGCACGGAGGAGAGCCGGGCCGCCCGCTCCTGACCGTACGGGACCTCGAACGGTATCCCGGCCTGCGCCAGGGTCCGTTTCGCGCGCACGATCCGCTGGGCCACGGTCGGCTCGGCGGAGAGGACGGCCCGGGCGATCTCCGCCGTGGTCAGCCCGCCGAGCAGCCGCAGGGTGAGTGCGATCCGGGACTGCGCCGGCAGCACCGGGTGGCAGACGGTGAAGATCAGCCGCAGCAGGTCGTCGTCGATGTCGTCCGGCCCGGACGGCTCGGGCGGCGGGACGTCCTCCAGCGTCCGCCCGACCTCGGCGAGCTTGCGCGCATACGTCTCGCGGCGGCGGACCAGGTCGACCGCGCGGTGCTTGGCGGTGGCCATGAGCCAGGCGCCCGGACGGTCCGGGACGCCCGACCCGGGCCACTGCTCCAGGGCCGCGACCAGCGCGTCCTGCGCCAGTTCCTCGGCGATGCCGACGTCGCGCACGATCCGGGCGACCCCCGCGATGATCCGCGCCGACTCGATCCGGAAGACGGTCTCGACCGTCCTGGCCGTCTCCGCGGCACCCGCCGACCGCGCCGTCCCCGCCGTCCCCGCGTCGCGCTCCGTCACGATCACCCATCAGAGCAGCCGCCGCCCGCGGCGGCAAACCACCGCCCCGGCGGTCACGCCTCCGGCGGCGTGGCGGCCTCGTCGATCTGCCGCAGCTCGGCGCCCACGGTCCAGTGCGCCGGGTGCGTCTCCAGGAAGCGCCGGGTCCACTCGACGGCCTCCGCCTTGTCCTTGCACTGGAGCAGGGCGTAGCCGCCCACGACCTCCTTGGTCTCGGTGAACGGGCCGTCGGTGCAGTTCACCTTCCCGCCCTCCCAGAGCAGCCGGGTGCCCTCCTTGGTGGGCAGCAGCCCGGCGGTGTCCAGCATCACCCCGGCCTTGGTGATCTCCTCGAACAGCGCCCCCATCCGCTCCTCGAAGCCGGGGTCGGACGCGAACTCGGAGGCCTGCTCCTCGTTGATGCGGATCAGTGACAGGAAACGCGGCATGACGGCTCACTCCTCGTCGGTGTGCGGGCGGGGCCTCTCCCCGCCGCTCACCCCTGCGTCGAACGGGCGGCGGCCGTTTCGACAGCCGACCCGGAAAATTCTCGCGGGGGATTTCCGGACCGGCCACCGGGGCCCGCCACTCCATGATCGAATACCCGCATGATCGGTGAACTGTTGCTCGACCTGGTGCCGGACGCCGTGGCCGACCTGCTGTCCCTGCGCCGTGGCCGTGACCCCGAGGTCGACCGGATGCACGCCTCGTTCCACTTCGGCGAGCCGGCGCGGTTCGAGGCCAAGGTCTTCGGCAAGCTGCCCTACTGCGACCCGGCCGGGGCCTTCCTGCACGCGACCCCCACCTCGCTGCAGCTGAGCCGCACCCACCGGCCCCAGGGGGAGGACGCGCCCGCCGAGCTGCTCCCCGTCGCGCTCCCCGTCGCCGCCCTGGAGGTGGTCGCCGTCCGGCCCCGCAGCTCGGGCGACCCGCGTGCGGTCCTGCGCTCCTGGTACCTCGTCGAGTGCCGGGACGGCGACGCCACCGTCCTGATCGGCTGCGAGCCCGAGTACCTGCCGTTCGTCCTCGCCCCGCTCCGTTCCACCGATGCGCTCCCCGAGCCGGCTCCGTAGCGGCAGGATGGCGGCATGACCATCGATCATGCTTTCGCACGGCGGTTCGCCGAGGAGTGGGTGGCGGTGTGGAACGCCCGCGACCTGGAGGGCGTTCTCGCGCACTACACCGAGGACGTCGTCTTCGTCTCGCCCCGGGTCGTCACCTTCCTCGGGGAGCCGTCGGGGGAGGTGCGCGGCAAGGAGGCGCTGCGCGCGTACTGGAGCAAGGCGCTCGCGCTGCTGCCCGAACTGCGCTTCACCCTGGACTCGGTGCGGGTCTCGGTCGACACGATCGTGATCGACTACCGCAACGAGCGCGGGGTGGCCGTCGCGGAGGCGCTGACCTTCCGCGACGGCCTGGTGTGCCGCGGCTTCGGGGCGTACGGGCCGGAGAGCTGACGCCGGGCGCCCGCACCGGCCGGGCGTTCACACCAGCCGGGCGGCGAGCCGCAGTGCTCCCGCCCGGATCCGTTCCTCGCCCAGCTCCGGGAGCAGGGCGGACACGTGCTCGGCCGCCAGGGCCGCCAGCAGGGCGTGCGCGTCGTGCTCGGGATCCCCGCCGGGCCCGCCCGCGCCGAGCAGCAGCGTGACGTGCCGGTGCCAGAACCGGTAGGCGCCGATGCGGTAGCGCGAGCCCCGGCCGGCCGTCTCGGACATCCGGACCAGGTCCAGGTGTTCCAGCAGGTAGTCCAGATAGGCGGTGACGAACGCCGCCAGCCGTGCCCCGCTCCCGGCCGGGGCGTCCGGAGCCCCCGGCCCGAGCGGTGCCGGCCCGCGCAGGACCGCGTCCTGCAGCGCCCGCTCGCGCGCGTCCAGCAGGGCCGCGCCGAGCCCGGCCTTGTCGCCGAAGCGGCGGAAGAGGGTGCCCTTGCCGACGCCGGCCGCGGCGGCCACCTGGTCCATGGAGACCGACTCCACCCCGTGTTCGGCGAACAGCCGCGCCGCCGCCTCCAGCACCGCGGCCCGGTTGCGGGCGGCGTCGGCGCGTTCGACGGGCGGCGGGGTGCGCAGCAGCTCCAGCGGCACGGGACCGTCCGGGGCCGGAGTGGGCATTGCGTAAGCGGACTGCGGTCCGGTACTGTCCTGAGTCATAAGCGGACTATAGTCCGAATCCTTGCGCAGCCCCAGGAGGCCGCAGCATGACCGCACTCATCACCCGGGACGAACTGGCCGCCGCCATCGAGACCGGCTCCGTCACCGTCGTGGACACCCTCGGCGGCGACTACTACGCCCAGCAGCACCTGCCCGGCGCGATCGAGCTCGTCCGGGCCGACGTCGACCGCCTCGCGCCCGGGCTGCTCCCGGACCGCGACGCCGCCATCGTCACCTACTGCTCCAACGAGGCCTGCCCCAACAGCGGCCAGGTCGCCGACCGGCTGACCGCGCTCGGCTACACCAACGTCCGCAAGTACCGCGAGGGCATCCAGGACTGGGCCGGGGCCGGCCTGCCGGTCGAGACCTTCTGAGCCGTCGGAGGCCGGTGGCGGCCGTCGGAGGCTGGGGGAGGGGCACGACGCGGGGAGCGCCCCTCCCCGGGCCTACAGCCCCTGTCCCGCCCCGGCGTTCTTCGCCGGCCGCAGCTCGGCCGCCAGCGGCTGCGCCCCGGCCCGCTTCACCGCCAGCGCGCGGGCCACGTCGAACGCCGCCACCGGGTCGTCCTGCGCGGTCCACGGCCGCGCCCCGCACCACGGCCCGATCGCCCGGAACTGCTCCAGCGCGACGTCGTACGCCTCCACCTCGCCGGCGAAGTGCGCCAGCAGGTGCCGCAGCGGCGGCATCCGCTCGTCGTCCGGCCGGACCAGCCGCAGCTGGGCGGCGAGGTTCTCGACGCGCCACCTGGTCCGGTCCGCCGCGATCGTGGAGGCACTGCTGCGGCGCTCCTCCAGCTCGGCGAGGGCGTGCAGGTAGATCCCGCCGAGCGGGCTCCCGGGCGGGGCCGCGTCCATGGCCCGCTCCGCGAAGGCCAGCATCTGCTTGTCGGAGCCGAACCACTTCCCGCACCAGTACTGCAGGGCCTGCCAGTGGCCCTCGTAGTGGTACCAGGCGCGCCTCACCAGCTCCTCCCAGGCCTCCTGGAACCGCTCCGGGGTGAACTGCGCCCCGCGCGCCGCCGTCACGATCACCACCCACGGGCCCGGGTTCGCCGGGTCCAGCAGGGCCGCCCGGCGGGCCGCCTCGATCGCGGCGGGCAGCAGCTCGCGGAACGCCTCGATCGCGTCGTCGCCGACCTCGTGCCGGTAACCGGAGCCGCGCACCTCCCAGGCGCGGCGCACCATCAGCTTCGCCTCCAGGGTGGCGGCGTCGCAGTTGCCGGGCTCGGCGGAGCGCCAGGCGCCCAGCCAGCCGTCGCCGTCGGCGGCGATCGCCGCCAGCAGGTCCAGCCGCGACCACCGCTCGTCCCAGTGGTCGCCGGCCTCGGCGACGTAGGCGGCCGCCGGGCGCCAGTCCCCGGCCCAGGCCGCGTCGGCGATCGCCTGCGAGCGCTGCCGCCGCTCCAGCGGGGGCGGCGGCCCGGCCCGGCCGGCGTCGAGGCGATCGCGCGGCGGCATCCCGTAGGCCGCCGGATCGAAGCCTTCGCGGGCCCACTTCAGATGCCGCCTGCGGCGGACGATCCGGTAGACGACGTAGCCCGCCACGAAGAGGAGGAAGATCAGCAGACGTATCACGACGGCGAATCATCCCTGGTGGGAGGCGGTGCGCGCAAAGCCGAAAACGGTTCGCCGAACGGGGCGTTCCGTGGAAGCATCCGCTGGTATGGGGACGATTCTGCACGGCTCGCACGTCACGCTCCGCCCGGCCGCCACCGAGGACATCCCGGCGCTGGTCGCCATCCGCCGCACCCCCGAGGTCTACGCCCGCTGGCGCGGTGGTGACGACCTCACCGACGCCGTCACCACCGATCTCGCCGAGTCCGGCACCGAGACCTTCGTCATCGAGGCCGAGGGCCGGATCGCCGGCGCCGTCCAGTGGTACGCCAACGACGACGACGAGTACCGGCACGCGGGCCTGGACATCTACCTCGACCCGGCCCGCCACGGCCGCGGCTACGGCACCGACGCCGTCCGCACCCTGGCCCGCCACCTGATCGGCCACCACGGCTTCCACCGGCTGGTCATCGACCCGGCGGCCGACAACGCCCCGGCGATCCGCTGCTACGAGAAGGTCGGCTTCCGCCCCGTGGGCGTGATGCGCCAGTACGAGCGCGGCTCCGACGGCAGCTGGCACGACAACCTCCTGATGGACCTGCTCGCCGCCGAACTCGTCTAGGGTCTGTCTCTTGGATCCTTGCCGGGTCCGCGGCGTCTGGGCACGCACCTCGCCGCGTTGTCGTCGGTCGCCAATGGCCCCCAGCCTGGCGGCCGGGAGGTGCCCCCACCGCAGTGGCTCCCTCCTCCGCCTTGCGATGCACGCACCCAGACGCCGCGGCCTGATCCGACAAAATCCAAGAGACAGACCCTATGCCGCCGGGGCGTGGCCCCGGCGGCCCGCGCTCAGTGGTCGGCGCTCGGTGGTCCGCGCTCAGTGGTCCGCGCGCAGCGGCTCGCCGGTGCGGTGGAGGTGGGCGAAGATCTCGCGGTAGGAGCGGAGCAGCCCGGTCTCGTGGTACGGGATGCCCTTCTCCGCGCAGAACCGGCGGGTGATCCGGGCGGCCCGGGGGAGCGCCGGGGTCGGCATGCTGGGGAAGAGGTGGTGCTCCACCTGGTAGTTGAGGCCGCCCATCAGCGTGTCCAGGACCGGGTTGCCGCGGACGTTGCGCGAGGTCAGCACCTGCCGGCGGAGGAAGTCCAGCCGCATCTCCGGCGTCACCATCAGCATGCCCTTGTGGTTCGGCGCGAAGACGCAGCCCAGGTAGACGCCGAGCAGGGCCTGGTGGACCGCGAGGAAGGCGACCGCCCGCCCGGCCGGCAGCGCGGCGAAGACGGTCCCGAAGTACGCCGCGAAGTGCAGGACCAGCAGGGCGCCCTCCAGGCGGCGGCGCTTCAGGGAGGGGCTGCGGAGCGCCCGGAAGCTGTTGTAGCTGAGGTTGAGGCCCTCCAGGAGGAGCAGCGGGACGAACAGGAACGCCAGCCGCCGCCCGATGAACCGGGGGACCCCGCGCGCCTGCCGGGCCTGCTGCTGGGACCAGACCACGATGTCGGGCGCGACGTCCGGGTCCCGGCCCTCGTGGTTGGGATTGGCGTGGTGGCGGGTGTGCTTGTTCATCCACCAGCCGTAGCTCATGCCCATCAGCAGATTGGCGACGATCCGCCCGCCGAGCTCGCTGCGCCGCCGGTCGGCGAAGACCTGGCGGTGCGCCAGATCATGGGCCAGCAGCCCCAGTTGGCCGAAGACAACGGCCATGGCGGCGGCCAGTGCGAGCTGCAGCGGGCTGTCGCCCAGGGCGAACAGGGCGTACCAGCCGCCCGCGAACGCGGCCAGCGTGACGCCGAAGCGGATCGCGTAGTAGCCGGGGCGGCGGTCGAGCAGCGCCTCCTCGGCTATGCGGCGGGTGAGCTGGGCGAAATCGCTGCCGTCCGGGTCGCGGCGCGGCGGTGCGGCCGGAACGGGGGACGGCAGGGCCGTGGACTGTGGGCTCATGGCAGGAAGTCTGGCGGCCGGCCGGGCGCCCCGGAACCGGAGAAACCCCCTTCCCGGTAGGGGGGTTGACCCCCCTGTGCGGGGCGGGGTACCCCCCGGTCCGGTCCGGCCGGGGTTGACGGCCGCTCCGGGCTTCCACCACCCTTTCACTAATTCAATAGTGGAAGGGTGGTTTGTTCATGTGGGTGCTCCGCGCGGTGCTCCGCTCCCTCCGGCGTCCCCGGGTGCTGTCCTGGGGGCTCGCCGGGCTGTTCGCCGTGCTCTACTCCTGCGTCGCCGTCAACCGGCACCGGCGCATGCTGACCCAGGCCTACGACCTGGGCATCTTCGAGCAGGCGGTGCGGGCCTACGCGGACGGGCGGGCGCCGGTCGTGCTGCTCAAGGGTCCCGGCTACCACCTGCTCGGCGACCACTTCCACCCGCTGCTCGCCACCCTCGCCCCGTTCTACCGGGTGTTCCCGAGCGCCGTGACGCTGCTGGTCGCCCAGGCGGTGCTGATGGCACTGGCCGTGGTGCCGCTGAGCCGGTGGGCTTACCGGGTCGGCGGCCCGCGACTGGCCGGCGCCGTCGGCTGCCTGACCGGGGTGTCCTGGGGGATCGTCGAGGCGGTGGCCGACGACTTCCACGAGATCGCGTTCGCCGTGCCGCTGCTGGCCTTCGCGGCCACCGCGCTGGGGCGGGGGCGGCCGGTCGCGGCGGTGCTCTGGGCGCTGCCGCTGGTGCTGGTGAAGGAGGACCTCGGGCTGACGGTGGCCGTCGTCGGGGCGCTGGTCTGCGCACGGGCGGCGCGCGGGAGCGGGATCCGGGCGCTGGGCTTCGGGGTGGCGCTCTTCGGTCTGGCCGCGACGGCGCTGACCATGCTGGTGGTGCTGCCGTCCTTCAACCCCGGCGGTGACTTCGCCTACTGGGGGCAGGTGGGTGCGGGGGAGGCCGCCGGTGCGCCGTGGGAGACGGCGGTGCGGCTGGTCTGGCCGCCGCTGAAGTGGCTGCTGCTCGGCCTGGCCGCCGCGACCGCCGGGTTCCTCGGGCTGCGGTCACCGCTGGCGCTGCTCTGCGTGCCGACCCTGGGCTGGCGGCTGATCGCCGACAACCCGCACTACTGGGGCGTGGGGTACCACTACAGCGCGGTGCTGATGCCGCTGCTGCTGGCGGCCCTGGTGGACGCCCTCGACCGGACCGGCGCCTTCGCCCGCCCCGGCGGCCACCGGTGCGCGCCGGACGGCCCTTCCCCCGTGCCGGACGGCCCTTCCCCCGCCCCGGACGGCCCTTCCCCTGCCCCGTCCCCCGCCGCGGCCGTCCGCCGGGCCCGGCGCGCCCTGGTGGCCGCCGGCCTGGTCGCCGCCGTGACGCTCCCGGTCTACCCGCTGCACGAGCTCGCCGCCCCCGGGGCCTGGGGTACCTCGCCCCGCCTGGCGCGGACCCGGGAGCTGCTCGAACGGATACCCGACGGCGCGACCGTGGCCGCGTCCAACCGCCTCGCCGCACAGTTGGCCGGGCGGACCACGGTCGGCCTGGTCTGCCGCGAACCGGCGCCACCGCTCGCCGACGCGCTGCAGGACGGGCCGCAGTGGGTGGTCGTCGACCTGGCCGACCCCAGCGTGCACGCACCCTGCGCGATCGAGGACACCGTCCGGATGCTCGGCCGGTACGGGGAGCTGGGCTACCGGCGGGTCGTGGAGGACGGCGACCTGCGGCTGCTGCGCCGTCCGTGAGCCCCGCGGGCCCCGGACCCCCCGGGTCCGACTTGACCACGGCGCCGAGGTTCGCCACGATTCCACTAATGACCTAGTGAAAGGGTGTTGCGGGTGTGATCGAGTACCGCATCGAGCGGCGCAGCGGCGTCTCCACCTACCAGCAGATCGTGCAGCAGACCAAGCAGGCGCTGCGGCTCGGTGTGCTCCAGCCCGGGGACAAGCTGCCGACCGCCCGGGAGGTGGTCGAGCAGACCGCGATCAACCCGAACACCGTGCTGAAGGCCTACCGCGAGCTGGAGCGCGAGGGGCTGGTCGAACCCCGGCCGGGGCTCGGCACCTTCGTCCGCCGCTCGCTCGCCCGGCCCGAGGCGGCCGCCGACGGGCCGCTGCGGGCGGGGCTGGTGGGCTGGGTCGACGAGGCCCGCGCGGCCGGACTCGACCGCGAGGACATCACCGCGCTGCTGGCCTCCGTGCTGGAGCAGCGCTTCGCATCCGGCGTCCCCGGGACGCCGCACGGGCCGGCCGGGCCGGTGGGCCCGGCCGCAACGGACTAGGGAGGGTGGGGGGACCGCATGACGGACGTGACAACCGGACCGGACGCGACACCGGCGGAGGAGCGGCCGGCCGTCGAGGCCGTGGGGCTGGGCAAGCGCTACCGGGGTGACCGATGGGCCCTGCGCGACTGCCACTTCACCGTCCCGGCCGGCCGGATCTGCGGCGTGGTCGGCGCCAACGGGGCGGGGAAGAGCACCCTGCTCACCCTGGCCGCCCGGCTGATCGAGCCGACCGAGGGCGAACTGCGGGTGTTCGGCGAGACGTCGAGCACTCCGGAGTCCCGTGCGCGGGTCGGCTACGTCACCCAGGAGAAGCCGCTCTACCCCTCGTTCACGGTGGCGGGCACGCTGCGCCTCGGGCGCGAGCTCAACCCCGGGTGGGACGAGGAGGCCGCCCGACGGGTCATCGACATGGGCGAGCTGCCGTTGGGCGCGCGCGTCGGCTCGCTCTCCGGCGGCCAGCGCACCCGGGTCGCGCTCGCGCTCGCCCTCGGCAAGCGCCCCGAACTGCTCCTGCTCGACGAGCCGATGGCCGACCTCGACCCGCTCGCCCGCCACGAACTGATGGGCGTGCTGATGGCCGAGGCCGCCGAACGCGGCACCACCATCCTGGTCTCCTCCCACATCCTGCCCGAACTCGACGGCGTCATCGACCACTTGCTGCTGGTCCAGGCGGGCCGGATCCGGCTGGCCGGAGACCTGGAGGAGATCCTCGACGGCCACCGGTTGCTCGTCGGCGCCGCCGACGGGGCCGAACTGCCCGCCGGCACCACCGTGGAGCGGCGGGTCCGGGGCCGCCAGGTCACCGCGCTGCTGCACACCGGCGAACCGGTGGACGGCCCGTGGGAGTCGACCCGGCCGAGCCTGGAGGAACTGCTGCTGGCCTACCTCCGCACCCCGGTCCGGACCCCCGTCACCGCCCCCGATCGCGAGGCCGCCGCATGAGCACCAGCACCCTGACCGGCCCGCCCGCCCCGGCGCCCGCGGACCGGACGGCCGGACGGCCCGCGACCGCCCGCCGCCCCCGGGGGCCGCGCGGCGTGCTCTGGCTGTCGTGGCAGCAGAGCCGGGTGGCGGTGCGGACGATGGCCGTTCCGGCGCTCCTCACCGTGCTGGTCCTGATCGCCCTGCATGTCCTCATCCAGGACCGGGCCGAGCTGATGACGCGGACCGGCTGCGACTCCGGGGAGAGCTGGGGCCTTGAGTGCCGGGTGCAGTACGGCCGGCTGGAGCTGCTGCTCCGGGCCTTCACGGACATCCTGCAGCCGGCCGTCACGGCCGTCCCGGTCCTGCTCGGCACCTTCCTCGGCGGGCCGTTGCTCGCCCAGGAGTACGAGCGCGGCACCCTGCGGATGGTGCTGGCGCAGTCCGTCAGCCCGGGCCGCTGGCTGGCGGCCCGGCTCGCCGTCCCGGGCGCCGCCGTGCTGCTGCTGTCCACCCTGGTGGCCGGGCTGACCAGTTGGGTGTGGTGGTCGGACATCGTGCACCGGCGGGGGGCCTTCGGGGCCTTCGACCCGCCGTTCCAGGGGTTCACCTACCCCGTGCTCGGCGTGGTCCCCGTCGCCTGGTCGCTGTTCGGCCTGGCGCTGGGCGTGCTGGTCGGACAGTTGCTGCGGCGCACCGTCGCCGCCGTGCTGGCGAGCGGCGCGGCGGTGGCGCTCGCCCACACCGCGATGATCATGCTGCGGCCCTCGCTCTGGCCGCTGGTCGACCAGGAGCAGCCGTACAACAACACCCTGGGCGGCTTCGCCCAGCCCACCAACGCCTGGCTGGTGGAGCACGGGGTGGTGCTCGCGGACGGCACCAGGATGACGTCCGACGAATGCCTGCCGGTGGCCGACGTCTGTGCGGCGGCGCCCACCTCCTGGGGGCGGTACCACCCGGTGTCGCACCTCGTGCCGATCCAGCTCGTCGAGGCCGGTCTGCTGCTGGTGCTCACCGCCCTGGTGGTGGCCGTCGTCTTCCGCCGGCTCACCCGGGCCGGGATCTGACCGGCCCGGCCCCGGGCCCGGCGGGTCAGTCCCCGGGGCAGCCGCAGGAGCGGCGCAGCACCATCCGGGCCGGGAACGTCCGGGCCCCGGGGGCCGGGGCCGGCCCGCCGTCGGCACCCGCGCTCAGCACCAGGTCGACGGCGGCGCGCGCCATCTCCGCCTGGGCGGTGGCCACGCTGGTCAGCGGCGGGCCGGCGATCACCGCCTCGGCGATGTCGTCGAAGCCGGCCACCGCGAGGTCCTCGGGCACCCGCAGGCCCAGGTCGTCGGCGGCCCGCAGCAGACCGATCGCCTGGTCGTCGGTCGCGCAGAAGACGGCGGACGGCCGGTCGGCGCGCGCCAGCAGCGCGAGCGCCTCGCGGTGCGCCCGCACCCGGTCGAACGGCGCGGCGGTCAGCCGGCCCTCGGTGGAGAGGCCGGCCCCGGCGAGCGCGGCGGCCCAGCCCGCGGTGCGGACGGTCACCGGGTCGCTGGGGCTGAGCGCGAAGGTGCCGCCGAAGCAGTGCACCTCGGCGTGACCGTGGCCGAGCAGATGGCGGACGACCTCGCGGGCGCCGCCCTCGTCGTCCGCGACCACGGCGATCCCGCGCTCGGTCTCGGCGCGGTGGTGCAGCAGGACGACCGGCGTCCCCTCGGTGGCGTCCACGCCGGTGACCCCGGGGGCGGACGGGTCCTGGGTGACCAGGATCAGGCCGTCCACCTGCATGCCGAGGAAGGCGCGGATGTAGTGCGCCTCGCGCTCGTCGGCGTAGTCGGAGTTGCCGATCAGCAGCAGCCGCCCGCGCTCGGCGGCCGCGCGTTCCACGGTGTGCGCGAGTTCGGCGAAGAAGGGCTGGCGGGCGTCCGGCACGACCATGCCGATGAGGTCGGTGCGCCGCCGGGCCATCGCCTGCGCGACCCGGTTCGGCCGGTACCCCAGCTCCTCGACGGCGGCCAGCACCCGGGCCCGCGTCGCGGCCGCCACCGGCCGCGGTCCATCGTTGATCACATAACTCACGACCGCGGTCGACGTCCCCGCCGCCCTCGCCACGTCGTCCCGCGTCACCCTTGCCATGCCGCGAGCCTACACACCGCCACCGACGGCCCCGGGGGCCGTTTCACCGGCTGGACGAACGCGGCGGCCCCTCAGTACGCGTGATCGGCCGTCACGTCCGCGGACAGGCGCAGGGCCCGCTCGGCCGGTTCGCCGCGCAGCGCGAGCAGGGTCAGGGTGAGGGCGTCCAGCACCGTCAGGTGGGCGATCCGGCTGGCCGTGGTCTCCAGGCCGAAGACGAGGTCCTGGCCGCCGGCGACCAGGGCGTGGGTGGCGGCGTCGACCAGCGGCGAGCGGGCGTAGCCGGTGAGGGCGATCACGGTGGCGCCGTTGTCGCGGGCGTGCCGGGCGGCGTCGACCACGGTGCGGGTGGCGCCGGTGTGGCTGACGGCCAGGCAGGCGGCGGTGGGCGGCAGCTGGGCGGCGGCCAGCTGGGCGGTGATCGGGTCGGCCGGGGCGTCGGTGCGCAGGCCCAGCGCGCGCAGCCGGTACGCGGCGTCCACGACCACCGCGCCGGACAGCCCGGCGCCGAGGACCAGCACGTGGTCGGCGGCGTTCAGCGCCTCGGCCGCCGCCCGCAGCCGGTCGGGGGTGAGCGTGGTGGCGATCCCGTCGAGCGCCTCGCGGGCGGAGCGGACGGTGTCGGCGAGCGCGCGGGCGGCCGGGTCCCGGGTGTCGGCGGGGTCGGGCGCGGGGGCCGGGGCCTGCCGGACGGCGGCGATCTTCAGCTCCTGGTAGCCCCGGAAGCCGAGCCGCTGGCAGGCCCGGACCACCGACGAGGGCGCCGTCCCGGCCAGCTCGGCGACATCGCTCACGCTCAGGCCGACCAGGTCCGCGCCCCGGGCGAGGACCACCTGGGCGACCCGCGCCTCGCTGCCGCGCAGCTCGCCGAGCCGGGCGCGGACGTGGGCGGCCAGCTGGGATTCCAGCGGAGAAAAATCGGAACGCTCTTCCATGGTGGCAGTGTACCGTGGAATCCGATTCCGAGGGCGGTGGTCCGCCGGCCCCTCGGCCGCCCACCGGAGGGGAGTCCACCATGCCCGCCGCCGTTCCCGCGGCTGTTCCCGCGGCCGTCCTGACCGCCGCCGTGCTGCACGCGGTCTGGAACGGGCTGGCGCACCGGATCCCGGACAAGCTGGTCGGCTTCACGCTGATCAACCTCGCCTGCACCGCCTGCGCGCTGGTCATGGTGCTGCTCAACCCGCTGCCGGCGGCCGCGGCCTGGCCGTACCTGGTCACCTCCGTGGTGCTGCAGGTGACCTCCCAGCTGCTCCTGCTCCGCGCCTACCAGCTGGGGGACTACGGGCAGATGTACCCGATCGCGCGGGGTTCCGCGCCGCTGCTGGTGGCGGTGCTGTCGGTCACCCTCCTCGGCGACCGGCTCGGGACCGGGGAGCTGATCGGCGTGGCCGTCATCTCCTGCGGCCTGGCCGGACTGGCCCTGGCCCACGGGATCCCGGGCCGGGCCCAGCTGCCCGCGCTGGCGGCCGCCCTCGGTACCGGGGTGATGATCGCCGGGTACACCGTGTCGGACGGCGGCGGCGTGCGGCACGCGGGCACCGTCGGCGGCTACATCGCGTGGCTGTTCCTGCTCCAGGGGCCGGTGCTGGCGCTGATCGCCTGGGCGCGCCGGGGGCGGAGCCTGCTGGCCGGGGCCGGTCCGGCGGTCCCGTACGGGCTGCTCGGCGGGGTGCTGTCGCTGACCGCCTACGGGCTGGTGGTCTGGGCGCAGTCCCGGGGGAACCTCGCGACGATCGCCGCGCTGCGCGAGACCAGCATCGTGATCGCCGCGCTGATCGCCACCGTGGTGTTCCGCGAGCGTCTGGGGCGGATGCGGGTGGCGGCGAGCGCGGCCGTGCTCGCCGGGATAGCCGTCCTGGAGCTGGCCCACCCCTGAGGGCCGGCTCCGGGACGGCTGTCCCGGCACCGGGGCCTGCGGTGCCCCGGTGCCGCGGTACCTCAGGGGACGATGACCGTCAGCGAGCTGCGCGTCACCGTGAAACCCATCTCCTCGTACAGCCGGCGCGCCCGGTTGCCCTCGGTCACCGCCAGCCCGATCGCGCTCCGGCCCGCGAGGGCGACGTCCGCGACGGTGCGCCGCAGCAGGTCACCGCCGAGACCGGGGTAGCCGTGCGCCGGGTCGCGGAACACATGGGCGATCCAGGGCAGTCCGTCCCAGTCGGTCAGCACGGCTCCGGCCACCACCCGGTCGGCGTCGTCCACGACCAGGGCGCTGGACGGCAGCAGCGGCCCTATGACCTCGCCGGCGAGCAACTCGGCGAGCCGGTCCACCGCCGACGGGGCGTTCCCGGCGTCCTCGGGGCGGTGGTCGGGGTGGCCCGGTCCGAAGGCGGCCAGCGAGCCGGGGGCCAGCTCCCCGGCCGGCCGGTCGCACGGAACGACGCGGAACCCGGCCCGCAGCGGGGTGCTCGCCCAGGCCTCCCACCCCCCGTCGGGGGCCGCGCCGGCGAGCTTGCGCTCCATGGTGTGGCCGTGGCGCAGCACCGTGGAGCCCTGCCGCACCAGCTCCTCGCCGAGCCCGACCGGCCCGGAGACCACCCAGCCCGCCATCTCCGCCCGCACGTAGGCGACCTGCGCGGCCAGGTCGGCGCGCGGGTCGACCACCTCCAGCTGATCGGCCCAGGGCCGCCCCTCCCGCTCCCCGCGTTCGTACCGCACGAGGGCGTCGCCGTCCGCCCCGTAGCCGTACTGCCAGTCAGGATCCTTCTCCGCCACGCCGTTCGTCCGATCCTCGCGCGTCGGCGCACCCTTCGGCGCGCCCTGTACCGTCCCCGCCATGCTCGGTGAACGATCCGTCCGGATCAACCGGTTCGACCCCTTCGACCGGCCGGGCCGGGTGGAGAGTAGGACACCGGCGGACCTACTCGCCGCCTACCGTCGCCGCATGATCACCGACGAGGACGCCGTCCGTCCGTTCCGGCTCGCCGTTCCGCAGGGCGAGCTCGACGAGTTGCGCCTGCGGATCGCCCGCACCCGCTGGCCCGACGACCTGCCGGGGGCCGGCTGGTCGTACGGGGTGGCCGGGCCGTACCTGCGTGAGCTGGCCGAGTACTGGACGGACGGCTACGACTGGCGGGCGCACGAGGCGGAACTCAACGCCTTCCCCCAGTTCACCACCACGATCGACGGCCAGAACGTGCACTTCCTGCACGTCCGTTCGCCCGAGCCGGACGCGCTCCCGCTGGTCCTCACCCACGGCTGGCCCAGCACCGTCCACGACTTCACCGGTGTCCTCGGGCCGCTCACCGACCCCCGGGCGCACGGCGGAGACCCGGCCGACGCGTTCCACGTCGTCGCGCCCTCGCTGCCGGGCTTCGCCCACTCCGGGCCGACCACGGCGCCGGGCTGGGGCACCCGCCGGATCGCCGCGGCCTGGGCCGAGCTGATGCGCCGGCTCGGCTACCCGCGCTACGGCGCGCAGGGCGGCGACTTCGGCGCCATCGTCTCGCCCGAGCTCGGCCGGGTGGCGCCCGACCGGGTGGTCGGCGTCCACCTCAACGCGCCGCCGACCGCCTCGGCCCCGCTCGACGCGGCGGAGTCCGCGCTGCTGACCGCCGACGAGCGGGCCCGGGCCGGCGACAACGCCCGCTGGTGGCAGGCGCACTCCGGCTACGCGACGCAGATGTCCACCCGCCCGCAGACCGTGGCCTACGCGCTCAACGACTCGCCGGTCGGCCAACTCGCCTGGAACCTCGAATTCTTCGTCGACCACGATCCGGTGGCGACCCGCCAGACCCTGCCCTCGTGGGACGCCGTGCTGACCGACGTCACCGCGTTCTGGCTCACCGGCACGGCCGGCTCGGCGGCCCGCCTCTACCGCGAGATCGCGGCCGACGGCTGGGGCCGCCCGGCGCCCTCCGGCGTGCCGACCGGGGTGGCGGTGTTCCGCGGCGACCGGGCGATCCGCACCCTGGCCGAGCTGTCCCACACCGTGACCCGCTGGACCGCGTACGACACCGGCGGCCACTTCGCCTCGCTCCAGGCGCCGGAGCCGCTGGTGGCGGACGTCCGGGCGTTCTTCCGCACCCTGCGCTGAGCGCCCCCGCCCCGGGCGTTGTCGGTGGCGGGGTCTAGCGTGGCCGGGCATGAGCGTCCCCGAGGTCATCCCGATCGCCCACGAGCCCGGCTACCGCACCGACACCATCGGCCGCTTCCGGGGCGGCCAGTTCTTCGCCTCGGTCACCTACGCCGTCCCTGAGGCGGACGACGGCGCCGACCGGTGCTGCTTCGCCGTGCTGCACCGGTTCGACGAGGCCGGGCGTCACCTCGGCTCGCGGATCGAGGCGGTGCCGGGCGGGTTCCCGGTCGCCGCCGTCGCCGCCGCCGACCGGCTGGCGCAGTGGCTGGACGCCCTGCCCGGGCGCGCCTACGGGGACATCGCGATCGCGCCCTTCGCCGTGCACGTGGACGGCTGCCGCTTCGGCCTGGTCGTCGAACGGCACGGCGAGGGCGCGACGGAGGACGACTGGGCCGAGTTCTACCCCGACAACCTGGGCTTCCACGCCCCGTGGGACGGCGAGTACGACACCTGAGCCCGCCGTCCCGGCCCCTGCTCTGTCCTGCCCTGCCTTGCCCCGCCCGCCCCCGCCCCGATCCCCCTGCCCCGACCCCCGCGCCCGGGTCAGTCCGCGATCACGGCCGCCCGGACGCAGAGGACGTCCGGCAGGTGGGAGACCAGCAACGACCAGTGTTCGCCCTCGTCGTGGCTGGCGTAGACGTCGCCGGTCCGGTTGCCGAAGTAGATGCCGGCCGGCTCGACGTCGTCGGTGCGCAGCGCGTCGCGCAGCACGATGCCGTAGTGGTCCTCGCCCGGCAGGCCCTCGGCCAGCGCCTGCCAGCTGTCACCGGCGTCGTTCGTGCGGAACACCCGGCAGCGGCGGCCGGGCGGGATCCGGTCGTCGGCGCCGCCGAGCGGGAACACGTACGCGGTGTCGGCGCGGCGCGGGTGGGCGGCGATCGCGAAGCCGAAGTCGGCCGGAAGCCCGTCGGCGATCGAGCGCCAGTTCGCGCCGCCGTCGTCGCTGCGGTAGACGCCCCCGTGGTTCTGCAGGTAGAGCCGGTCCGGGTTGACGGCGTCCCGGGCGATCTTGTGCACGCACTGGCCGAACTCGGGGTACTGGCTCTCCTCCGGGAAGAACTCGGCCCGCAGCCCGGCGTTGGACGGCTCCCAGCTGTCGCCGCCGTCCTTGCTGCGGTAGACGCCGCCGCTGGAGACGGCGACCAGCAGCCGCTGCGGGTCGCGCGGGTCGCTGAGGACGGTGTGCAGGCCCTGGCCGCCGTACCCGGCTCCCCACTCGCTGCGCTGCGGGTGGTTCCAGAGCGGCTCGACCATCGTGAAGCTCTCGCCGCCGTCCTCGGAGCGGAACAGCGCGGCGGGTTCGGTGCCCGCGTAGACCACGCCGGGGGCCTCGGGGCCGGCCGGCTGGAGCTGCCAGACCCGCGTGAGCGAGGCGCCGGTGTGCTCGGGGAAGCGGATCGCCGGGGTGGGCGGCTCGAACCAGCTGGCGCCGAGGTCGTCCGAGCGCCAGACCGACGGCCCCCAGTGGCTGCTGTCGGCGCCCACCAGCAGCCGGACACCCCCGTCCCCGCGGGGCCCGCCGTCGCCGCGGTCGCGGCGGTCGATCGCCACGGAGTAGATCGCGTTCATCCGGAAGTGCGGCCCGCTGAACTCCCAGTCCAACCGGTCGCGGCTGCGCCCGAGGAAGAGGCCCTTCTCGGTCCCGACGGCCAACAGCACTTCGCTCATTGCCACACACCACCTGCTCGGCGAAACGGCCCCGCCCGGACACCCCTCCCCGGGCCAGTGTCCCGCCGCCGGACGCCCGCCACACCTCGCCGCGCCGGGCACCGGGCACCGGGCCGTCCGCCGTAAACCGGCGGACGGCCCGCGGGCGCGGGCGCGGGCGGGGGCGGCGGGCTCAGCCCCGGCAGCCCTCCAGCAGCCGCAGCCAGACCTCGCTGATCGTCGGGTAGGCGGGCACCGCGTGCCAGAGCCGGTCGATCGGCACCTCGCCGACCACCGCGACGGTCGCCGAGTGCAACAGCTCGGAGACGCCGGGGCCGACGAACGTCACGCCCACCAGCACCTCCCGGTCCAGGTCGAAGACCGCCCTGGCCCGGCCCTCGTAGTCGTCGCCGTACAGCGAGGCACCGGCGACCGCGCCGAGGTCGTGGTCGATCGCCTTGACCCGCAGTCCGGCCCGCTCGGCGGCGTCCAGGGTCAGACCGACGGCCGCGACCTCCGGGGTGGTGAAGACCACCTGCGGCGCGCCCGCGCTGTCGGCGGACGCGGCGTGCGCGCCCCAGCGCGTGGTGTCCAGCGAGCGCCCCTCGGCGTGCGCGACGATCGCCGCGCCGGTGATCCGCGCCTGGTACTTGCCCTGATGGGTCAGCAGCGCCCGGTGGTTGACGTCCCCGGCCGCGTACAGCCAGCCGCCGTCGACCCCGAGCACGGTGCAGCTGTCGTCCACGTCCAGCCAGCCGCCGGGGTGCAGGCCGACCTGCTCCAGGCCGACGTCCGCGGTGCGCGGGGCGCGCCCGGTGGCGTACAGCACCTCGTCGGCGGTCAGCCGCCCGCCGTCGCCGAGCACCAGCGTGACCTCCCGGGGCCCGTCGTCCGCCCCCGCCGCCCGGCGCTCCAGGGAGGCGACCTCGGTCCCGAACCGGACGTCCACCCCGGCCGCCCGCAGGCCGTCCGCGACCAGCTCGCCGGCGAACGGCTCCATCCGCGGCAGCAGCCCGCTCCCGCGGACCAGCAGCGTCACCTCCGAGCCGAGCGCCCGCCAGGCGGTGGCCAGCTCCACGCCGACCACGCCGCCGCCGACCACGGCCAGCCGCCGGGGGACGGTCGGCGAGCCGGTCGCCTCCCGGTTGGTCCACGGCCTCGCGCCGGCCAGTCCGGGCACGCCCTGCGGCAGCACCGGGCGGCTGCCGGTGCAGATCGCCACCGCGTGCCGGGCCACCAGCAGCCGCTCGCTGCCGTCCTCCGCCTCGACCGTCACCTGCCGCTCGCCGGCCAGCCGGCCGTGGCCGCGGACCAGGTCGATCCCGGTGTCGCGGAGCCACTGCACCTGGCCGTCGTCCTGCCAGTGCGAGGTGAACGAGTCGCGCCGCGCGAGCACCGCGGCCGGGTCCAGGACGCCGCCGCCGACCGCCTCCCGGGAGCCGGCCACCGCGCGGGCGTCGGCCAGCGCGGCCACCGGGCGCAGCAGCGCCTTGCTCGGCATGCAGGCCCAGTACGAGCACTCGCCGCCGACCAGTTCGCTCTCCACGATCACCGTGCGCAGACCGGCGGCGGCCGTCCGGTCGGCGACGTTCTCGCCGGTCGGACCGGCGCCGATCACGATGACGTCGTACTCCTCGGGGGCGGTGGACTGGGAAGAGGTCATCCGTGCTTCCTCCGTGCTCTCGCGGGTGTGCCGTGGTGCCGTGCCCATCCTGCGACGCCCCGCCCGCCCGGCGCAGCCGAACACGCGGGCGAGGCGCCGCTCGGCGCGCCGGCGCCGGCGCCCCGCCCGCGCGGCCGGGCCGGGAGCGCCCTACTCGATCCCGGCCAACTCGGCCAGCACCGCCGCCGTTTCGGCCGGCCGGGAGAACATCGGCCAGTGGCCGGTCGGGATTTCGCGCAGCTCCCACTCCGGCCCGCCGAGCGCCGCGAAGTACGGGTGCCCGGCGGCGATCATCTCCCGGACCTGCGCCAGCGGGATCGAGCACGAGACCAGGGCCTTCGGCAGCTTCGCCGCCCCGTCGGCCAGCCGCACCGGCTCGGTGAACGTGCGGGCGGGCTGGTCGGTCGCCCGCGCGCGGAACCGGGCGAGGCCCTCCTCGTCGATCCCCGCCGTGTCGGCGCCGCCCGAGGCCAGCACCTCCCAGGAGGGCAGCGGCAGCCGCCGGCCGTCGACCAGGGAGGCCTCCAGAGCGGCGCGGTAGGCGGGGTCCCAGAGCTCGGCGAGCGCGACGCCGTCGGCCATCGGGCCGGAGTCGACCCAGACCACCCGGCGGATCCGCTCCGGGACCCGGTCGGCCGCGCCGCTCACGGCGATGGTGCCGCCGCTGTGCGCGACCAGGACGACGTCCCGGAGGTCCTCGCGGACCAGCAGGTCGGTCAGGTCGTCGATGTGGGTCTGCGCCCCGGTCTCCGGCGAGGCCTCGCCGGCCCGTTCGGCGAGCCCGGGCGGGGTCACCGCGTGCACGACGTGGCCGGCGGCGCGCAGCGGTTCGGCCACCGCGTCCCAGGCCCAGCCGCCGAGCCAGAAACCGGGGACGAGTACGAAGGTGCTCATGGGGAACGGTCCTCTCCTGTTTGTCCTGATGGTGCCGGGCCGCGCGGCCGCCGTCGGGGCACCGGGAGGTCTCCCGGCTGCCCGTTGTCGACTCCGACCCTAGAATCACATCCGGACAGAACTCGACCGGATTAACCGGATCGTCGGCAGGTCCGCCGATCGGCCGGCCGGCGTGCCCGATCGGCGGGCCGGCGGACCGGCCACCGGCCGGGCGAACCGCAGCAGGCCCGAGGAGCGCAGGACCCGTGGAACACCCGGTCAGCCGCATCCTCGCCCTGCTCGAACTGCTCCAGGCCCGCCCCGGCCTCACCGGCGCCGAACTCGCGGCCCGGCTGGAGGTCGACGTCCGCACCGTGCGGCGCTACGCGGCCCGGCTCGCCGAGCTCGGCATCCCCGTGCGCGCCGAGCGGGGCCGCTACGGCGGGTACCGGCTGATGCCGGGGTTCCGGCTGCCACCGCTGATGCTCACCGGCGACGAGGCCGCCTCCGTGGTGCTCGGGCTGCTGGCCGGCCGGCGCTCCGGGCTGTCGGTGGGGGAGCAGGCCGGGGAGTCGGCGCTCGCCAAGATCCAGCGGGTGCTGCCGCCGCAGCTGCGCGAGCAGGTCGCGGCCGTCGAGCAGACCCTCGGGCTGACCGGCGCGCCCGCCACCGGTCCCAGCCCGGCCGCCACCGCCCTCTTCGCGCTCGCCGAGGCGGCCCGCCGCCGGCGCCGCGTCCGGCTCGACTACCGGGACCGGGCGGGCGCGCCCAGCGAGCGCGCGTTCGACCCGTACGGGCTGGTCTTCCACTCGGGGCGCTGGTACACCACGGGGCTCGACCACCACAGCGGGGAGCAGCGGACCTTCCGGGTCGACCGGATCCGCTCGGTCGAGCCGCGCGAGGACGGCTTCGAGCCGCCGGCCGGGGTCGACCCGGTGCAGCGGGTGCTGGAGTCGCTCGCCGCGGTGCCCTGGACGCACGAGGTCGAGGTGGTGCTCACCACCACGCTCGACGAGGCCCGCCACCGCATCCCGCCCACCGCGGGCACGGTCACCGCGACCGGGGACGGCCGCGTCCTGTTCCGCGCGCGGGCCGAGCGGCTCGACGGCATGGCCGTGATGCTGGCCGGCCTCGGCTGGCCCTTCACCGTCCGGAGCCCGGACGCCCTGCGGGACGAACTGCGCGCCCTCGCCGTCCGCCTCACCGCCTGGAGCGGGGCGGGCGAGGACTGAGCGCGGCGGCCCGACGCACCTTCCCGGAGACATGGCGGCGAGCCCCCGGGGGTGGCCGTACCACCCCGGGGGCTCGCCGTGACGAACGGGCCGTGCGAGGGCCGGAGGTCAGGCCTTCGGGCCGCCGTCCTGCTCCGCCGCCACCTTCCGCTTCACCTCGGCCATGTCCAGCTTGCGGGCCTGGCCGATCAGGTCCTCGAACACCGGCTCGGGCAGCGCGCCCGCCTGGGAGAAGACCAGCACGCCGTCGCGGATGATCGCGAGCGTGGGGATCGACTGGATCCCGAAGGCCGCGGCCAGGTCCTGCTGCGCCTCGGTGTCCACCTTGGCGAAGACCAGGTCGGGGTGGCGTTCGGCGGCCTTCTCGAAGACCGGCGCGAACTGGCGGCAGGGGCCGCACCAGGCCGCCCAGAAGTCGATGAAGACGAAACCCTCGCCGTCCGCGCCGGGGACGATCTCGTCGAAGTTCTCCTTGGTCAGCTCGACCGTGCTGCTCATGTCGCGATTCCTGCCCTTCCGGTGGTGGCGGTCTAGGCCATGTGCCCCCGACAACGGCTGCTGCCCGCGCGCTATTCCGCGGACCCTACCGTGCCGTCCGTTGAGCGGACGGCCGCCCCCGTCCGTACCGGAGGGTGTCCGGCACCGACGTGCACCCGCACCGACCGGGGAGCGGTCACCATGCGCACCACCCGCCGCACCGACGGCACGACCGATGATCACACCGACGGAGCCCGGCGCCCTCCCGTGCACTCCCGCGGACGGCTCGCCGTGCTCGCCGCCGCCGGGCTGGCCGCGGCGGCCCTGGTGACGGGCTGCGGCTCGTCCTACAGCGGCTCGTCGCCCGCCAAACCGCCCGCCGCGCCCAGCGCCCCGGCCTCGCCCGGCATGTCCGCAGCCGTCCTGAGGACCACCGACGACCCGCACCTCGGCACCATCGTCACCGACAGCGCCGGGTACACCCTCTACCGCTTCGACCACGACAGCACCGACCCGCCCACCGCCACCTGCAACGGCGGCTGCGCGGCCCTCTGGCCGCCCGTCCCGGCCACCGGCACGACGGCCTCCGTCAGCGGCGTCGACCCCAAGCTGGTCGGCACCGTCACCCGCGCCGACGGCAGCAAGCAGCTCACCCTCGCGGGCCGGCCGCTCTACCGCTACACGCCCGACGAGAAGCCCGGCGACACCAAGGGCCAGGGCGTGCAGGGCATCTGGTTCGCGGTGACCCCCACCGGTGACCGGGCCGGTGCGAGCGGCTCCGGCGGCTCCGGTGGGACCGGCTACTGAGCCGGCCGTCCGGCCCGTGACGACGCTCGACCCGGAGGTCCGTGTGCGCGAGGATGTGAGGGTGACCGAGGAGCCTCCCGGTGACGGCGGCCCGGCCGTCCGGGGCGCGCCGGCCCCGGACGAGGACCTGATGCGCGCGCTCTACCGCGAGCACGCCGGGCCGCTGTTCGGCTTCGTCCTCCACCTCGTCGCCGGTGACCGCCAGCGCGCCGAGGACGTCGTGCAGGAGACGCTGCTGCGCGCCTGGCGCAACCTCCACCGGCTGGACCCGGCGGCCGGGTCGCTGCGGCCCTGGCTCGCCACCGTCGCGCGCCGGATCGTCATCGACGAGCACCGCGCCGAACGCGCCCGCCCGCGCGAAGTGGACGCCGGGCCGCTGGAGTTGCTGCCGGCCGAGGACGAACTCGACCGCGCGCTGCGGATGATGACGGTCGCCGACGCGCTGGGCGACCTCTCCGCCGCGCACCGCGAGGTCATCGTCGAGACCTACTTCAAGGGCCGCACCGCCACCGAGGCGGCCGCCGAACTCGGCATCCCGGCGGGTACCGTGCGCTCGCGGGCGTACTACGCGCTGCGCGCGCTCAGGCTCGCGCTGGAGGAACGGGGAGTGACATCGTGACACCGTCCGAACCCGATCCCGCGCGGGCCGTGCACCTCGACGTCGGCGCCTACGTCCTCGGCGTCCTCGACCCGGCCGAACGCGCCGCCTTCGACGCCCACCTGGCCGCCGGCTGCCCGCAGTGCGCCGGACAGCTCGCCGAACTCCGCCCGGTCGAGGCGCTGCTCGGTGAGTACGCGGCCGCCGCCGACCCGGCCGACCCCACCCCCCGGCCGGACCCGGCGCTGTTCGACCGGCTGGTCGGGCAGGTCCGGGAGAGCCGCCGGCGCGGGCGCGTGCGGCGCCTGGTGCTGGTTGCCGCGGCGGCCGCGCTGACGATCGCCGGCCCCGCGGTGACCGCCGCCGTGATCACCGCCGACTCCACGCCCGGCGTGGTCGCCACCGCGGCCGCCCACCGCTTCACCGCGACGGACGCGGCCACCGGGACCCACGCCGTGGTCGGCGTCGACCCCGCCCCCTGGGGCAGCCGGGTCACCCTCGAACTCTCCGGCGTCCAGGGGCCGCTGACCTGCGACCTGGTCGCGGTCTCCGCCACCGGCGGCCACCAGACCGTGACCACTTGGAACGTCCCCGCCACCGGCTACGCCCCCACCACCCCCCTCCGCACCACCGGCGGCACCGCCTACCCGCCCACCACCATCACCCACTTCGAGATCCGCACCCTCGACACCGGCACCCTCCTCCTCACCATCCCCACCACCTGACCCCCACCCGCCACGGAGCAGAAAGTCGGCCCGTCCGACTTCCCACGCCACGCCGCCGCCGAATGTGCGGTGCGAGCCGCCCGCCGCCTCCGGCGGGGCTGGTTGGCGTGGGGAGTGGGAAGTCGGCCGGTTCGACTTCCTGCTCCGCCGGGCGCGCCGTGCGGGTGGGGCGGTCGGGTGTCTGGTGGTGCCGGCTGGTGGGTGGGAGTGGAAAGTCGGCCCGGCCGACTTCCTGCTCCGGCGGGGGCAGGGCGAGGCGCTGGGATTGAGCGTGTTCAAAACCCCTGCTCTGGTGTTCACCGGAGGTGCGGCGCACTCTGGAGGGGTAACCGGACGAGAAGCGACCGCCGGAGGTGATCCGCCATGCAGACTCTTGTCGGTTGGCACATCGAGATGGAATTCCGCGAGGAGGGGCCGCGGACGGCCGCCGCCGCCCTGTTGCGGCTGGGTGACGGCACGGAGCTGCGCGCCCACGGGTACACGAGCCGCCACCCGTCCGACCCGGAACAGCTGAGGGTCGGCGAGGAGATCGCGGCCGCGCGGGCGCTCAACGACCTCGCCTCGCAGCTGCTCACCAAGGCCCACGGCGAGATCCAGGAGGTCAGCCCGGTCCCGACCCACCCGCTGTCGTGACGCAACCGGACGGCACCGCGGGCCCGGCCGCGCACCGCTCGCGCATTCCGCTGATCTGCCCGCGCTGCGGCCGCGAGCAGCGGGTGGTGCCGGGCGGGCCGGGCCGTGCGGTCAAGGTGGTGCACGCCGGCACCGGCCGGGAGGCCTGCGAGCCGGGGGACCTGGCCCGCGCGCCGGACGACGGGCCGGCCTGACGCCCGCCCGCCCGGCCCTCAGTTCGGGCAGTACGTGGTCGGCACCTGCCACTCCGGCCCGACCAGCCGCTGCTCCAGTTCGTTGAGCGTGATCCGGATGCCGACCGTCCCGGCCAGCCCGAGCCGCATCCGGCTGCGGGCCAGCGCCAGGAACGCCGTCAGCCCGTACTTGTTGATCAGCGAGGTGCGGTAGCGGGCGGTGGCGTCCGCGTCGCAGACGGCGGCGCGGGCCGGGAGCTGACGCCCGGTCGGGCGCCCGTGCGCGTCGCACGGGCCGACCAGGACCTTGGGGTGGCGGCGGATCCGCTCGGCCTCGCCGGAGTGGGCGGGCGTCCAGATGCCGAGGGCGGTGCCGTCGGCGATCACCCAGCTCTGCGAGCGGATCCGGCGTCCGTCCTCGCCGAAGGTGGTGAGCAGGAGGTATCTGCTGTCGGCCAGCTGGTCGGTACGGTCGTGCACGGTGTCCTCCCTCTCCGGTTCGGCGGGTGGTCGCGGGCGGCGCGGCCTCAGTGGCCGTGCCCGCCGCCGGTCTCCTGGTGCTCGGTGACGCGGGACTCGGTGACGCGGTGCTCGGTGACGTGCTGCTCGGTGACGCGGGGCTCGGCGACGGCGGGCGGCCCGACGGGCGGGTGGTGCGCGGCGGCCCGGTGGAACTCCTCGGCGGTGGGCCGGGGGATCCGGGCGCCCTCGCCGTGGAGCCCACGGGACAGCCTCGCACGGGCGCGGTCAAGGACCCCGGCCGGGTGGGCCACTCCATTGTCGTCCACGGGGGCGGGCAGTTCGAGGGCACGCGGCTGCTCGTGCGAGGTGAGCCGGTGCAGTTCCGCGGGCGCGAGCGGGGCGTGCACCTCCACGTACTCGCCGTGCGGAAGCCGCTCGACGACGCCGGTCTCCCGGCCGTGCAGCACCTTCTCCCGGTCCCTGCGCTGGAGGCCCAGGCACCAGCGCTTGGTGACGACGAAGACGGCCACCGGGACGACGAAGAATCCCACCCGGACGGCGTAGGTGATGGAGTTGAGCGACAGGTGCAGGTGGGTGGCGACGAGGTCGTTCCCGCCGCCGGCCAGTGTCACCAGGTAGAGCGAGATCCAGGCCGCGCCGAGCGCGGTGCGGACCGGGGCGTTGCGCGGGCGGTCGAGCAGGTGGCGCTCGCGGCGGTCGTTCGTCGCCCAGCCCTCCACGAAGGGGTGGACGGCGATCGCGCCGAGGATCAGGGGGAAGAGCGAGAACGGGATCAGCACGCCGAGGTTGAGGGTGTGGCCCCACAGACCGACCTCCCAGCCGGGCATCACCCGGACGAGCCCTTCGGCGAAGCCCATGTACCAGTCGGGCTGGGCGTCGGTGGACACCTGGTCCGGGCGGTAGGGGCCGTACGCCCAGATCGGGTTGATCGTGGCGATCGCCGAGACGGCGGCGATGAGGCCGGACACCAGGAAGAAGAAGCCGCCCGCCTTGGCCAGGTAGACCGGCATCAGCGGCATGCCGACGACGTTCTTCTCGGTCCTCCCCGGCCCGGCCCACTGGGTGTGCTTGTGGTGGAACACCAGGATCAGGTGGGCGACCAGCAGGCCCAGCATGATGCCCGGGATCAGCAGCACGTGGACGGTGAAGAACCGGGGCACGATGTCGGTGCCCGGGAACTCGCCGCCGAACAGGAACATCTGGATGTAGGTGCCCACCAGCGGGACGGCCAGGATCGCGCCCTCGACGAAGCGGATGCCGGTGCCGGAGAGCAGGTCGTCCGGCAGCGAGTAGCCGAAGAAGCCGTCCAGCATGCCGAGGAAGAGCAGCAGGAAGCCGAACACCCAGTTGATCTCGCGCGGCTTGCGGAACGCGCCGGTGAAGAAGACCCGCATCATGTGCACGAACATCGCCGCGATGAAGACGATCGCCGCCCAGTGGTGGATCTGCCGGATCAGCAGACCGCCGCGCACCTCGAAACTGATGGCGACCGTCGACGCGTACGCCTCCGACATCGGCACGCCCTTGAGCGGCACGTACGAGCCGTCGTAGACGATCTCGCCCATGCTCGGCTTGAAGAACAGCGTCAGCCAGACACCGGTCAGGATGATGATCACGAAGCTGTAGAGGCAGATCTCGCCCAGCATGAAGGACCAGTGGTCCGGGAAGATCTTCCGCAGGTTGGCCCGGGCCAGGGTGTAGATCCCCAGCCGGCCGTCGGTCCAGTCGGCGGCGCGCTGTCCGCGTCCGCCACCGCTTCCCTGATTCCGGGTCATGTCCACGCACCTCGGTCGGAGTGAAGCGGGGAGTGATCCCCGTTTCGAAGTCCGACCAGAATAATCGGGGACCACTCCCCACTTCCACCGGGGTGCCCGGAAACGGCGAACGGCCCGCCCGGTGTCCTCAGGACACCGGGCGGGCCGCGTCGCACCGTCGCGAACCCCGCGGGGGTCAGTGCACGAGCACCGGCACCTCGTTGGCCTCCGCCGCGTCCGGGTCGGCGCCCTTGCCGGCACCGCCGGAGCCGGGGCGGCCGGCGTTGATCAGGGTGAAGGCGATCACGCCCGCCAGGACCAGGATGCCGAAGGACCACCAGATCGCGGTGGAGAAGCCCTCCACCATGCCCTGGAACTGCACCGCCCGGGCGGCGTCCGGGGTGGTGGCGCTCGCCGCGTGGGCCGCCAGCCAGGTGGTGGTGGCGCTCGCCGCGATGGTGTTCAGCAGTGCGGTGCCGATGGCGCCGCCGACCTGCTGGGAGGTGTTGACCATGGCGGACGCCACGCCCGCGTCGCGCGGCTGGACGCCGTGCGTGGCCAGGCTCATCGCGGGCATGAACGCGGTGCCCATGCCGAGGCCCATCAGGACCAGACCGGGCAGGATCAGCGCCGGGTAGGAGCTGTCCAGGTCGATCTGGGTCAGGATCAGCAGGCCGAGCGAGGCGACCAGGAAGCCGGGCGCCATCAGGAACCGCGCCGGGACGCGGGTCATCAGCCGGGCGCCGATCTGGGTCGAGCCGGTGATCATGCCCGCCACCATGGGCAGGAAGGCCACGCCGGTCAGCACCGGGCTGTAGTCGAGCACGATCTGCAGGTAGTAGGTCAGGAACAGGAACAGGCCGAACATGCCGATCACGGCCAGGCCCAGCGACAGGTAGACCCCGCCGCGGTTGCGGTCCAGCACGACGCGCAGCGGCAGCAGCGGCGCCTTGACCCGCCGCTCGACCGCGACGAACGCGGCCAGCAGCACGGCGGCGGCGACGAACAGGCCGATCGTCACGCCCGAGCTCCAGCCGTCCGACTCGGCCCGGGTGAAGCCGTAGACCAGGGCGACCAGACCGGTGGTGACCAGCAGCACCCCGGGGACGTCGAGGCGGTTGCGGTTGCGGCCCACGGCCGGCTCGCGGATCACCAGGACGGCGCCGGCGGCGGCGACCACGGCGAACGGGATGTTGACGAAGAAGGTCCAGCGCCAGTTCATGTACTCGGTGAGCAGCCCGCCGAGGATCAGGCCGATCGCGCCGCCACCGCCGGCGATCGCGCCGTAGATGCCGAACGCCTTGGCGCGCTCCTTGGCCTCGGTGAACATCACGGCCAGCAGCGACAGCGCGGCGGGCGCCAGCAGCGCGCCGAAGACGCCCTGGAGGGCGCGGGCGCCGAGCAGCATCGTGGTGTTGACGGCGGCGCCGCCCAGCGCGGAGGCCAGGGCGAAGCCGGTCAGGCCGACCACGAAGGCACGCTTGCGCCCCCACAGGTCGGCCACCCGGCCGCCGAAGAGCAGCAGGCCGCCGAAGGCCAGGGCGTACGCGGTGATCACCCACTGGCGGTTGCCGTCGGTGATGCCGAGGTCCTGCTGGGCGGACGGCAGCGCGATGTTCACGATGGTGGCGTCGAGGACGACCATCAGCTGCGCGAGGCCGATGAATATCAGGGCCTTCCAGCGCCTCGGATCGGGCTGGAGGGCGGACTGGGCGTCGGTTTGTGGCATGGAAGTACTCACTTAGGGGTGCGGTGTGCGGGCGGTGCGGAGGTCGCTCAGGGGTCGCGGACGGCAGCGGTGGGCGCGCACGGGCGGCCGCACCGCGTCCCCGCGGTGGTGGGTCTCGGGTGTGTCGTCAGGTCACGCCGGTCGGCCGGCGCGGCAGGTCAGTGGTCGCCGTGGAAGTCCTCGAAGGTCGCGGCCCGGCCGGGCAGGACGGACGGGGCGGGCGCCCGCATGCCGTCCAGGAACAGTTGCAGGTGCCGGTGGACGAACCCGTCCAGGACGTGGCACTCGGTGCCCGGCAGCGGGCGGGTGAGCTGGCTGAGGGCGATGAACAGGTCTCCGTGGTCGACGTCCGGACGGACCTCGCCCGCCGCCTTCGCCCGCTCCAGCAGGCCGCCGGCGACGGCCAGCAGGCGCTCGCGCGCCTCGACCAGGTCGGGGTCGTACATGTCGACCCGGTTGGTGAGCAGCGGGCAGAGCGCGCCGACCTTCTCGTCGACCGTCTCGTGGGCGAACCGCTCCAGGGCGTCGAACGGGCCGGCGACCTCGGCGGCCGCCCGTTCGGCGATCGCCACGATGCGGTTCTTGACGAGCAGCGCCACCTCGCGGATCAGTGCCGTCCTGGTGGGGAAGTTCCGGTAGAGCGTAGCGTTTCCGACGCCCGCCCGCTTCGCGATTTCGTCCAGCGGCGCGTCCGCGCCGTACTCGACGAACGCGTCCCGGGCCGCCAGCACGATCCGTTCGCGGTTGCGGCTGGCGTCCGCGCGCAGTCGGGGCGCGCGGGCCGGCCCCGCGGCGGGGCTCGGGCGAGGGGCGACGGTGGTCACGGGTGCACTCCTCCCGGGGTACGGGTTCCGGGGAGTCACTCCCCGCTTAGTCCTACGCAGGGCTAAACGGGGAATCCGTCCCCGGAAATTTCGTACTCCGGTGTGACCTGCGTCACATCGCCCGGGCGCCCGCTCCGACCCCCTCGCCGACGCTCCGCCCCGCGGTCCCGCCGGTCCGCCCGGGGCCGGCCGTGACCGCCGGCCGGTGCAGCGGGATCTCGAAGTGGACGGTGGCCACCCCCGGCCCGTGCTCGCCGGTCGGCCGGGCGTCGTGGACCTCCTCCGCGAGGCTGCGCCAGAACGCCTCGGCGCCGGGGATCGCGGTGTTGGTGTGCAGGTAGAGCCGCCGGTACCCGCCCTCGGCGGCGGCGAAGGCGCGGGCCCGGTGGACGAGCTCCCGGGCCAGTCCGTGCCGGCGGTGCTCGGCCCGGACGTAGACCCGGACCAGTTGCGCGGTGGTCCCGGACGGGTAGCGCCGGGTGAGCTCGCGCGGGTGCGGCGGGTGGGCCGGTCCGGTGGAGTGCAGCGCGGTGGTGGCCACCACCTCCTCGCCGTGCACGGCGACCAGCAGGGCGTGCCGGGGGTGGTCCAGGTAGTGGCCCTGGAGGTCGACGACATCGGCGTGCCAGTCGGGCACGTAGCCGTAGCCGAACTCGCGGTAGAAGGTGTCCAGGATCAGCCGGCGGGCTCCGGGCACGTCCTGCGGGAGCGCATGGCGTACGACATAAGGGAACTGACGGTCCATCAGGCAACTCCGGCAGGGCTGGGGCGCGGCGGGTGGGGGCAAGAGTACATGAAAACCAGTTTCATCTGACGCATCGACGGATGCGCGGTCCGGCGCGTTGAAAATGAAAACGAATCCCGTTACGGTCCTGCCTGTTCGCCGAGTCCGTCGAAAGGGAGAGCCGTGGCGCATCTGCTGGTGATCGAGAGCTGGGTCGGCTCCATGAGCAGGCTGCTGCCACGGGCGCTGGGGGAGGGCGGCCACCGCTTCACCTTCCTCACCCGCGACCTGCACCACTACCTGCGCGCCGCCGCCCCCGGTGACGGCCCGCACCCGCTGCTCGCCGCCGAGAACGTCCTCACCGCCGACACCAACGACCCGGACGCGCTGCTCCCGTTCGCCGAACGGCTGCACGCGCTGCTCGGCTTCGACGGCGTGCTCTCCTCCTGCGACTACTACCTCCCGCAGGTCGCCCGGGTGGCCCGCCGGCTCGGCCTGCCCGGCCCGGCGCCCGAGGCCGTCGAGGCCGCCTGCCGCAAGGACCTCACCCGCCGCCGGCTCGCCGGGGCGGGCGTCCCCGGGCCCGGGTACGCGCTCTGCGCCGACGGCGAGCAGGCCCGGGCCGCCGCCGCGGGGATCGGCTACCCGCTGGTCGTCAAGCCGGTCGACCTGTGCGCCGGGATGTTCGTCCGCGCGGTCCGTGACGAGGCCGAACTCCTCGCGGCGATCGAGGCGCTGGAGGGCTTCCCGGTCAACGCGCGCGGGCAGCGGCGGGAGCCGGCGGTGCTGCTGGAGGAACTGCTCACCGGGCCGGAGGTCAGCGTCGAGACGGTCTCCGCGGACGGGGTCGCACACGTCGTCGGCATCACCGACAAGAGCATCGGCGGCGCGCCCGCCTTCGTCGAGACCGGCCACATGTTCCCGGCCGCCCTCGACCGGGCGGAGGCCGAGGCCGCCGCCGGTACCGCCGTCGCCGCGCTGGCCGCGCTCGGCCTCGACCAGGTCGTCGCCCACACCGAGATCAAGCTCACCGCCACGGGTCCGCGGGTGGTCGAGGTCAACCCGCGCCCGGCCGGCAACCGGATCACCGAACTGGTCCGGCGGGTCACCGGGGTCGACCTGGCCGCCGCGGCCGTCGACCTCGCCCTCGGCCGCCGTCCCGACCTCACCGTCCGCCCGACCGGGGTGACCAGCGCCGCCATCGCCTTCCTGGTGCCCGACGGCGGGCAGGACGGCCTGCTGGACGGCTTCGACGGCGAGGCCTCGGTGCGGCGCGACCCGGCGGTGGTCGAGCTCAGCCTCGCGGGGTCCGGCCGCGCGGTGCGGCCCGCGACCAGCAACAACGAGTACCTGGGGCACGTCATGACGGCCGACACCGGCGGGAACGGGGCGCGCCGCTCGGCCGAGCGGCTGCTCGCCGGGCTCACTCCCCGCCTCGCGCCCGCCGCCGGCCCGGCCGAGCCCGCGGAGGTGTCCGCGTGAGCGCCGCCACCGCGATCGGCCCGATCACCCTCCCGGGCCCGGGCACGAGTCCGCACCCGAGCACGCGTCCGAGCACCGGGGCCGCCGCCCCGCGTCCCGTGCTCGACCTGATCACCGGGCGGGTCCGGACGGGGGCGTACGGACCCGACCCGGCCTCCCTGCGGATCGCCCTCGCCTTCAGCACCGTGCAGGCCGTCCGGCACGGCGGCCGCTCCCGCGGCTACCGCAACGAGGTGCTCAGCCTGCGGCTCGGCGCCGCCGTCGGCTCCTGCGCCGTCGAACCCGGCGAGCTGCCCGCCGACACGGTCACCGACTGCGTCGGCGCCAGCGTCGGCGACCTGCTCGACCACCCGCGCACCGCCGTCCGGGTCGCCGCGCTCGACGCCTACCTCGGCCACTGCCGCCCGCACGCACCGGCCTACGGCGCCCGGCGGTACGGCCTGCCCGCCGGCTCCTCGCTGGTGAAGTCACGGGTGCGCGCCTCCGCCGTGGTGGGGCTGCTGCCGCTCGCCGTCACCCGCCGGGTGCTGGTCGTCGGTGTCGTCAACTCCCTCCTGGAGCAGCTCCGTTCGCACGAGGTCGGCTATCTGCCCTGCGACCTCAAGGGCGGCACCACCGAATGGGACGAGCCGGTGCACACCGACGCCCTCGCCCACCTCGACGACTGCGACGCGATCCTCGCCTCCGGCATGACCCTCGGCAACGGCACCCTCGACCCGCTGCTCGCCCACGCCCGCGCCACCGGCAAGCCCCTGGTGCTGTTCGCGCAGACCGGCAGCGCCGTCCTGCCGTGCCTGCTCGGCGACGGGGTCAGCGCCGTCAGCGCCGAGCCGTACCCCTTCTTCTGGCTCGACGGCGGACCGAGCGTCCTCCACCTGTACGGAGGTGCGGGCCGGTGACCGCCCTGCTCGACCCCGGCGCGGCCGTGGACCGTCCACGGCTGGGCAACCCGGCCCTGCTGCCGCTGCTCGGCGGCACCCCGCTGGCCCGGATCACCACCCCGCTGCCGCACCCGCACCCCGGCTTCTGGGCCAAACTGGAGGGGCTGAGCGCCGGCGGCATGAAGGCCCGCTCGGCCGTCGCCATGCTCCGCGGCGCCCACGCCCGGGGCGAACTGCGGCCCGGCGCCACGGTGGTGGAGTCCACCTCGGGCACCATGGGGGTCGGCCTGGCCTTCGCCGGGCAGGCCCTCGGCCACCCCGTCGTGCTGGTCGGCGACAGCGAACTCGAACCGTCCATGCGGCAGTTGCTGCGCTCCTACGGCGCCCGGCTGGAGCTGGTCGAGCGGCCCGCCCGGCACGGCGGCTGGCAGGCCGCCCGGCTCGCCCGGCTGCGCGCCGTGCTCGACCGGCTGCCCGACGCCTACTGGCCCGACCAGTACAACAACCCCGACAACGCGGCCGGTTACCGGGCGATGGCCCAGGAGATCGCCGCCGACCTCGACCAGCTGGACGTGCTGGTCTGCAGTGTCGGCACCGGCGGCCACAGCGCCGGGCTCGCCGAGGCGCTGCGCCGCCGCTGGCCCCGGCTGCGGATCATCGGCGTCGACTCGGTCGGCTCCACCATCTTCGGCCAGCCCGCCAGGCCCCGGCTGATGCGCGGGCTCGGCAGCTCCATCCACCCGCGCAACGTCGCCCACCAGGCCTTCGACGAGGTGCACTGGGTCGGCCCGGCCGAGGCGGTCGACGCCTGCCGGCGCCTCGCCCGGGGCGCCTTCGTCAGCGGCGGCTGGTCCACCGGCGCGGTCGCCCTGGTCGCGGCCTGGGCGGCCCGCGCCCACCCCGGCGCCACCGTCGCCACCGTCTTCCCCGACGGCCCGCACCGCTACCTCGGCACCGTGTACGACGACGCGTTCTGCCGGCGGCACGGCCTGGACGCCGCCCGGGCCGCGCCGCGCCCGGTCGAGATCCCGCACCCGGCGGCCGCCGAGGTCACCGGCTGGGCCCGCTGCCGCACCGACCGCGGCGGGCCCGCCGAGGCCGTCCCGGTCGGGGCCGCCGTGAGCGCCCCCGGCTTCGCCCCCGCCCGTGCCGAGGAGGGCCGATGAGGCTCGACGTCCGCACCGTCCGGCTCCGGCTGGCCGAACCCCTGCGCATCTCGCGCTCGGTGACGACCGGACGCGACGCCGTCCAGCTCTCCCTCGCCCACGGCGGATCGACCGGCCACGGCGAGGCGGTCAGCAGCGTCTGGCTGGACCTTCCCACCGACCGGATCCGGCGGTCCCTCGACGCCCTGCGCCCCGCGCTGGAGGACGGCCCGGACCCCGAGCAGGCGCTCGCCGACCTCCGCGACGGTGCCGCCCCCTACGCGGCGCTGCCCGCCGGGGTGCTGGCCGCCGTCGAGGCCGCGCTGCTCGACCTGGTCGGCAAGCGGGCCGGCGAACCCGTCCACCGGCTGCTCGGCCGCGCCGGACCGGTCGCCGCCGCCACCGCCCGCACCATCGGCATCGACCCGCCGGCGCACGCCGCCGTCCAGGCCGCCCGGCTCGCCGGCGCCGGCTTCACGGTGCTCAAGGTCAAGGCCGGCTCGGCCGACCCCGGCCTCGACCTGGCCCGGGTGCGGGCCGTCCACGAGGCCGCCCCGGACGCCCGGTTGCTGCTCGACCCCAACGGCGCCTGGACCCCGGAGCAGGCCCTGCGACTGCTGCCCGCCTTCGCCGCCACCGGCGTCGAGGCGGTCGAGCAACCGATCCCCCCGGGCCGCCCCGACGCGCTCGCCGCCGTCGCCGAACGCTCGCCCGTCCCGGTGATCGCCGACGAGGACGCCGTCGGCTACGAGGACGCCTGCCGGCTCGCCGGGCGGGTGCACGGCGTCAACCTCAAGCTCGCCAAGTGCGGTGGCGTCCACCAGGTGCTGCGCATCGTCGAGGCCCTGCGCGGCAGCGGCACCGAGCTGATGCTCGGCTGCCTGGCCGCCAGCTCGCTCGGCATCGCGCCCGCCGTCCACCTCGCCGACCGGGCGCGGTGGCTCGACCTCGACGGCCACCTGCTGCTCGCCCACGACCCCTGGCAGGGCATCGGCGGTGCCGACGGCACCGTCCGCACCCCGGACCGGGCCGGCCTCGGCGTGCTGCCCGCCCCCGCCGGCGCACCGCTCCCCGGGCAGGGCGCCGCGCCGCTCGCGGGGCCGCGGCCGGTGGCGGGCCGGTGAGGTCGCCGCGCGCCGTACGCGTACGGCTCCGGCCGGCCCGCCGGTGCCCCCGGTGTCCTCGGTGCCCCGCGCGCCGCGTCCGCGCCGGCCACGGCCCCCGGCACGTCGGCCGGCCCGGCCGCCGCTCTCGCCCGGCCGCACCGGGCGGCTTCCCGTCCCCTCCCCAGCGAGGCCCGATGAACCACCCCCGCCCGGCCCCCGAGCCGGCCACCGCCCGCCGCAACCTGCTCACCGACCGCCCGGAGCTCTACGAACTCCGCTTCCCCGACCCCGGGTTCACCGCCGCCCGGTGGGCCGAGTCGATGCTCCGCGAGCACGGCGCCGGGGCCGACGTCCTCGACCTCGGTTGCGGCACCGGCCGGGACGCCGGCTGGCTGCACCGCACGGCCGGGCGCACCGTCACCGGCCTGGACAGCTCCCCGGAGATGATCGCCCACGCCCGGGCCCGCCACCCCGGACCGGCCTACCACGTCGGCGACATGCGCGACTTCACCCTGCCCGGCCGGTTCGACGCGGTGCTCTGCCTGGACAGCGCGCTGCTCTACTGCCACACCAACGCCGACCTCGACGCGCTGTTCGGCCGGCTCCGCCACCACCTGCGCCCCGGCGGCCTGCTGGTCGCCGAGATGCGCAACGGCGCCTTCTTCCTCGGCCGCACCGAACTCCTCGACGCCCCGCGGCTCGACAGCGTCACCCACGACGGCGTCACCCACACCTCGCGCACCGTGCTGTGGATCGACCACGCCGCCCAACTGCTGCGCCGCACCCGCAGTTGGGCCAGTGACGACGGCGCGCCGCCGGTCGAGCAGCACTCCGCCTGGCGGCTGCTCTTCCCCCAGGAGCTGCGCGGTCTGCTCGCCGTCCACGGCTTCACCGTCCTCGCCCTCCACGACCGGCCCGGTCCGCGCACCGAACCGCCCTGGACGGACGGCGACCGGCCCGCCGACACCGCCGACGGCGACCGCCTCCACCTGGTCGCCCGGCTCGACTCCTGCGGCCGGAAGGGGCGTTGACCCCCACAGTTGTCCCCGCAGTTGTCCCCGCGGTCGTCCCGGCGGCGGGCCGGGCCGCCGCTCCGGTTCACCCGTCCGGGTGAGGGGGTGTCGGACCCCTCGGCTAGCGTCCGTGCCATGACCACCGCGACCACCGCGACCACGGCGACCACCGCCGTCCCCGCCCCGGAGGCGCTCGCCGCGCTCCTCGACGTCCTCCGCGCCGGGGCACCGGAGCACGCCGTCGACGCGCGGGCCGTGCGCCGGGCGTTCGAGGCCGAGCGGCCGGGTCCGCTGCCCGACCACTGGTGGCTCGCCGTCCCGGGCGGGACGTACGAGGCGGCGTTCACCGTGCTGGGCCTGCACGACCGCGTTCCCGTCACGGTCCGGTACGGGCTCGCCGCCCAGGAGGACGACGAGAAGTCCGCGCCCGGGCCGGTGCACCGGGTGTTCGTCACGCCCGAGTACGCGGGCTGGCGGCTGATCTACGCGGAGTCCCCGCTGCGGGAGACGACGTGGTGGCCGCACGAGGTGGTCGAGCGCCTCAGCGCCGCCTGCGGCCGCGCCCAGGTGTTCTTCCAGGACCCGTTCGCCGACTCCGTCATCTGGGCGGCCGCCGAGCACGGCACCCTGGTGCGCGGGTACTGGCGCCACGACGCGCCGGAGTGGACCGGCGAGCCGCTGCCCTGGGAGCCGCTGCCCACGGCCGGCGAGCCCGACGAGGACGACCCGGACGGCACCGAACCCAACGCCTCCCTGGTCGAGTCCATCGGCGCGGCCGCCGCCGGTCTTTCGGTGAACCCGGCCGCGATCAGCGCCGACACTCCGGTCCGGGGCCACGGATGGCTGGCCCTGACCGCCCCGGGCGCCGGCCACGACGGCTTCGGAGGTGCGCCCGTGCTCTGAACCGCCCGGGGCGCGGAACCTTCCGCGCACGCCCCTCACCAGGGTCTCACCACGCCCACACCCCACCCCGCGTGCTGATCCGCCCCGAACCGTCCGGTACGTCCTAGGCTGAAGTCGCCCGGGCGGCCGGACGGCCGTGGGAGTCGGGAGGGGCCCGGCGGCCGGGGTCTCGGAGGTGGTCGCGATGGTCAGCGGTGGGACAACGGCCGAGGTGCGCTGCGTGGCGGCCGTCCCGTGCTGGGTGAGCCTGATGGCGCGCGACCTCGACGTGGCCAAGGCCTTCTACGGGCCTTTGCTGGGCTGGGAGTTCGAGCCGGGGCCGGACCGCTTCGGCCCGTACGTGCACGCCGTGACCGGTGGGCAGGCGGTGGCCGGTCTCGGCGTGGCCACCGGGGGCTGGGACATGCCCGTCGCCTGGACCAGCTACTTCGGCACGGAGAGCGCGGACGCCGCCGCCGACGCGGTCCGCGAGCGCGGCGCGACGCTCGCGGTGGGGCCGCTGTCCTTCGACGCGGGCCGGGTGGCGTTCGCCGCGGACCCGCTGGGCGCGGTGTTCGGCATCTGGGAGGGTCCGCTCGGCCGGGCCCGGCGCCTCGACCTCCTGGGCTCACCGGTCTGGATCGAGCTGCGCACCCCGGATCCGTTCGCGGCCGCGCTCTTCTACGGCGAGGTGTTCCGCTGGGACGGCCGGGACCCGGAGCGGTTCGAGGTCCGCTGGGAGCACGACCGGGTGGTGCTGCGGACCGAGGGGCGCAGCGTCGCCGCGCTCGCCCGGGAGCAGGCGGGCGGGCCGGCGGGGATGCCGCCGCACTGGGAGGTGTCCTTCTCGGTGCCGGACACCGACGCGGCGGTGGCCAGGGCCGGGGAGCTCGGCGGCGGAGCGCTCGGCCCGGCGTTCGACTCGCCGTACGGGCGGGTGGCCCGGCTCCAGGACCCGGAGGGCGGCCGGTTCGCGGTGATCAGCGCCAAGCCCTGACCCGCGGGCTCACGGCCCCGACGGCCCCGCCTCGGCGATCTCCGCCCGTTCGGCCCGCAGCCGTTCGGCGAGCGCGTTCCGGGCGGCGGCCGGCAACGCCTTGCGGGCGGCGGGGAACAGCTCCTTCTCCTCGGTGGCCAGGTGCCGGCGCAGCAGCTCGGCGAGTCCGCGCAGCAGGGTCGCCGGCGCGGGGTCGCCGGGCGGGAGGGACTGCAGGTCGGCGAGGTACTGGCCGATCGCGAGGTGGTCGTGGATGCACCGGAACACCATCGCGCCGCCGTCGGCCACGTCGTGCTGGACGACCGGGAACAGGTGCTCCTCCTCCGCCGCGCAGTGGCTGAACAACAGGTCGGTGAGCTGCCCGATCAGCCGCTCCACGGGCTCCGCGGCGCCGCCCGGCGCCGCGGGCTCCGCCGCGCCCTCCGGCCCGGCCGCGCCGGAGAGCGGGGGAGCGGCCTCGATCCGGGCGAGCAGGTCCTCCACCGCGCGGTGCTCCGCGGTGAACTCGCCGAGGATGTCCGGCCTGCGGCTCATGGCGCGCCCGCCTCTCCGGTCTGCTGCGGTTCGCCCCCCGCCACCTCCAGTATCCGGCGCCGCGCCCGTTGCCCGGGCGGCGCGGCCCCGGGGGAGTGCGCGGTGGAACCGGTGGGCCGGGCGGAGCCGCAGGTCAGGGGCGGTCCCGGCGTCCGGTGAGGGCAAGCATGCGGGTCTGCGGGCCGGCGTCGTCCGCCACCGGCAGGGGCGGGTCGAACAGCCCGCTGCCGGAGAGGTCCCCGTAGCCGGTGTACTCGTCGAGCGCGAAGTCGACCAGGCCGTCCGGCAGCCGGGTGAGCCGCCCGATGCCCTCGGCGAGGTCCCAGGCGTGCACGACGGCGTCGGCGGTGAGCTGGTCCAGGTAGTACTGGCCGGAGACGTCGCCGAAGGAGAGGTGCACGGTGAGGTCGGTCGAGCCGGGGACGGCGAAGGCGTCGCGGGCGGCCGCCGAGGCGGCGGTCCAGGCGCCGACCGGGTCGTCACCGAGGACGTCGCCGTCGAAGCGGGCGCCGACCTCGCCGATGGTGGAGCCCATCAGCAGTTCGGGCACCCACAGCTGCTCGCCGGTGAGGTGGTTGACCAGATCGCGGACGGTCCAGTCGGCGCAGGGGGTGGGTGCGTCCCACTGGTCGGGGGTGATCAGCCGCACCCGTTCGGTGAAGGCGGTGAGGGCGTCGGCGTACGGGGTGCCCCGGCCCTCCGCCCGCCGGTGTTCCTTGCGATGTGCCATGCCCTGAGCCTGCCCCGCCAGGCACCTTCGTACGCCGGTCTACACCAATGCTGACCCGGCCACGCCAAAATCTTCCGTCCGGCTAGTTGTTCAAATTCAAACTTACCGGTACGGTCACATCACCCCGCTGGTTCGAATTTGAACAAGTCCGCCAGCATCGACGAACCCCCCTTTTTTTCTCGATGGAGACGCGCATGCCGAGCACCAGCCCGAGCACGACCGCCCCCACCACCCCCGTCGCGGCCGGGAGACACTCCGGGTCCGCGGCCACCTCCCCGCACGCCTACGACGCCGGCCTCCTGCTGCTGCGCCTGGCCCTCGGCCTGACCATGGCCGGGCACGGCAGCCAGAAGCTGTTCGGCTGGTTCGGCGGCGGCGGGATCGACGGCACCGGCAAGTTCTTCGAGTCGCAGGGCTACCCGGCGCCCAAGCTCATGGCCGTCGTGGCCGGCCTCACCGAGGCCGGTGGCGGACTGGCGCTCGCTGTCGGCCTGTTGGCCCCGCTGGCGGCCGCCGCGATCCTGGGCACCATGCTCAACGCCCTCGCCGTCAGCTGGAACGGCAGCTTCTTCGCCGGGAAGGGCGGCTGCGAGTACGAACTGCTCCTGATCACCGCCGCGGCGGGCCTGGCGCTGACCGGCCCCGGTCGCTACGCCGTGGACCGCTACCTGCCGGTGGTGCGCTCGCACCGGCTGTCGTACGGCGCGGCCGCCGTCGTGCTCGGCCTGGTCACCGCGGGCGTGGTGCTCCTCGTGCGCGACTGACCCACCCCGGCGACGGTGTCGCCGCCAGCGAGGGCCGCCGGTCGACCGACCGGCGGCCCTCGCCGTCTGCGGTCGTTTCGTGAAGTTCCTGTGGGGAAGCGGCAGTTGCCGGTTCTGGGCCTTCCTCCGCCATGTGATGCATGCCATTGTACATGTCACACTCCCCACCGGTGCTCGACGGTCACCGCCCCAACGGTGCCGTCGCAACGGTCCTCACCACCCCCACCGGCCGCACCCCCACGCGGCCGACGACGGCCCGGAGGCCCCCACGTGAGAACCGCACGTCCCTTGCACCAACACCCCCATGTCGCCAGGTTGCTGACGTTCCTCCTGGTGATGTTCGTGGCGGTCGGCCTGTTCGCCCCGCGCGCCCAGGCCGCCCCCGCCCCGGCCTCGCCGCAGCCCGGCGGAGGCTCGCCCGCGACCTCGGCCGGCCCCGCCGGCCTGGCCCCGCGGCCCGCGATCGGTGAAGCGCCGGACGGCCACGGCGCGAAGAAGCCGGTGTCGCCGCGTGAGCGCGCCCCGTTCTCGACCACCGACCCCGAGCGCGCCGAACGCCTGTCGGCGGCGGAGCGCAAGGCGGAGCAGCAGGCCGCACTGGCCAAGGCCTTCGGCGCGGGAGCCCCCGCGGCCCTCGCCGAACAGCCCTGCAACATCCCCGACTTCAGCCGGACCGGCGGCGCTCTGGTGCAGGCCGTCAAGGCGGCCGACCTGGGCTGCATCAACAGCCTGTTCCTGCTGACCGGCGGCGACGCCAACCGGACGTTCCGCGAGTCCCAGATGGTCACGGTCGCGGACGCCCTGCGCGACAACGCCGCCTCCTACCCGGGCGACAACTCCACCTCCACCGCCCAGCTGGTGCTGTTCCTGCGGGCCGGCTACTACGTGCAGTGGTACCACGCGTCCGACGTCGGCACCTACGGCACCGCCCTGCAGACCTCGATCCGCGGCGCGCTGGACGCCTTCTTCAACAGCGCGCACTCCCGTGACGTCTCCGCCGCCAACGCGGGCACGCTCGGGGAGGCGATCACCCTCATCGACAGCGCGCAGGAGAACGTCCGCTACCTGCCGGTGGTCAAGCGCCTGCTCGGCGCGTACGACGCCGCCACCCACAACCCGGCGAACATGGGCAACGCGCTCAACAGTGTGTTCACCGTGCTGTGGCGCGGCCACCAGACGAAGGGCTTCGCCGAGGCGGTGCAGGCCGACCCGGGCGTGCTCGACGCGCTCTACGCCTTCGCCTCCGCCAACGGCGCCCTGCTCGGCGGCGACTACACCTTCCTGGTCTACAACGCGACCCGCGAGCTGGGCCGCTTCCTGCAGTACGAGCCGCTCCGGCCCAAGGTCCGCCCGCTGATGAAGGGGCTGGCCGAGCGCTCCTCGCCGGGCGACCGCACCTCCTACCAGTGGGCCGCCGTCGCGGAGATGGGCGACGCCTACGACAGCGGCAACTGCGCCTACTACGGCACCTGTGACGCTCCCGCCCGGCTCCGGTCGGCCGTCCTGACCGTCGACCACAGCTGCAGCCCGAGCATCCGCGTGCTGGCCCAGAAGCTGGACGCCGCGCAGCTGGGCACCACCTGCTCCAGCCTCAACGGCCAGGACGCCTTCTTCCACGCGGTGGCCAAGGACAACGGCCCGGTCGCCGACGACCGGAACACCACGATCGAGGTCGTGGTCTTCCACACCCGCTTCGACTACGCGGTGTTCGCCGCCGGCATCTACGGCATCGACACCAACAACGGCGGCATGTACCTGGAGGGCAAGCCGAACGAGGCCGGCAACCAGCCGCGCTTCCTCGCCTACGAGGCCGACTGGACGCCGGACTTCCAGATCTGGAACCTCAACCACGAGTACACCCACTACCTCGACGGCCGGTTCGACATGTACGGCGACTTCGACGCCGGCATGACCACCCCGACCATCTGGTGGGTCGAGGGCTTCGCGGAGTACGTCTCCTACTCGTACCGCAAGGAGACCTACGACGCGGCGATCAGCGCCGCCGGCCTCCACACCTACCGGCTCTCCGAGCTCTTCGACACCGCCTACGGCGACCAGGAGCGCGTCTACCGCTGGGGCTACCTGGCCGTCCGCTACATGCTGGAGCAGCACCGCGCCGACCTGGACGCCGTGCTCGCCAAGTACCGCACCGGTGACTGGGCCGGCGCCCGCACCATCCTGAAGACCACCATCGGCACCCGCTACGACGCCGACTTCGACCGCTGGCTGACCGCCTGCGCGGCCGGTGCCTGCGGCGGCGGCACCAACCCGCCCGGCAACCAGGCGCCCACCGCGGCCTTCACCGCCGCGGTCTCCGGGCAGTCGGTCACCTTCACCGACCGCTCGACCGACCCGGACGGCACGATCGCCTCCCGCGCCTGGGACTTCGGCGACGGCACCACCAGCGCCGAGGCCAACCCGGCCAAGACGTACTCCCGGGCCGGCACCTTCACCGTCACGCTGACCGTGACCGACAACAAGGGCGCCACCGCGAGCACCCGCCAGGACGTCACCGTCGCCGGCTCGGGCCCGGTCCAGTGCACCGGCGCCGACCCCCGCCAGCTGGACCGCAACTGCGGGCGCGTCGACCTGGCGGCGACCACCGGCAACTACGCGCACTTCTACCTGTACCTCCCGGCCGGGGTGACGCAGCTGCGGCTCACCAGCACGGGCGGCACCGGCAACGCCGACCTCTACTTCAACGACCGGGGCTGGGCCTACACCAACTCCTACACCGCCAGGTCCGCCAACGCGGGCAACACCGAGACCCTGACCATCACCAACCCGCCGGCCGGCTACGTCTTCCTGAGCCTCTACGCCCAGCAGGGCTTCTCCGGCGCGAGCATCAAGGCCGAGTACTGACCGAGGAGTCGTCGTCCGACCCGGACCGAGGGGGCCCGGCGGTGCACCGCGCCGCCGGGCCCTCCCGTGCCAGGGCGGCTACTGCCCGACCCGCACCAGCGCGAGCGTGATGTTGTCCGGCCCGCCGGCCTCGATCGCGGCCTTCCAGAGCTCGAACGCCGCCCGCCCGTCGGCCCGTTCGGCCTCCGCCGGCGGACGGTCGAGCAGGGCCGCGAGCTCCTCCTCCGGCACCGGGTCGGTCAGCCCGTCGCTGCACACCAGGTACCGGTCGCCGACGGCCAGCGGCTCACTGCGGACGTGCGGCTCGACGAAGGTCAGCCCGAGCGAGCCGCCCAGGGTCTGGGTGACCACCGAGGTGGTGCGCCGCCCGGGCGGCAGCGGTGGGCTGTCGTCCACGCTGACCCGGCGCAGGGCGCCGTCGCCGATCCGGTAGACCCGGCTGTCGCCGATGTTGAAGACCACGACGCGGTCCTCCAGCAGCACCAGGCCAGCCACCGTGGTGCCCATCGCGGCCAGTCCGGGATCGCCGCCGGCGGCCGCGTAGACGTCCCGGTTGCAGTTCTGCAGGGCCTCCCGGACGCTCTCCTCGCCGTCGAGCCCGGGGCCGGCCGCCGCCAGCCGCCGGGCGACCAGGGCGCTGGCGACCTCGCCGCCGGGGTGGCCGCCGAGTCCGTCGGCGACCGCGACCGGGCAGGGCGGGCCCAGCGGGAAGAGCAGGGTCTGCGGGTTGGTGGTGACGGTCGCGCAGAGCGTCCACGGCCCGGCGACGAGGCTGTCCTCGTTCTGCTCGCGCAGCAGGCCCTCGTGGCTCAGCGCGCTCACCGCGATGTACGCCGCCATCGGTTCGCCGCCCTTCGGGGTGCTCCGGCCGGCCGTTCCCGGCTCCTCCCGGCTCCTCCCATTGTCGCGCGCCGCCGCCCCGCCGCCCGGGGGAGCGGGGCACCGGGCCGGTATTGCACCGGACGGTCCAAAACGGCTACGGTGCTGCCATGGCGAGACCGCGCACCTTCGACGAGGACCGGGCGCTGGACGCGGCGATGCGGGCGTTCTGGGCGAACGGCTACGAGGCCACCTCCACCCAGGACCTCTGCGAGGCGACCGGCCTCGGGCGGAGCAGCATCTACAACACGTTCAGCAGCAAGCGCGACCTGTTCCGGCGCTCGCTGGACCGCTACAACGAGCTGATGACCGTCCCGCAGGTGGCGCTGCTGGAGGACCTCGGCCTGCCGCCGCTGGAGCGGATCCGGATCCTGCTGGCGCGGGTCGTCGACGGGGAGTTCGAGAACCGCCCGCAGGGGCGCAGCATCGGCTGCCTGACCGTGAACACCGTCGTCGAGCTGGCCGGGCGCGACCCGGAGGCGGCCGCGGTGGTGGAGCGGGACCAGCGGGTGCGGCTCGCCGCGCTGGCGGCCGCGATCGGTGCCGGCCAGCGGGCGGGCGAGATCGCCGCGCGCCGGGAGCCGGACGAGCTCGCCCGGTTCGTGAACGCGGTGATCGCCGGGATGCGGGTCGCCGCCAAGGGCGGGGCCGACCGGGCCGCCGTCGAGGCCGTCGCCGCCACCGCCGTGGACGCGCTCACCCCCTGACCGGACGGGCCTGCCCTTCCCTCGCGACGGTCCGCGGTCCGCCCTGTCCTCGGTGCGGCCCGCCCCTGCCCCGGCCTGCCCTTATTTTGAACCGGCCAATCCAAAACTATCGGGGGAGCACTCCCATGCCACGTGCCGTCTACGTCCTCGCCCTCGGCATCTTCGCGATGGTGACCAGTGAGTTCGCCGTCGCCGGGCTGATGCCGCAGCTGGCGGAGGGCCTCGACGCGACCGTCCCGCAGATCGGCTACCTGATCACCGCCTTCTCCGTCGCGATGTCCTTCGGCGGTCCGTTCCTCACCGTTTCTCTGCTGAGGATGCGTCAGAAACACGCCCTGATGCTGCTGTTCGCGGTCTTCCTGGTCGGCAACCTGCTCGCCGCGACCGCCTCCGGCTACCCGGTGATGCTGGTGGCCCGGGTGATCAGCGGGGTCGCCGCCCAGGCCTTCTTCGGCATCTCGATCTCGATGGCCACCCAGCTGGCCCGCCCCGAGCTGCGCGGCCGGGCGATCGCCGTGCTGATGAACGGCCTGATGCTCGGCACCCTGCTCGGCCTGCCGCTGGCCACCGTCATCGGCGAGCACCTCGGCTGGCGGGCGGCGTTCTGGGCGGTGGCCGTGCTCACCGTGGCGGTCGCGCTGGCCACCGTCGCCGGGGTGCCGGACGCCGACCACGCCGAGGGCGGCGGCTCGCTCCGCGCGGAGCTGGGCGCCCTGCGCAACCGGCGGCTCTGGCTGGCCTTCGCCACCAGCACCCTGATCATCGGCGCGACCTTCGCGCTGTTCAGCTACGTCAACCCGGTCCTCACCGGGATCACCGGCTTCTCGGCCGGCTCCGTCCCGCTGCTGCTGGTCGCCTACGGCGCGGCGACCGTGGTCGGCAACACCGTGGTCGGCCGGCTCGCCGACCGCCACGCGCTGCCGGTGCTCGCCGTCGGCCTGGGGCTGAACACCCTCTTCCTGGCCGGCCTCGCGCTCTTCGCCCAGCACCGGGTGCCGGCGGTCGGCCTGCTGCTCGGGGTCGGCCTGGTCGGCGTCACCATGAACCCGGCGATGGCCTCGCGGGTGCAGCGGATCGGCAACGCCCGGCCGCTGGTGAACACCGTCCACAACGCCTTCATCACGCTCGGTGTCATCCTCAGCTCCCTGCTCGGCGGGCTCGCCATCGACCTGTGGGGCCTGCGGGCGGTCCTCTGGCTGGGGGTCGCGCTGGCCGTCGCGGGTCTGCTGACCCTGCTCCCGGACGCCCTGCGGGGCCGTAGTGCGGTCTCGGGCCAGGGGCCGGACGCTGGGGGGAATAACACCCGGGTGGAGGATGCTAAAGTGGTTGAAACTTTGACGATCGGATCCTGAGCCGGGTTTCCCAGCGGGATTCAGCCTGGAGTGTGGTGAGCAACATGCAGTTCGGAATCTTCACCGTCGGCGATGTCACCCCCGACCCGACCACCGGCCGCACCCCGACCGAGCATGAGCGGATCAAGGCCACCGTGGCCATCGCCCGCAAGGCGGAGGAGGTCGGCCTGGACGTCTTCGCGACCGGCGAGCACCACAACCCGCCGTTCGTGCCGTCCTCGCCGACCACCCTGCTCGGTTACATCGCGGCGCAGACCGAGCGCATCATCCTCTCCACCTCGACCACGCTGATCACCACCAACGACCCGGTGAAGATCGCCGAGGACTACGCGGTGCTCCAGCACCTCGCGGACGGCCGGGTGGACCTCATGATGGGCCGCGGCAACACCGGCCCGGTCTACCCGTGGTTCGGCAAGGACATCCGCCAGGGCATCCCGCTCGCGATCGAGAACTACGCGCTGCTGCACCAGCTGTGGCGCGAGGACGTGGTCGACTGGTCGGGCCGCTTCCGCACCCCGCTGCAGTCCTTCACGGCCACCCCGCGCCCGCTCGACGGCGTCCCGCCGTTCGTCTGGCACGGCTCCATTCGCAGCCCGGAGATCGCGGAGCAGGCCGCCTACTACGGCGACGGCTTCTTCGCGAACAACATCTTCTGGCCCAAGGAGCACTTCCGGAAGCTGATCAACCTCTACCGCGAGCGCTACGCCCACTACGGGCACGGCACCCCCGAGCAGGCCGTCGTCGGCCTCGGCGGGCAGGTGTTCATGCGCAGGAACTCGCAGGACGCGGTGCGCGAGTTCCGCCCGTACTTCGACAACGCGCCGGTGTACGGACACGGGCCGTCGCTGGAGGAGTTCACCGACCAGACCCCGCTCACCGTCGGCAGCCCGCAGGAGGTCATCGAGAAGACCCTGACCTTCCGCGAGACCTTCGGCGACTACCAGCGCCAGCTGTTCCTCATGGACCACGCCGGCCTGCCGCTGAAGACCGTGCTGGAGCAGCTGGACCTGCTCGGCGAGGAGGTCGTGCCGGTGCTGCGCGAGGAGTTCGCCAAGGGCCGCCCGGCCGACGTCCCGGACGCGCCGACGCACGCCTCGCTGGTCGCGGCCGACCGCGCCCGCCGGGAGCAGGAGCAGAACACCGAGGAGAACGTGGAGGTGGCCAAGTGACCGCGTACCGACTGGCGGTGGTCAGCGCCGGCCTGAGCAAGCCGTCCTCGACGCGGCTGCTCGCGGACCGGCTGGCCGAGGCGACGGTCCGCCGGCTCGCCCTCGACGGGCGGGAGGTGGAGGTGACGGTGATCGAACTGCGCGACCTCGCCACCGACATCGCGCACAACTTCGTCACCGGCTTCCCGGGCGCCGCGCTGCGCGAGGCGATCGAGACGGTGACCCGCGCCGACGGGCTGATCGCGGTGACGCCGATCTTCACCGCCTCCTACAGCGGGCTGTTCAAGTCGTTCTTCGACGTGATCGACCCCGACGTGCTCAGCGGCAAGCCCGTGGTGATCGCCGCCACCGGCGGCACGCCCCGGCACTCGCTGGCGCTGGAGCATGCCGTCCGCCCGCTGTTCAGCTACCTGCGCTCGGTGGTCGTCCCGACCGCGGTCTACGCGGCCACCGACGACTGGGGCACCACGGGCGACCGGCTCACCGACGGCCTGCCGGGCCGGATCGACCGGGCCGCCGGCGAACTCGCCGGACTGCTCGCCGGCCGCGCCCCCCACGGGCCGGCGGCGGACGGCGGGTCCGGGGAGACGGAGAGCGTGGTCCCGTTCGCCGAGCAGCTGGCGGCCCTGCGGGTCTGACGGCGGCGGTCCGCGCACCACGAGAAGGGGCGGGTCCCGGGAAACCGGGCCCGCCCCTCGTCGTGCCCGCGCTCAGCCCGTCCGCGCGTCGTACGAGGCCCGGGCCGCCGCGATCTCGCGCTGGTGCGTCTCCGTCCAGGTGACCAGCGACCGGACCGTCTCGTGCAGGGTCCGGCCCAGCGGGGTCAGCGCGTAGTCCACCCGGGGCGGCACGACCGGGTGCACCGTCCGCTCGACCAGGCCGTCCCGCTCCAGCTGGCGCAGCGTGACGGTCAGCATCCGCTGGCTGACCCCGTCGATCTCCCGCCGCAGCTCGGTGAAGCGCAGCGAGCCGCGGTCCAGCAGCGCGATCACCAGCAACGACCACTTGTCGGCGATCCGGTCGAGGATCTGCCGGACCTCGCAGTCCTCCCGGGTGTCCCACTGGAACGCGTCGTAGTCGTCCTCGGTCACCGCGCAGTGCGTCGGTGACTTCCAAGTGCCTTCTTCCATGGTTCCTGATGCTGCCTCAGGATGGCTGGTGGTTACAAGAGGGAACCGACTGGACGACGGAGAACCGCCCGGTCCGGCCTCCCCGCCTTCCCGCGCACTCCCCAGGAGACCTCCGTGTCCGCGTCCTCAGCCGTGTCCGGAACCGGCACGCCCGCCCCCGCCGCCCCCGCCGCGCCCGCCGCCGCACCGCCTCCCGCACCCGCCGCACCGCCCCCCTCCGCCCGCCTCACCGGCCGCGAGACCGCCGTCCTGCTCGTCCTGTGCGGCGCGATCTTCCTGGAGGGCGTCGACGTCGCGATGCTCAACGTGGCGCTCCCCTCGATCCGCGCCGACCTCGGCATGGACACCGGCTCGCTCAGCTGGGTGCTCAGCGCCTACGTGCTCGGCTACGGCGGCTTCATGCTGCTCGGCGGCCGCACCGCCGACCTGCTCGGACGGCGCCGCACCTTCCTGTTCTGGCTCACCGTCTTCGTCCTCTTCTCCGGCGCCGGCGGCCTCGCCGGCGCGCCCTGGGTGCTCGTCCTGGCCCGCTTCGCCACCGGCCTCGCGGCCGCCTTCATGACCCCCGCGGGCCTGGCGATCATCACCACCGCGTTCGCCGAGGGCCCCCGCCGCAACCGCGCGCTGCTCCTCTACGCGGGCACCGCCGCCGCCGGCTTCTCGCTCGGCCTGGTGGCCGGCGGCCTGCTCACCGCGATCAGCTGGCGCTGGGTCTTCTTCGCCCCCGTCCTGCTCGCCGGCGCCCTGCTGCTCGCCGCCCTGCCGCTGCTCCCGCGCGACCGTCCGCCGGCCCGCCGCCCCGGCGAGCGCTTCGACCTGGCCGGCGCCGCCACCGTCACCGGCGCCATGCTGCTGCTGGTCCACACCGTGGTGCGGATCGGCGAACCGGGCGCCGCCGCCGTCCCGACCCTCGCCGAGGCGGCCGGGGGGCTGGCCCTGCTGGCCGCCTTCGTCGCCGTCGAACGGCGCTCCGCCGCCCCGCTGGTCCGCCTCGGCCTGCTGCGCTCCGGCCCGCTGCTGCGCGCCAACCTCGGCGCGCTGCTGTTCGCCGGCTCCTTCTTCGGCTTCCAGTTCACCGTCACCCTCTACCTCCAGGACCTGCGCGGCTGGACCCCGCTGCAGACCGGTCTCGCCCTGCTGGCCGTCGGGGCGGACGCGGTGCTCGCGCCGACCCTCACCCCCCGGCTGGTGGACCGGTTCGGCACCGTCCGGGTGATCCTCGGCGGCTTCGGCCTGGCGACGCTGTCCTACGCGCTGTTCCTTCCGGTCGGCCCGGACTGGAGCTACCCGATGATGTTCCCGACCATGATCCTCACCGGCCTGGCCTTCGCCCTCGCCTACGGGCCGCTGACCATCGCCGCCACCGACGGCGTCGCCGAGGAGGAGCAGGGGCTGGCCGGCGGGCTGCTCAACACCGCCTTCCAGTTCGGTGCGGCGCTCGGCCTCTCCGCGGTCACCGCCGTCCACCTGGCCGTCACCGGCGACGGGGGGGCCGGGCTGGACGGCTTCCGGGCCGCGCTGGTGGTCCCGGTCGCGGCGGTCGCCCTCGGCGCGCTGGTCACCGCCCTCGGTCTGCGCGGTCGCAGGTCCTCCTGACGCGCCCCGGGCCCGTCGCTGCCCCCGAGCCCCTCGCCGGTCCCGGCCGGTGAGGGGCCGTCCCGCTGTCCGCCCGCGTCCCCTGCTCGGCCCGTCGACCGCGCCGAAATGTCCGTCCCGGGGTGTAATCGTACGGATGATCAGACCCCGGAGACCGGAGTCCGCCGATGCCGCAGCCCGTCCTCACCCCGCTCACCACCGCCGCGATCTTCCTCGTCCTCACCGTCGACCCCGGCGGCGAGCCCACCGTCCGGGCCCTGCTGCCCGATGTGGCGGGCCTGCGCCGGGCGGTCGGCTTCCGCGCCCCCGACGCCGGGCTCACCTGTGTCACCGGCATCGGCTCGGACGCCTGGGACCGGCTCTTCGACGGCCCCCGCCCGGCCGGGCTGCACCCGTTCCGGGAGATCACCGGTGCCCGCCACCGCGCCCCGGCCACCCCCGGCGACCTGCTGTTCCACCTGCGCGCCGCCCGGATGGACCTCTGCTTCGAACTCGCCGGCCAGCTCACCAACCGCCTCGCCGGCGCCGCCACCGTGGTCGACGCCGTGCACGGCTTCCGCTACTTCGACGACCGCGACCTGCTCGGCTTCGTCGACGGCACCGAGAACCCCGAGGGCCGCGCCGCGGACGCCGCCGTGCTGATCGGCGAGGAGGACCCGCAGTTCGCGGGCGGCAGCTATGTGATCGTCCAGAAGTACCTGCACGACCTGGACGCCTGGAACCGGCTCCCGGTCGAGGCGCAGGAACGCGCGGTCGGCCGCACCAAGCTCACCGACATCGAGCTCGCCGACGACGTCAAACCCGCCGACTCGCACGTGGCGCTGACCAGCGTCACCGGCCCGGACGGCGAGGAGCGGCAGATCATGCGGTTCAACATGGCGTTCGGCTCCTTCGCCGGCGGCGGGGAGTTCGGGACGTACTTCATCGGCTACTCGCGCACCCCGGAGGTGACCGAGGAGATGCTGGAGAACATGTTCGTCGGCCGCCCGCCCGGCGCCCACGACCGGCTGCTCGACTTCTCGACCGCGGCCACCGGCACCCTGTTCCACGTCCCGACGGCCGAGTTCCTGGACGACCCGCCGCCCGCGCCGGCCGCGGCGGTCCCGGCCGCCGTTCCCGCTGCCGTCCCCGCCCCCGTCCCGACCGCCGCCGTCCCCTCCTCCGCCGCCGTCCCCGACGGCTCCCTCGCCATCGGCAGCCTGAAAGGCACCCCCGCGTCATGAACAACCTGCACCGCGAGCTCGCTCCCGTCTCCGCCGCGGCCTGGGCGGAGATCGAGGAGGAGGCCCGGCAGACCTTCAAGCTCCACCTCGCCGGCCGTCGCGTCGTCGACCTGAACGGCCCCGACGGCCCCGCCCTCGCGGCCGTCGGCACCGGCCACCTCACCGCCATCGAACCGCCCAACCCCGGCGTCCAGGCCCACGCCCGCGAGGTGCGGCCGCTCGTCGAACTGCGGGTGCCCTTCCCGGTCGGCCGCTCCGCCGTGGACGACGTCGAACGCGGCTCCCGGGACTCCGACTGGCAGCCCGTGAAGGACGCCGCCCGCACCCTCGCCCTCACCGAGGACCGCGCCGTCTTCGACGGCTACCCCGCCGCCGGCATCGAGGGCATCCGCGCCGCCGCCACCAACCCCGCCGTCCCGCTCCCCACCGACGTCCGCGAGTACCCCGAGGCGGTCAGCAGGGCCCTCACCACCCTCCGCCTGGCCGGCGTCGGCGGCCCCTACGCCCTCCTGCTCGGCGCGGACGCCTACACCGCGGTCAACGAGACCTCCGACCACGGCTACCCCGTCGCCAGCCACATCGCCCGCCTCCTCGACGGCGAACTCATCTGGGCCCCCGCCATCGAGGGCGCCCTGCTCCTCTCCACCCGCGGCGGCGACTTCGAACTCCAGCTCGGCCAGGACGTCAGCGTCGGCTACCTCTCCCACACGGCCGACACCGTCCATCTGTACCTGACCGAGACCTTCACGGCCCGCGTCCTCACCCCCGAGGCCGCCGTCCCCCTCACCACGGCCTGACACCCCGCCACGACGAACACGAACGGGGCCGGTGCGAACCGCACCGGCCCCGTTCGTGTTCGTCGCCGACCCCGCCCTCCGGCATCCGTCAGTCCGCCGACTCCGGGTTCAGGATCTCCTCGCCGGCATGGTCGAGGGGCGCGAGCAGCGGTACGCCCGCCATCCCGAGCTTGGCGGCGGTGGTGTGGATCGCCTCGCGAAGGTACGGGCGGATGATGGGGGAGGCCACGCGCTTGGCGAAAGCGCCGACGAGTTCCGGTGAAAGATCGACTTTCTCGGAGATCTGGAAGAACGCGGCGACGTCCGCGATCAGCAGCCCTTCCTCCGCATGAACCTCGGCGCGCGCCCGCGCGGCGATGGCCTCGCCGTCGAAGAGCTGCATCAGGCGGACCTGTGCGACCCCTTCGCCGGGGAGGTCGTCGTCGTTGGGCTGTTCAAAGCCGTCGAACCGGCGCCCGCTGACCTCGAAGTACTGGATGTGGTTCAGATGCGCCACGGTGAGGAGCTCATCGACGGAAGTGATCTCCCGGGCGGCGTTGCCTGTCATGCGGCCTTCCGCCGGCCGAATGAGCTCGGGACCCGCTCTTCGGTCTCCGCGACCGGCGTCCAACTGCTCGACGGCCGGGTCACCTCGTGGTCGGTGTGTGCCTTGACGTAGATCTTCAGGCCTACCGCGCGCGCGTATCTCATGATCGTCGACAGGCGAGGGTCTCCGCCCAGCCGTTCGAAGTCCGACACGGCCGACTGCGTCGTCTCCATCTCGGCAGCGACGGCCTTCTGCGTGAGCTTGGCGGACTTCCGGTGCGCCACGAGCGTCTGGATGAGCTGCATCAGGGCTTCCGCGTCCTCATGAGCGCGCTGGACATCCGGGTCGTCCGGGTCGATGCCGAGTAGTGATGCCAGGTGCTCATCCATGGTGCTCTCTCCCCTTGAAGATGCTCCGAGTATCGCCTAAGCCGGATATTCCATCAACGGCCGCCCCGTACTCCGGTCACGGCCGGGGACGGCCGTTCCACTCGGTCAGGCGCTTGCGGGCGGACTTGATGTCGTCCGGATCGGTTGCGATGCCATGGGTGGCCTTCTTGTTGATGAACTTGACCGCGAGCAGGACGGGTCCCTGGTTGTCGACTTCGGAGTAGAAGAGCCGGAAGATCCGTCTCTCGCCCTCGAAGCGCAGTTCCAGAAGGCCATCACCGAGGTGCTTGACGTCGGGAGGACGGAGCGTGCCGGTGGCGGCGCGCTCCATGATCGCCTGGAGCTTCACGGTCTCGAAGCGCTTCAGCTTGCACTTGTCGACCTCCCGACGCACCACGTCGGCCCCCATGGGCGATCGGTAGAACTCCCAGCGTCTGGGCACGGGCGACCCCCATCAGTCGGCATCCTCCCCCCGCAGGAGGGTAGTGGATATCGGCTGAGCCGATACAGCGGATTTCAAACCTCGGACCGCTGTCAGCGGGTGCTGTCGACCGGTGCCCACGGCCCCCGCACCGCAGTTGCAGCGCCCCTCGACGGCGGTGCACCTCGGGGGCGGTGCCCCTCGGCGGTGGTGGCTCGCGACGTGCCGGAGGGCGTGACCGGGTCTCCGGTCACGCCCTCCGGCGTGGCTGGTGCCCGGATCAGCACCAGATGGGCATTGCGGCTATCCCCGTGGCCAGGGCGTGCAGGGATCCGGCTATCAGGGCGGAGACAGTGAACATGGCGCCTTTCCTGAGGGCTCTGCGAGGGTCGAGCGAGATCTCGCTCGATGCCTTTGTAGCAGACTCGGCGGCCGCCCGGCGATCTAGGGTCCGACGCCTTGTGTGAAGCGTTGGTGGATGTACGGAGCGGGCGGCGGATGGCGTTTTCAGGCGCATCGGCGGGGCTGGTCGATCAATTTCGGCCGATGGCCGTGAGCGGTGGGTCGGAAATATAACCGGAATCTACTCGTCCGGGTGTCCGGCCGGGCCGATTTCGGCAAGGGCCTTCCTGGCGAGCGCGGCCTGATCCGCCGCTCCGAGGCGTTCGGCGAGGCTGATCGAGGACGACAGGTGCCCGGCGGCCTGGGCCCGGGCGCCGAGGACGGCCTCGGCGCGGGCGAGCCCGTAGAGGGCGGCCGCCTCCTCGTGGGCGGTTCCCGCCGAGCGGGCCAGTTCAAGGGCGATTGCGTGCTGGTCGCGGGCGTCGGCGGGGCGGCCGGCCGAGCGGAGGGCGTGACCCAGGCCGTTGAGTGCGTCGGCCTCGTGCTTGATGGCGCTCACGGAGCGGAAGACGGCCAGTGCCTGCCGGTGAAGAGCCAACGACTGGTCGAGTTCCTCCGGGATGTTCAAGGTCGCTGCCAGGTTGATTTTCACGATGGCGAGATCGAAGGTGGAGATGGCCCCCGCGGGGAATTTCAGCACCCGCTCGAACCCGGAACGTGCGGCGGAGAGATTACCGGCTGCCAGATGGAGATCTCCGATATTGTTCAGGATCCTCATCTCGAAGGTTCTGTCCTGGAATCTCCGAGCCAATGGCAGGGCGCTCTCGTAGGCGGAGAGGGCCATTTTGTGATTCCCGAGGGAGCGCTGGACGATGCCGAGGTTGGCGAGGCAGCGCGCGGTGTGCCAGAGGTCTCCGTGCGCTCTTCGAATGTGCAGGGCCTCCTTCTGCAGGGCGAGGGAGCGGGTCAGGGCGCCCCGGTGCCAGAGTGCCCGGCCCAGGATGCTCAGGGCCTCCGCCGTGGCGTCGGGGTCCTGTCCGGCGCGGGCCAGCGTGAGGGCGCGGTCCAGGGCCTCGACGGCGGCGGGGTAGCGGGAGGCGTTGGCGAGGGTGGCGCCGAGGTCGATCAGGGCGCGGGCCTCGCAGCGGTCGTTCGCCATCGAACGCCAGTGCGCCGCGGCGGTCTGGTGCAGGTCGTGGGCCTCGCTCCAGTAGGCCTGGGCGTCCAGCCGGCCGGCCAGCACGTGGGCCAGCCAGGCGGCGGTCTCCGGGTGGCCGGTGGCGCGGGCGTGCGAGGCGAGTGCCGCCAGGGCGGCCTGTTCGGTGTCCAGCCAGTCCCGCGCCGACTCGTGCGAATCGAGGTCAAGGTCGTACAACAACGTTTCCATTCCCGGCAATTGGCGAAACTGCGGGAGAGGGAGGCGTGAACGACGGGGATACAGCAGCCGGTCCGCCTGGTCGGCTGCGTGGAGCATGAATCCGAGCAACCGCCGCAGCGCGGCCCCGGCCTCCTCCTCGGCACCTTCGTCGCGCATCAGTGCGAGCGCGTATTCCCGGAGGAGATCGTGGAGTTGATAGCGCTCCGGAACGTTCTCCTGCAGCAGGTGGCAGTGCAGCAGCGCCTCCAGCAGGTGGTCCGTCTCGTCGACCGGCCGGCCGAGCAGGGCCGCCGCCGCGTGCAGGCCGATGTCCGGCCCGGGGTGGGCGCCGAGCAGCCGGAAGGCCTCCTGCTGTTCGGCGGGCAGCGAACGGTAGGACATCTCGAAGGCGCGGGCGACGCTCTCGGTGTCGTGCCGGATCTCGGCGAGCCGCCCGGTCTTGCGGGAGAGCCGCAGCGCGAGGTGGTCCAGGGTCCAGGACGGCCGGGCCTTGAACCGGCTGGCGGCGATCTCGATGGCCAGCGGGAGCAGTCCGCAGCGGTCGACGATCTCGACGATCCGGCTCCGGTCGTCGGCGCGCTCCCGTCCGACCACCGAGGTGAACAGGGCGACCGCGTCGTCCACCGGCAGGATGTCGAGGAAGACCGGTCTGGAGCCCGGGAGTTCGGCGAGCCGGCGGCGGCTGGTGACGAGGATCAGCGCGGCCGGCGAGGTCGGCAGCAGCGGTCGCAGCTGGGCGGCGGTCGCCGCGTCGTCGAGCACGACGACCGCCCTCCGGGTGGCGAGCACCTCGGCGCAGAGCGCGAACAGCTCCTCGCTGTCGAGCGGGATCGTGGTGGCCGGCACGCCCAGCCGGCGCAGCAGCGAGGTCGCGACCGCCTGCGGTGCGAGCGGGCTCCGGTTGACGGCGTGGGCGCCCAGGTTGAGGTGGACGTAGCCCTCGGGGAACCGGCCCCGCATCAGATGGGCGGCGTGCAGGGCCAGCGTCGTCTTGCCGACCCCGGCCATGCCGAGGATCGCCGAGACGGCCACCACGGCGCCCTGCTCGACGGCGTCCTCGGGGCCCCCGAGCAGGCGGCGGAGGTCCTCCCGGCGGCCGATCAGGCGGCGGACCGCCGGGGCGGCCGACGGACCACCGGCGTGCGCGGCGGGGGAGGGGCGCGGGGCGGCGCTCGCGCGGGCCGCGGTCGCACGGGCGGCCGGTCCGGTGAGCGGCTCGCCGGCGAGCATCCGCTCGTGCAGCCGGACCAGGGCCTCGCCGGGCCCGGTGCCGAGTTCGGTGCGCAGCCGGCGGACGACGGTGGGGTAGACGGTGAGCGCGTCCGCCTGGCGTCCGGCGCCGTGCAGGGCGACCAGCAGGTGGGCGGCGACCCGCTCGTCGGTGGGGCGCGCCTCGCGCAGGGCGGTGAGTTCGGGGACGACCTCGGCGAAGCGGCCGAGCCGGAGGTCGATCTCGATCCGCAGCAGGGTGGTGGCGAGGCGCTGGTCGGCCATCGTGGTGCGGGTGGACTGGGCCCAACTGCCGGGCAGGCCCGCGAGCGGTTCACCGCGCCAGATTTCCTCGGCCCGGCCCAGGACGGTGCGGGCCTGGATGTCCTCGCCGTTCTCGGTGAGTTGGCGGGCGCGCAGAGACAGGTCGACAAAACGATGCCAGTCGATCAATTGGGGATCGGCACGAAGCGCATATGTGTGCGATCGGCAATCGATGGCCGGGGTGTCGCGGGACTCGTCGAGCCCCTCGGCTGCCACGGCCTTTCGCAACTGGCTCCTCATGCGGGAGACATGGCTGTAGATGCTGGCCACCGCGCTGGGCGGGGGCCCCTCGTCCCACAGCCGGTTGGCCAGCAGTTCGTGGCTGAGCGGGCGGCCGACCTCCAGTGCCAGGGCGGCCAGCAGCTGCCGCCTCTTGTCCGAGCGAATTGCCGACAACTCGCCGTTCACCGAAAGTTCAATCGGACCCAGAAGATGGAACTCCATTGTGACGCCCCCCGCCGGTTGGCTACCAGCTTGCTGTCGCAGGGAGCATCCCACGATTGCGGGGGCCGGATCCATACCGTCTCCTGCTGTGCGGCGAGGCATTGTTGACACTTAACCCGGTCCGACGGAGCCTCATGTGATATAGGGGCGGCGCCGATTGCCCGTGCACATCGGCCGCTCCCGTCACGGCAGTCCATCGTTCTACCGGTAGGGGGAGCCAGTGGGGCAGGATCGGTTCGGCGGGGCGGGAATTCATCAGCCGCACGGAGCGCGTGAACCGCACGGACCGGGAGAACCGCACGGACCGCACGAACCGCGAGAACCGCACACCGCGACCAGGAACGCGGTCTCCGGCGCCCGGGTCGGCGGCTCGGTCGTCCAGGCCGGGGAGATCCACCACCTCACCGTCTACGGCCAGGCCGCCCCGCCACCCGCCGCCCCGGCCCTACCGGTGCCGCGCCAACTGCCTCCGACGCCAAGACGTTTGGTCGGGCGGGACGCCGATCTCGCCGCCCTGGACCGTGAGTTGGACGACGCTCCGGGCGGCGCCGCCGACGTCACCGTGGTGGTGACCGGCCCGGCCGGGGTGGGCAAGACCGCCCTCGCCGCCCAGTGGCTGCGCCGCCTCGCCGGCCGCTTCCCGGACGGCCAGCTCTACGCCGACCTGCGCGGCCACGCCCCGGGCGGGCCCGCCGACCCGGCCGAGGCGCTCGGCGGGTTCCTGCGGGCCTTCGGCATCGCGCCGGTGCCGCGCAGCCTCGCCGAGGTCGCCGCACTCTGGCGCTCGCTCGCCGCCGAACGCCGGATCGCCGTCCTGCTCGACAACGCCTCCACCGCCGCCCAGGTCCGCCCGCTGCTGCCCGGCTCGGAACACGCGGTGGTCGTCGTCACCAGCCGCCGCCGGCTCACCGGGCTCGGCATAGACGGCGCCGTCTTCCGGCCGGTCGACGTCCTCTCCGACGACGCCTCGGTGCAACTGCTCGCCCAGCGGGTCGGCGCCGACCGGGTGGCCCGCGAACAGGGCGCCGCCGCCCTGGTGGTGGAACGCTGCGGGCGGCTCCCGCTCGCCGTCTGCCTGGCGGCCGCCCGGATCGCCGCCCGCCCGGGCCGGCCGCTCGCCGCCACCGCCGAGGCGCTCGGCCAGGAGTCCCAGGGGCTCGCCGCGCTCGATGTCGAGGGAGAGGCCGTGCGACACGCCCTGGACGCGTCCTTCGAGGTCCTGGGGGCGGACACGGTCCGGCTGTACCGGCTGCTCGGCCTGCTGCCGTTCCCGGTCTTCACCCTCGACGTGGTCTGCGCGGTCGGCGGCCTGGAACGGGCCGAGGCCGACCGGCTGCTCGGCGGGCTCATCGACGTCCACCTGCTGGAGGAGATGGAGGACGGCTTCCGCTTCCACGACCTGGTCAAGCTGCACGCCCGGGCGCGCGCCGACGAGGTGCGGGACCGGCCGGAGGGGCGGGCCGCCGTCGACCGCGTGCTCGACTGGTACCTCGCCTCCGCCACCGCCGCCGAGGCGCTGCTCAGCCCCAGCCACCGCACCCTGCGCCGCGACTACGCCACCCAACCGGTGCCGGGCGTCCGGGAGTTCGCGGACGAGCCGGCCGCCGTCCGCTGGCTCGACACGGAGACCGGCCGGCTCGCCGACGCCGTCCGCTGGGCCGCCGCCACCGGCCGGGCCGCCACCGCCTGGCAACTCGTCGACGCCATGTGGCCGCTGTTCCTGCGGCTGCGCCCGGCCCGGCTGTGGATCGACGCCCACCGGATCGGGCGCACCGCCGCGCGGACGGCGGGCGACCCCGACGGCCTGCTGCGGATGCTCACCTCCGGCGGCACCGGCCTGCGCAACGCGGGCGAGGGGGAGAGGGCCGCCGACTGGTTCGCCGAGGCGCTCCGGCTGGCCCGCGAACTCGGCCGGCCGCTCGCCGAGGCCGGCGCCCTGTACGGCCTCAGCCAGACCCACCGCACGGCGGGCCGGCTCGCCGAGGCGGCCGACTGCCTGCGGGGGGCGGCCGGGCTCCGGGAGGCCAAGGGGGACGTCCGCGGCACCGCACTCGCCCGCCTCGCGCTCGGCGAGGTCCTGCTCGCCGACGGCCGCCCCGCCGAGGCCGTCCCCGCCATCACCGGCGCCCACCGCGACCTCGTCGCCGTCCCCGCCGCGTACGAGGCGGCCCGCGCACTCGCCATCCTCGGCCAGGCCCACGTGGCCCTCGGCGCCCACGCGGAGGCGGCCCGGTGCTACACCGAGGCACTCGCCGCGTTCCGCGCGGCCGGCTCCCGTCACTGGGAGGCCCGCGTCCTCGAACTCACCGGCGACCTCGCCCGCGCCCGCGGCGACCTGACCGGGGCGGCCACCCACTACCGCGCCTCCCTGGCCCGCTACGAAGCCCTCTCCGCCCCCGACACCACCCGCCTCACCGCTGCCCTCGGCACCCTGCCACCCACCTGACCCACGCGGCGTGAGGGGTCGGGCCGTCGCCCCGAACCGCCCCGCCGGTGCGCACGCGTGGTGCTTGGTGGTTCGGCCGGTTCGCGGATCTCGAACGCGGGGCTGGGCTTGGCCACTTGGGGGTGGTTGGTGTGGTGTGGGGTCGTCGCTCCGCCCGTCTCACCGCCGGGAGCTTCCCGGGCCGCACCCTCGGTTCGCGGATCCCGAACGTGGGCTGGCGCTCGCCGTCTGGGGGAGCCGCGTTGTCGCGTGGCCCGCCGGTGCGCACGCGTGGTGCTTGGTGGTTCGGCCGGCTCACGGATCTCGAACGCGGTTCTGAGCTTGGCCATTTGGGGGGTGGTTGGTGTGGTGTGGGGTCGTTGCTCCGCCTGTCTCATCGGCGGGTGCTTTCCGAGCCGTGCCGCCCGGCTCGTGGATCCCGAAGGCGGGGTGGCGCTCGCCGTTTGGGGGAGCCGCGTTGTCGGCTTGCCCGCCGCTGCATACGCGCAGCGCTTGCTGGTTCGGCCGGTTCGCGGATCTCGAACGCGGGTCTGGGCTTGGCCACTTGGGGGTGGTCGGTGTGGTGCGGGGTCGTTGCTCCGCCTGTCTCGCCGGTGGGAGCTTTCCGAGCCGTGCCGCCCGGCTCGTGGATCCCGAGCGTGGGGTGGCGCTCGCCGTTTGGGGGAGCCGTGTTGTCGGGTGGCCCGCCGGTGTGCACGCGCAGCGCTCGGTCGGTCGCCCGGCTCGCGATCTCGCATGTGGAGCGGGGCTCGCCCCCCCGGGGGGCCGGGCTGTCGGGTGGCCCGCGGGTGCACACGCGTGGTGCTTGGTGGTTCGGCCGGTTCGCGGATCTCGAACGCGGGGCTGGGCGTGGCCACTTGGGGGTGGTGGGGTGCGGGGTCGCCGCTCCGCCTGTCGCATCGGCGGGTGCTTTCCGGGTCGCGCCGCCCGGCTCGTGGATCCCGAGCGTGGGGTGGCGCTCGCCGTTTGGGGGAGCCGCGTTGTCGGGTGGCCCGCCGGTGCGCACGCGCAGCGCTCGGTCGGTCGCCCGGCTCGCGATCTCGCATGTGGAGCGGGGCTCGCCCCCCCCCGGGGGAGCCCCGCTGTCGGGTGGCCCATCGGTGCACACATGCAGTGCTTGGTGGTTCGGCCGGCTCACGGATCTCGAACGCGGGGGTGGGCTCGGCCGTGTGGGGGGTGCCGGGGGAACCGCGGCCCGCCGGAGCGCACGCGCAGCGCTTGGCGGTCGGCTCGCGGATCCCGGAGTGGGGTGGCCGTCGGCCGCTGGGCGTCGCGCTGTGGGGTGGGGCTCCACGAACCGCGACCGGGGATGGCCCGCCAGGCCGGGTCGGTGGTGGGGCGCCCCCGGCCGCCCGGCCGCCCGGCCGAAGGGGCGGCTCAGGTGGCGAGGGGGCAGCCCGGGCAGGGTGGGCGGGCGGTGTAGGCGGAGGTGGCAAGGGCGGTGAGCTCGCCGAGGGTGCGCCCGGCGGCGAGCCAGGCGTGGGCGAGGGAGCCGGCGGCCAGCCGTTGGGCGGAGGAGGCCGGGCCGCTGCTCCCCGGGCGGGGCCGGAGCGTCAGGCGCCCGCCCGTGCGGGTCAGCACGAGCAGCGTGCCGCCCTCGCCGTCGGCGGTGGCCACCGCGCAGCCGGGGTGGGCCCGTAGCACGGTGGTGAGCCGGCCGGGCGCGGCGGTGCCGAGGTGGAGCACGTCGGCGTGGTGGCGCCACCGGGCGGCGTCGGGGTCGGCGAGGTCGAGTGCCAGGTGCTCGTCGACGAACACGCGGCTCAGCGGCCCGCCGGAGCGGCCGGCCGGCGGGCGGGTGGCGAGCAGCCCGTGGCAGACGCCGGCGGGGGAGTGGATGCGGGCCTCGACGTGCGGGCCGGGCGCCCCGGCCGACGGCGCCGGGCCGTCGGCCGGGGCGAGCCGCACGGTGTGCAGCACGGTCACCCGTCCTCCCGTGGTGCCCGCCCGGCCCCGTCGCCCGTCGTCCAGAGCGGTGCGGGCAGCGGCAGCGCGGGCGGTTCCGGCAGGTGGGCGGGCTCGCCGAGCCCGAGGACGCGGTAGAGCAGCCGCCGCATCCGGCGGTCGAAGGCGCCCGGCCGGGAGCTGATCCGGGCCGCGATCGCCGCGTACTCCTCCCGCCGGTACTGTTCGGCGGCGTAGCCGAGTTGGGTGGTGAGCGGGTGGGACGGGCTGAGCGCGGGCGCGGTGCGGGCGAGCAGCGCGCCGGGTGAGCGCGGGTTGACGTCCCGGTGCGGGTACTCGGCGAGCAGGATCGGTGCGCCGGTCATGGTGCCGTAGAGGGTGACGGAGCCGTGGTCGCCGATGACGAAGTCGGCGGCGACGAGCAGCGGACGCCAGTCCTCCTCGGGCGCGAGCACGGTGACCGCCCCGCGCGCGGTGGCCGTCGCCCACGACCGGACCGCCCACGGGCTGTGCGCGGCGGCCACGTTGGGGTGGACCAGCAGCGCCGTGCGGTAGCCGTGCCGGGGCAGCTCGGCGGCCAGCCGCGGCAGCACGGCGTCGAGCCGGGTGAACAGCGAGCCGCTGCCCCAGGTGGAGCAGACCAGCACCAGGCGTTCGCCGGGCCGCAGCCCGAGCGCGGCGCGGTACCGTTCGCGGTCGGGGAGCGCGGCGGCGATCCGGTCGTAGCAGCCGTCGCCGACCACCTCGGCGATCGGCAGGGCCTCCGGGCAGCCGCGGGCGAGTTCGGCGCGGTCGTCCTCGTGGGCGAGCGCCAGCGCGGTGGGCACCAGCCGCCCGTGCCACACGACGTACTCGGGCCCCAGCCCGGCCACCGTGCGCCCGGCTCCGGGCCCGGCCGGCGCCAGTTTGATGTGACCGGCCCCGTGCGGCAGCCGGACGAGCGGGCCGCGCAGCCGCTCCAGGCCCTGCGAGCCGGCGGCCAGCACCAGGTCGAACTCCCGCCGGACGGCCTCCGCCCACGGCAGCACCGTGCCGCCGAGCCGCCGGACGTGGCCCGCCGCACCCCCGTTGAACGCGTGCGGCGGCACCGTGAACTGGACGTGCACCCGCAGGTCGGCGGCGAGCAGCGGATAGATGTCGTGCAGCCGCTGGCCGTAGACCATCGAGTGGACGACGACCAGCACCTCCTTGCAGTCGGTGAGCGTGGCCCACGGCCGCGTGCGCCGCGCCGCGCCCCCGTCCGCCCCGGCCGCCCCGTCCGGGCCTTCCGCCCGGTCGTGAGCGTCCGCCCGGTCGTGGTGCTCCTCCGGCGACCACTGCGCGCCGGACCGTTCCCCGTGGTTGACTTCGTCGACTTCCCCGTGCACCAAGGTCATGTCGTTCCCCCTCCTTGATCCCGGACCGGGGCCCCGGGTCTCGGCGGCCCCGGCGGGTGTGTGCCCGGGCGGTCTGGCGGATTCCATGACGGCTCCTGGCCGGTCTTGCACAAACCTTGCGGCCCGCTGCCCCGGCCCCGCCGGGGCCCGGCCGGTGGTACCCCGGAAGAGCGCAAAGGGTACTGAGTTCCTTTACGAGGGGTACTGAGTGCCGTATTCTCTCCGGAGAGCCTCGAAGGCTGTCGAAGGGAGCCGACGGGCCGGATCCGCCGAGGGCCGATCCGGCACTCAGTACCCTCGGCGCGGCCGAGGCCGTGGACCAGTGCATCCGACCAGTGCACCCGTACCAGGAGAACCGCTCATGAGCTTGAGGATCGTTGTCTGTGTGAAGTACGTGCCGGACGCGACGGGTGACCGTCGTTTCTCGGACGATCACACCACCGACCGGGAGGGCGTGGACGGCCTTCTGTCGGAGCTGGACGAGTACGGCGTGGAGCAGGCGCTGCGGATCGCGGAGGCCCATGAGGGTTCCGAGGTGACGGTGCTGACGGTGGGGCCGGACGACGCGAAGGACGCGTTGCGCAAGGCGTTGTCGATGGGTGCGGACAGGGCCGTGCACGTGAACGACGAGGACATCCACGGTTCGGATGTGATCGGGACGTCGGCGGTGCTGGCGAAGGCGCTGGAGCGGACCGGGTTCGATCTGGTGGTCGGTGGCATGGCGTCGACGGACGGGACGATGGGTGTGCTGCCGGCGCTGCTGGCGGAGCGGCTGGGTGTGCCGCAGGTGACGTTGCTGTCGGAGGTGTCGGTCGAGGGCGGTGTGGTCCGGGGCCGTCGGGACGGTGACGCGGCGACCGAGCTGGTGGAGGCGGCGCTGCCGGCGGTGGTGTCGGTGACGGACCAGTCGGGTGAGGCCCGGTACCCGTCGTTCAAGGGGATCATGGCGGCGAAGAAGAAGCCGGTGGAGTCCCTGGACCTGGACGACCTGGGCATCGGGGCGGACGAGGTCGGTCTGGCGGGTTCGTGGACGGCGGTGGAGTCGGTGGCGGCGCGTCCGGCGCGCACCGCGGGCACGGTCGTCAAGGACGAGGGCGAGGGCGGCAAGGCGCTCGCCGGATTCCTCGCCGGCCAGAAGTTCATCTAGCCACCCGGTCACCCCGCGGGTGAACCACCATGCGTTCACCCGCCACCCCTGCTGCCCCCCGAATCACGGAGACATCGAGCACATGGCTGAGATCCTCGTCCTGGTCGACCACGCCGACGGCGCGGTCCGCAAGCCGGCCCTGGAGCTGCTGACCCTGGCCCGCCGCATCGGCGAGCCGTCCGCCGTCGTCCTCGGCGCCGGCGACAAGGCCGCCGAGCTGGCCGCCAAGGCCGCCGAGTACGGCGCCGCGAAGGTGTACGTCGCCGACGGCGCCGAGTTCACCGACCAGCTGGTCGTCCCCAAGGTCGACGCGCTGGCCCAGATCGCCGCGTCCGCGGCGCCCGCCGCCGTGCTGGTCACCTCCTCCGGCGAGGGCAAGGAGATCGCCGCCCGCGTCGCCCTGCGCCTGGGATCGGGCGTCATCACCGACGCCGTCGACCTGCGCGCCGGCGACGGCGGCCCGGTCGCCACCCAGTCCGTCTTCGCGGCCTCCTACACCGTCGACTCCCGCGTCAGCAACGGCGTGCCGGTCATCGCGGTCAAGCCGAACGCCGTCGCCCCGGAGGCCGCCCCGGCCGCCGGCGCGGTGGAGGACGTCACCGTGGCGTTCACCGGCAACGCCGCCAAGGTCGTCTCGCGGACCCCGCGGGTCTCCACCGGCCGCCCGGAGCTGACCGAGGCCGCGATCGTGGTCTCCGGCGGCCGCGGCGTCGGCGCCGCCGAGGGCTTCGGCGTGGTCGAGGAGCTGGCCGACGCCCTGGGCGCGGCCGTCGGCGCCTCGCGCGCCGCCGTGGACGCCGGCTGGTACCCGCACAGCAGCCAGGTCGGCCAGACCGGCAAGCAGGTCTCCCCGCAGCTGTACGTCGCCAACGGCATCTCCGGTGCGATCCAGCACCGGGCCGGCATGCAGACCTCGAAGACCATCGTGGCCGTCAACAAGGACCCCGAGGCCCCGATCTTCGAGCTCGCCGACTACGGCGTGGTCGGCGACCTCTTCGAGGTGCTGCCGCAGCTCACCGCCGAGGTCAAGGCCCGCAAGGCCTGATCCGACGCGAGCGCAACCGCGCGGGGGCGCGCCCGGTGACCGCCGGGCGCGCCCCCGCCGTCCTTCGCCCGGACACCGCCCGGTGGCCGGCGGCCCGTAGAGTCGGTCGGCGGCGCGCGGTCGCGGACCGTCGCGCGCCGCCGACCATCGTGGACATCGTGGACAGGGGCGAGGGCAGACGGATGACACTCTTGATGGCGCTTCAGGGCGGCCCGGACGACTCGGGCGACGCACTGCGGATCTCCGACGGCCCCGGGCTCTCCCGCGAGCAGCTGCTCGGCGCGGCCACCGCCGTCGCCGACCGGGTGGCCGGCGCCCCGGCCCTCGCGGTGCTGGCCCGGCCCACCGCCGAGACCGTGGCCGCCGTCGTCGGCGGCCTGCTCGCCGGGGTGCCGGTGGTGCCGCTGCCGCCCGACTCCGGGCCCAAGGAGCGCGCCCACATCCTGCGCGACTCCGGCGCCGCCCTGCTCGCCCACGCCGCCGCCGACACCCCGCCGCAGGACGCCGGGATCGCCGGCCTCCCGGTCGACCTGCGCGAGCGCTCCGCGACCACGTACGCCGAGCCCGACCCCGCGGCCACCGCCTTCGTGCTCTACACCTCCGGCACCACCGGCGCGCCCAAGGGGGCGGTGATCGGGCGCTCCGCCGTCGCCGCCGACCTCGACGCGCTCGCCGACGCCTGGCAGTGGACCGCCGAGGACACCCTGGTGCACGGCCTGCCGCTGTTCCACGTGCACGGCCTGGTGCTCGGCGTGCTCGGCGCGCTGCGCACCGGCAGCCGGCTGGTGCACACCGGACGGCCCACCCCCGCCGGGTACGCGGCGGCGGGCGGCACCCTCTACTTCGGCGTGCCGACCGTCTGGTCCCGGGTGGCGGGCGATCCCCAGGCGGCCGCCCGGCTCGCCTCCGCCCGGCTGCTGGTCTCCGGCAGCGCCCCGCTGCCCGTCCCGGTGTTCGAACGGATCGCCGCGCTGACCGGCCACGCCCCGATCGAGCGCTACGGCATGACGGAGTCGCTGATCACCGTCTCCACCCGGGCCGACGGCGAGCGGCGCCCCGGCAGCGTCGGCCTGCCGGTGGCCGGGGTGCGCACCCGGCTGGTCGGCGAGGACGGCGCTCCGGTGCCGCACGACGGCGAGAGCGTCGGCGAGCTCCAGGTCGCCGGGCCCACCCTGTTCCGGGGCTACCTCGACCGGCCGGACGCCGACGCCGAGGCCTGGACCGCCGACGGCTGGTTCCGCACCGGGGACGTCGCGGTGATCGGCGCGGACGGCTTCCACCGGATCGTCGGGCGCGCCTCCGTCGACCTGATCAAGAGCGGCGGCTACCGGATCGGCGCCGGCGAGGTGGAGGCGGCGCTGCGCGACCACCCGGCGGTCGCCGACGCCGCCGTGGTCGGCGTGCCGGACGACGACCTCGGCCAGGCGATCGTGGCGTACGTCGTTCCGGAGGGTTCCGTGACGGGCGAACAGCTGACGGCCTTTGTGGCGGAGCGCCTCTCGGTGCACAAGCGGCCCCGACGGGTGGTGCTGGTGCCCGAACTGCCCAGGAACGCCCTGGGAAAGGTGCTGAAGAAGCAGCTGCCGGCGGAGTCGGCACACGGGTGACGGGCGGTCATCCGGCGCCGGGTCGGATGACGGTCGCTCACCTTCCGTGAGCCTTCCTTTGGCGCACTCCACTGCGCGCCGTGAGCGAACGCGTGCCTAACGTGACAAGCGGCGCGGCCGGGGCCGGTGAGGCCCCGCGCACCGCGTCCAGCGTTCAGCTCCCAGCGTTCGGCGCGATCGAGGCGACCGGCGCGATCAGCGAAGGAAGACAGCAGCATGACGACCGTCAACACCGGCGCACCGGGTGCCGCCGACGACGCGACCGAGCAGCACACCGCAGACCCCACCCCCCGTCCGGCGGCGGGCGGCCGCCCTTCCCGTGCGGCGCGGATCCGCCGGGGGATAGGCCTGGTGGCCGTGATCGCGGCCGGCGCCGGCGTGATCGGCCTCGGCACCTCGGCCGGGACCGCGGCGGCCGAGCCGGCGCCGGCCCACGCCGGATGGGACGGCTCGCGGTACTGGTTCAAGGACAGCCAGGGCCACTGGCGCTGGACCTCGCACTACGACGTCTACCTGGCGCGCACCGGCGGCTCGGGCTCCGGCTCGGGGACGTCGGGCACGCGGGCGGCCGGCTCCGCCGGGGGGATCACCCAGGGGTGGGACGGCTCCCGGTACTGGTTCCGCAACAGCCAGGGCCAGTGGCGCTGGACCTCGCACTACGACATTTACCTGGCGCGCACCGGCGGCTCGGGCAGCGGCTCGGGCTCCTCGTCGGCGGACTCGGCGTCCGCCCCGGCGGCGGACCGTGACGTCGAGACGGCGGTGCAGTTCGCGCTCGCCCAGCGCGGCAAGCCGTTCCGGACGGCCGGCAACGGGCCGGACGGCTACGACTGCTCGGGCCTCGTCCAGCAGTCCTTCCGGCGCGGCGGCATCTCCCTGCCGAGGGTCGCCAACGACCAGTACGCGGCCACCACGCCGGTGACGGCCGGACAGCTGCGCCGCGGCGACCTGCTGTTCTGGTCGGACGACGGCACCGCGCGCGGCATCCACCACGTGGCGATCTACCTGGGCGACAACCAGTACGTGGAGGCCGCGCGGCCCGGGACCTCGATCCGGGTCTCGCGGATCAGCAGCGGCTACTACCCGACCCACATGGGCCGGCCCTGAGGCGTGGCCGCACGGCCCCGCCGGCGCCCGGGCCACGGCGGCCCGGCGCCGGCGGGGCGGTCCGACGCCGGCGGGGCGGTCCGACGCGGCCGCCGAACGGCGGGGGAGACCCGCGCCCCACAGGGCGTGAGAAGTGCGGCGGGGGCGCGCGCAACACGGCCGGACTACGGTGGCGGGGAGGCGTACTCCGGCGCCCCAGGGGTCGTACGGGAACCGTCGCAGGCCCTCTGACCTGGGCACATGCCCCTGTCAAACGGAACGGGGAACCGCCATGAGCGGCACGCACGTGGAGGTATGGGGACCGGCGCGGCCGGGGTACCACCTCGGGTGGCGCCGGCACGACTGACGGGGGCGCCGCCCGGTGCGAACGGCGCCGGGGGAGGTCGAGAACATGGGGGCGTGAGTGATCGTCTGGGTCAATGGCACATTCGGGGCGGGCAAGACCAGCGCCTGCCGCGAGCTGGTGGAACTGCTGCCGGGCAGCATGCTCTTCGATCCCGAGCTGGTGGGCTTCGGACTGCGCGCGATGCTGCCGGCCGACCGGATGGCGGCGGTGTCGGACTTCCAGGACCTGCCGGCCTGGCGCCGGCTCGTCCCCGAGACGGCGGCCGCACTGCTCGGTGAGGTGCCGGGACCGCTGGTGGTCCCGATGACGCTGCTGCGGGAGGACTACCGGGACGAGATCTTCGGGTCGCTCGCCTCGAACGGCATCGCCGTGCACCATCTCGTCCTCGACGCTGAAGAAACGATCCTGCGCGAGCGCATCGCCCAGCGCGAGGAGATCCCGGACGACCCGGAACGCAGCGAGCGGATCCGCCAGTGGTGCCTGGACCACCTGCCGCGCTACCGCGCCGCCCGCCGCTGGCTGCGCCGCGACGCCCGGCTCGTCGACACCTCCGGCCTCACCCCGCGCGAGACCGCTGCCAGGCTCGCCCAACTGGTGGGCGACGGCTCCGCCCGCTGCCCGATCGTGCAGACCCCCGACCCGACCGGGGACACCGTGGCCGCCGCCGTCCTGCTCTTCGACGAACAGGACCGGGTGCTGCTCGTCGACCCCGTCTACAAACCGGACTGGGAGTTCCCCGGCGGCGTCGTCGAACGCGGCGAGGCACCCACCGACGCCGCCCTGCGCGAGACCGCCGAGGAACTCGGCCTGCGCCTCGACCCGGCCGTGCTGCGCCTGCTCGCCGTCGACTGGGAGCCGCGCACCGGCCCGCGCCGCGGCGGGCTGCGCCTGGTCTACGACGGCGGACTGCTGGACGCCACCGCCCGGCAGGGGCTGCTGCTCCAGCAGGAGGAACTGCGCGGCTGGCGGTTCGTCAGCCTGGACGAGGCCGCCGGACTGCTGCCCCCGGGCCGCCACCGGCGGCTGGCCGCTGCGCTGGACGCCCGCCGCTGCGGCGAACTGCGCTACCTGGAGGCCGGTCGCCGGGCCGGGGTGGGGCTGACGCGGACCGCCGACGCGGCGTGAGGCCGCCAGGCCCGGACGCGGCGGCGCCCGCGGGTGACGGGCCCGGCCGCACGGCGGCAGGATGAGGGCATGCCGTTCACCCTGAGCCACCCGGCCGCCGTGCTGCCCCTGCTGCGCGCGGCGGGCGGGCGCGGTCCGCTGGTCGCGTCGGCGCTGGTCGCCGGATCGCTGGCGCCCGACGTGCCGTTCTTCGCCGAATCGCTGCTGCCCGGCGTGTACCGGTACGGCGGCGCCACCCACCGCTGGTGGGCGGTGCCGACGCTGGACGTGGCGCTCGCCGCCGGTCTGGTGGCGGGCTGGCACGGACTGGTGCGCGGGCCGCTGGTCGCGCTGCTCCCCGGTCGGTGGGCGGGCGCCGCCGAGGCGCTGACGGCCCGCCGGGCCGGGCGGGGCCGGCCGTCCGGCGCGGACCTCGGGTGGTTCGCACTCTCGGCGGCGGTCGGGGCCGCGAGCCACGTCGGCTGGGACGGCTTCACCCACGCCGGGCGGTTCGGGGCCCGGCTGCTGCCGGCGCTGGAGCGGCCGGTGGCGGGCGGCCCGCCGTTGTACGAGGTGCTGCAGTACGGCACCTCGGTGCCGGCGCTGGCCGCGGTGGCGCGCCACGCGGTGCGGCGGGCCCGGGCGGTGGAGCCGGTCCGGCCGGCCGACGGGCCGTCGGACCGGGCCCGCCGGGCGGGCGCGGCGGTGCTGGGGGCGGCGACCGCGGCGGGGGTGGTGCACCGGCTGGTGCCGCTGCGGCGCGGACCGCTCGCGGAGCTGTGCTTCGGTGCGGGCGCCGGTCTCGCGGTCGGTGCGGTCGGCTGGGCGCTGGCCCGGGTGGCCGTGGCGGGGGTCCGTGGCGGGGGGACCGGCCCGGGGGGGCGTGACGTGCGTGCGCCGGGCGTAGGGGCAGGACGGACAGTCCGGCGTAGGGACGGTCGGGAGGCGCGCGGGGCTCGGCGTGCGCGGGCGTGCGGTGGTGAGGGCGTGCGGTGGTGCGGGCGGGCCGCGCCGTCGTGAGGGACGGCGCGGCCCGGCAGCGGTCCGCCGAACGGGTCCGCCGAAGGGGACCGCCGAACGGGACCGCCGAACGGCCCGTCAGACGGAGCGCAGCTCCGCGTAGCGGCGCAGGAAGAGCGCCTCGGTGAGGGCCATCCGCTCCAGCTCCAGCGGGTCGACGCTCTCGTTGACCGCGTGGATCTGGGTGGTGGGCTCCTCGACGCCGATCAGGATGATCTCGGCCTGCGGGTAGAGGGTGCGCAGCGTGTTGCAGAGCGGGATCGAGCCGCCCTCGCCGGAGGCCACCATCGGGGTGCCGAAGGCCTCGGCCATCGCCTCGCCCATCGCCTCGTAGGCCGGGCCGGAGGTGTCGGCGCTGAACGCGGCGCCGTTGCCCAGCCGCTCCACGGTGATCTGCGCGCCGAACGGCACCCGGGCCTCCAGGTGGGCGACCAGCGCCTCCTGGGCGGCGCCGGTGTCCATGCCCGGCGGCACCCGCAGGCTGACCGAGGCCTTGGCGGAGGCCTGCACCGAGGAGGTCGCGCCGATCACCGGCGGGGCGTCGATGCCCAGCACGGTGACCGAGGGGCGGGCCCAGAGCCGGTCGGCGACGGTGCCGGTGCCGGTGAGCGCCACGCCGTCCAGCACCTTGGCGTCGGCGCGGAACTGCTCGTCGGAGTACTGCACGCCGTCCCAGCGCTGGTCGGTGGCCAGGCCCGCCACGGCGACGTCGCCGTTCTCGTCGTGCAGCGAGGCGAGCACCTTGACCAGGGCCTGCAGGGCGTCCGGGGCGGCGCCGCCGAAGGCACCGGAGTGCAGGTTGCCGGCCAGCGTGCGGACCGAGACGTCGACCACGGTCATGCCGCGCAGCGAGGCGGTGACGGTGGGCAGGCCGGGGGCGAAGTTGCCGGTGTCGCCGATCACGATGACGTCGGCGGCGAGCAGCTCGGGGTGGGCCTCGGCGTAGCGCTCCAGACCGCCGGTGCCCTGCTCCTCCGAGCCCTCGACGATGACCTTCAGCCCGACCGGGTAGCCGCCGTCCACCTGACGCAGCGCCCGCAGGGCCGTCAGGTGCATCAGGATGTTGCCCTTGCAGTCGGCGGCGCCGCGCCCGTACCAGCGGCCGTCGCGCTCGGTCAGCTCGAAGGCGGGGCTGAGCCAGGCGTCCTCGTCCAGCGGCGGCTGGACGTCGTAGTGCGAGTAGAGCAGCACGGTCGGGGCACCGGCCGGGCCGGGGAGCTCGCCGTAGACCGACTGGGTGCCGTCGGGCGTGTCCAGCAGCCGGATGTTCGTCAGGCCCTCGGCGGCGAAGGCGTCGGCGACCCAGCGGGCGGCCTTCTCGCACTCCTCGACCGGGAACTGGCGCGGGTCGGCGACCGAGGGGAAGGCGACCAGGTCGGCGAGGTCGGTGCGGGCGCGGTCCATGAGGGACCGCACGGCGTCGGCCAGGGGCTGCTGCGGCATCGGGTACTCCGGGAGGGGCTGGTCCGTCCGAGGGGGTGGTGCGGGCGAACGGCGTTGACGGTGGGTGATGCCGATCATAGGCCGAGCCGCCCGCAGGGCCCCGGGGACGTCGGCACGGGCCGGGACCGGGCCCGCGCCCCGGGCCGCGCCGGGCCCGCCCCGACCGGGAATTCGGTCGCGCGTTCGGGGCGGTGCGGCCGACGACGGCGGGGGCGGCGGCATAGGATTGCTGCCCGTGACTGACTCCGGAAGCCCCGATTCCCCCAGCCCGCTCGACGCCGAGGCCGCCGGGCCGGACCGGCCGGACCCGTTGGACGGCGTCTGGGACGTCGTCGTGGTCGGCGCCGGGCCGGCCGGCGCCTCCGCCGCGCACGCCGCGGCCGCGCAGGGCCGGCGCGTGCTGCTGCTCGACAAGGCCGAGCACCCGCGCTACAAGACCTGCGGCGGCGGCATCATCGGCCCCTCCCGGGACAGCCTGCCGCCGGACTTCAGGCTGCCGCTCCAGGACCGGGTGCACGCCGTCTCCTTCGCCTACCGAGGCCGCTTCACCCGCACCAGGCGCTCCAAGCGGATGCTGTTCGGCCTGGTCAACCGGGACGAGTTCGACCTGCGCCTGGTCCAGGCGGCCAAGCAGGCCGGGGCGGTGCTGGTCACCGGAGTGACCGTCACCGGGGTCGAGCAGCGCGGCGGCGAACACCGGACGGCGCTGGTCACCGCCTCCGACGGGCGCAGCTTCGAGGCGCGCGCCGTGGTCGGCGCGGACGGCAGCGCGAGCCGGATCGGCCGGCACGTCGGCGTCTCCTTCGACCAGATCGACCTCGGCCTGGAGGCGGAGATCCCCGTCCCGGCGGACGTCGCCGCCGACTGGGCGGGCCGGATCCACCTCGACTGGGGCCCGCTGCCCGGCAGTTACGGCTGGGTGTTCCCGAAGACCGAGTCCAGCAGCCTGACCGTCGGGGTGATCTCGGCGCGCGGTGACGGCGAGCGGACCAAGCAGTACCTCGCCGACTACATCCGCCGCCTTGGCCTGTCGGGCTTCCCGCCGAGCGTGGAGTCCGGGCACCTGACCCGCTGCCGGGCCGAGGACTCCCCGCTGTCGCGCGGCCGCGTCCTGGTGGCCGGCGACGCGGCCGGGCTGCTGGAGCCGTGGACCCGCGAGGGCATCTCCTACGCGCTGCGCTCGGGCCGGCTGGCCGGGGAGTGGGCGGTCAAGCTGGCCGAGGCCGGCACCGCGGCGGAGGTCCGGCGCGAGGCGCTGAACTACGCGTTCGCGATCAAGGCGGGCCTCGGGGTGGAGATGCGGGCCGGCAAGCAGATGCTGAACGCCTTCGAGCGCCGCCCGTACCTGTTCCACGCGGCGGTCTGCCTGGTCGACCCGGCCTGGCGGGCCTTCGCCCGCACCACCCAGGGCCACACCACCTTCGCCCAGGTGCTGCGCCAGTACCGCTCCGCCCGCCGCCTCGCCGCCCTCGCCTCGCGCTGATCCGGCCCTCGCCCCGGGCTGGTCCGGCCGTCGCCCCGCGCTGGTCCGGCCGTCGCCCCGGGCGGTGCGGGGCGCACGGAAAGGGGCCGGTCCGCCGGACCGGCCCCTTCCGACTACCGTGGTGCTACGTGACTACTTGAGTCCGCCGTCGAGGGCGTTGATCAGGGTGCCGCCCGGGGTGTCACCGGTCATGTCCCAGATCATCGCGCCGAGCAGGCCCTTGGACTTCAGCCAGGCGGTCTTCTTGCCGATCGACCAGGCGTCGTCGAAGGTCCACCACTGCCCGCCCGCTCCGGTGTAGCCGAAGGTCGCCACCGACTGCTCGTCGTGGTAGACGGAGAGGTTGGGGAAGGTGGTGATCAGGTTGTTGTACCCGCGGGTGCCGGCCTCCTCGGCGAACTGGCCCGGGGCTGCGCCGGTCGCGCTCTGCCACTCGCCCTTGACCCCGCCGTCCGCGACGCCCTGCCAGCCGCGGCCGTAGAAGGCCAGGCCGATGGTGAGCTTGCGCGGGTTGACGCCGGCGTCGAGGTAGGGCTTGACGGCCCCTTCGACGCTGAAGTGCGTGGTGTACGGGTCCTGGGCGTCCACGTAGAGGTTGCCCTGGTGGCCGGCGCGGTTCGGCTCCCACGAGTTGTCGCTGCCGGCGCCGTGGAAGTCGTAGCCCTGGATGTTGGCGATGTCCAGGTAGTTGAAGATCTTCGAGAGGTCCCAGCCCTGGTTGATCTTGACCGGGTCGGCCGGGGTGAAGGCGGTCAGCAGCTTGTGCGAGCCGCCGAGCGCGTCCAGCTGCTTGCGGAACTCGGCGAGCAGCGCGGTGAGGTTGTCCTTGTCGTTGGCGCTGTAGTGGTTGCCGGCGTGGCCGTCGGGCGAGCCGGGCCACTCCCAGTCGATGTCGATGCCGTCGAAGATGCCGGCCGCGACGCCGTCGCCGCCCGCGCCGTTGTAGGCGGGCAGGTTGCCCTTGATCCAGATGTCGATGCAGGACTTCACGAACTTCTGCCGGGACGCGTCGGTGGCCGCCGCGTCGGAGAAGTACTTGGAGTAGGTCCAGCCGCCGAGCGAGGCGACGACCTTGAGGTGCGGGTACTTGGCCTTGAGCTTCTTCAGCTGGTTGAAGTTGCCGCGCAGCTTGCCCCAGCCGTCGTCGGCCACGCCGTCGATCGACTGGGCGGCGCTCATCGGGCGGGCGTAGTCGGCGTCCGCGTCACCCGCGCCGGTGCCCTGGTCGGGGTCCTGCGGGTTGGACGTGGTGCCCCGGGTGACGCCCGCCATGCAGGTGAGGTTGACCGGGTCGATGTTCTCGAACGCGTAGTTGATGACGTCGAGCTTGGCGGCGCTGCCCGAGGTGTCGAGGTTCTTCACGAAGTACTGGCGCCCGTAGATGCCCCACTGGGTGAAGTAGCCGACCCGGGCGTACTTGCCGGTGCCGACCAGGTCGGAGGTGGTGACCTTGAGCGCGGTGGAGGCGGGCGAGGCGTTGTCGGCGCCGTCGCGGGCCTTGACCGTGAAGGTGTAGGAGGTGGAGGGGGAGAGGCTGCCGACGGAGGCGGTCAGGGTGGAGCCGGTCACCGTGCGGACCAGCGTGCCGTCCTGGTAGACGTCGTACGCGGCGACCTTCAGGTTGTCGGTGGCGGCGTTCCAGGCGAGCGTCACGTCACTCGAACCCACCGCGGTGGTGCGCAGGTTGGTGGGTGCGGTGGGCGGCGTGGGATCGGTGGCCGGGTCGAAGGTCGAGGCGGTGACCGGCGCGCTCAGCGGGCCGACGTTGCCGCGGGTGTCCTTGGCCCGGACGGTCAGGGTGTAGCTGGTCGCCGGGGTCAGCCCGGTGGCCAGCGCGTCGGTGGTGGTGCTGGTGCCGACCACGGTGGTGCCGTTCAGCACCTCGTAGGAGGCGACCGGGAAGTCGCCGGCGGTCGCGGCGGACCACTTCAGCGCCAGGCTGTGCGCCGTCGAGTCGGTCACCGTCGGGGTGCCCGGGGCGGACGGCAGGACGTCCGAACTGCCGTCGCACTTGTCGCCGTTGATCCGGCAGCCGGTCGGCGTGCCGATCGGGCCGTTGGCGACGAACCAGAAGCTGTACGGCTCGGTGGTCCGGCCCGCGGGGACGTTGGCGTTGTAGAACGCGGCGACGGCGGTGACGTGGCGGCCGTTGACCGTCGCGGTGCCGTTGTAGCTGTTCTGGATGGTCACGCCGGCCGGGAGGTCGAACTCGATGGTCCAGCCGTTGACGGCGGTGGTGTTGTCGTTCTTGACGATGTAGGTGCCCTTCCACCAGGAACCGCTGTTCTCGCTGGTGAAGGCGGCGGTGAGCTTGCCGGCCGCGCTGGCCGGGGTGGCCAGGGCGGTGATCGCGGCGAGCGGGAGGAGCAGGACGGAGAGCAGCGCGAGCAGCCTGTGGCGGCCTCGGCGCGTGCGGGATCGAACGGACATGGTTCTCCCTGCGACTGTGGGGGTTGGACAGGGTGACGCCGAACCGTACGGGGTGGTGCGGGAGGTGCTTCGGGCTTGTGACATGCCCACCGCCGTGGGGAGACGGGGGCATGGGCACTGTAGGAGGTACAGACCAATGCGTCAACAGGTCTGTACCACTGAAGAGTTGGCCGGGCCGTCGGCCGGGCCGTCGGCTCTGGCGTCGGCCGGGCCGTCAGCCGTGCCGGGTCCCGCCGCACAGGTCGTCGCCGAGCGGGCTGCGGCGGTACAGCACCGAACGGCCGTGCCGCGCCCGGGTCACCAGGCCCGTCGCGTGCAGCACCGCCAGGTGCTGGCTCACCGCCCCCGGCGTCACCCCCAGCCGGTAGGCGAGATCGGTCGTGGAGGCCGGCTCGGCCAGCAACGCCAGCAACCGGGCCTTCGGCGCGCCGACCAGCCGCTCCAGCGCGCGCGGGATCACCGGCGGACGCCGGCCGGCCATCCCCGCCTGCCCGCGCGCCGGATAACCGATCTGCGGCGCACGGTCGTTGCTGATCATCGTGACCGCGCCCCGGGCGAAGAACGTCGGCACCAGGACCAGCCCCCGCCCGTCCACCGTGATCTCGCCGTCCCACTCCGTCCAGCGGCGGTCGATCGAGAGGATCCCGTCCGCCCAGCGCAACCGGTGGTCGAGATCGGCGAACAGCGCCGCCGCGCCCTGCTGCGCCAGCACCCGCGACCGGTAGACCAGATCCGCCTCCAGCACCGCCCGCGCCCGCGGCCACCACGCCGGCGCCAGACAGCGCTCCCAGTACTCCTCCAGCGCGTCCGCGATCCGCGCCAGCAACCGCGCCGGATCGGCCAGCCCGTCCGCCAGCACCGCGGGCAGCACCTGGTGGTGCGGCAGGAACGTCTGCTCCAGCTCCCCTCGCAACCGCTCCGGCGGCAGCGCCCGCACGACGGCCAGCTCGGCGCGGAAGTCCGGCCACGGGGAGGCCGGGCGGGGCGTCAGGAAGTCCGGGATCCAGCGGTTCGCGGCGACCAGCGAGAGCAGCAGCGACGAGTCCAGCCGCTCGAAGGACGGCCGCAGCCGCTCGAAGGCCGCGGAGTGCAGGGCGTAGTGGCCCGGATGCGTCCACATCCGCAGGCTGAGCGCGGCCTCCTGGATCGGCGAGCAGGCGAACCAGGTGGTGGCGAGATCACCGAGGTCGAGCTTGAACCGGTGCACGCCGCCTCCCCCCGGACGTTTCAGGCCCAGCCTAAATCAGTACGGCCGGGCGGCGGCGCCGGGGTGGAATCGGGGGCATGACCACCCCACCGGCGGCGAACGCCGCACCGAGTTCCGCGCTGCCCGCGTCCAGGGCCTCCCGGCTGCTGCACCCCGACCCGACGGTGCGCCGCCTCGCCCGGATCACCCTGCTCAACACCCTCGGCAGCGGACTCTCGCTCTCCGTCGGCGTGCTGTTCTTCACCCGCTACCTCGGCCTGAGCGCGGCCCGGCTCGGCCTCGCGCTCACCGCCGCCGGCCTGTGCGGCGTCCTCGCCAGCGTCCCCGCCGGGCGGGCCGCCGACCGCTGGGGGAGCCGGCCCGTCCTGGTCGTCCTGGTCACCCTCACCGGCCTCGGCACCGCCGGCTACACCGCGGCCGGCGGCTACCCGGCGTTCGTGGCGCTCGCCTGCCTGGTCGCCGCCGCCGACCGGGGCTCGGCCGCCGTCCGCAACGCCCTCTACGCCGAGGTGCTGCCCGCCGACAAGCGGGTGGCCGGCCGCGCCTACCTGCGGGTGGTCACCAACGTCGGGCTCTGCCTCGGCACCGGCGTCGGCGCGATCGCACTCCAGGTGGACTCGCGCACCGGCTACCTGACGGCCATCCTGGCCGACGCGGCCTCCTACCTGGCGGTCGCCGTGATGTTCCACCGGCTGCCGGGAGTGGGAGCGGGAGCGGGAGCGGGGGCGGGGCCGGGGCCGGGGCCGGGGTCGGGCGCCCGCGACGCCGGCCACGGGGCGCGGGCCGACGGCCGGCCGCGGCCGGCCCGCGAACGCAACCCGGCGCTGCGGGACGGACCCTTCCTGCTGGTGACCGCGCTCAGCTCGGTGCTCGCCCTGCAGTTCGCCATGCTGGAGGTCGGCATACCGCTGTGGATCGTCCAGCAGACCGACGCGCCCCGGATCACCGTGGCCGCCACCCTGGTCGTCAACACCGTGCTGGTCATCGCCTTCCAGGTCCGCGCCACCCGGGGCACCGAACACCCGGCCGCCGCCGCACGGGCCTGCGGCCGGGCCGGGCTCGTCCTCGCCGCCTCCTGCCTGGTCATCGCCCTCGCCCACGGCGCACCCGCCGCGATCGCCGCCGTGGTGGTGCTCGCGGGCGTCGCCCTCCAGGCCACCGGCGAGGTCCTCGGCCAGGCCGGCACCTGGGCGCTCAGCTACGACCTGGCCGGCGAACGGGCCCACGGCGCCTACCAGGGCGTCTTCAACGCGGGCAGCGCCGTCGCGCTGATGATCGGCCCGGCGGTCGTGTCCACCGCCGTCATCGGCCACGGCCTGCTCGGCTGGGCCGCCCTCGGCGCACTGCTCGCCGCCGCAGGCCTCGCGATGGGCCCCGCCGTCCGCTGGGCGGCACGACGGGGCGAGGCGGCGGTGGCGCCCTGAGGGCCTACTCCGGCACCACCGCGAACGCCTCGATCTCCATCAGCACCTCCGGCAGGAACAGCGCCGCCACCTGCACCGCCGACGACGCCGGCAGCGGCACCTCCCCGAGCGCCTCGTCCCGGGCCTCGCGCACGGCGGGCAGGTCGCCCAGATCGGTGAGGAAGTACGTCAGCTTGACGACGTGCGAGAAGTCCGCCCCCGCCGCCGCCAGACACCGCCGCAGGTTCTCGAACACCTGCCGCGCCTGCGCCTTCGGGTCCCCGACCCCGACCACCCGCCGTTCCTCGTCGAACGCCACCTGCCCCGACACCGCCACCAGCCGCCCGCTCCCCGTGACGACCTGCGTGTACCCCGTCCCCGGCGCGACCCCGGGCGGCTCGGCGATGTGGGTGAGCGGGGCGGCCCTGCGCTGCGATTCCATGGTCATGCGCCCATCGTGGCCGACGGCCGGTCACCGCACCAGGCGTTCACGGCCAGTGCGCCGGTCCCGAGCGGGCGCCGAAGCACGCGGTCCGGCACGTCGCAGGCGTTCAGCGGCCCCGCCCGGCCCGGCCCCGCCCGGCCACGCCGCCGGGGACGGGCCGCACCCCTCCGGGACACCGGTCCGCCTTCCGGAGCCGTTCGGCCCGGAGCCCGACGCCTCGCGGCGCCGAACCGGCCCGGCGCGGGTGACCACGGCGACGAGCTGGGCACTTCCCGAGGGGAGGGTGGGCATGCCAGAGTCGTCCGGGCGCCCGCGGCCCACCGGCGGCGGGCGCCCGCTGCGACCCACCCTCAGCCGGAAAGCAGGACCGCACCGATGACCAGCGAAGCGCCCCTCGTCCGCGTGACCACCGAGGACGCCGTCACCACCCTGACGCTCGACTCGCCGCACAACCGCAACGCGCTCTCCACCCGGCTGATGGCCGAACTGACGGCCGGACTCGCCGCGGCGGCCGCCGACCCGGAGGTCCGCGCCGTGGTGCTGACGCACGCGGGCAAGGTGTTCTGCGCCGGGGCGGACCTCTCCGAGGCGACCGGCGCCGACCCCACCGTCGGACCGCGCGGACTGGTCGACCTCCAGCGGGCGATCGTCGACTGCGCCAAGCCGGTGATCGCCGTGATCGACGGGCACGTCCGGGCCGGCGGGCTCGGGCTGGTCGGCGCGGCCGACCTGGCACTCGCCGGGCCGGCCGCCACCTTCGCGTTCACCGAGGTCCGGCTCGGGCTCGCACCGGCCGTCATCTCGCTGCCGCTGCGCCCCAAGCTGGACCCGCGGGCGGCCTCCCGCTACTACCTCACCGGCGAGGTCTTCGACGCCGCCGAGGCCGCCCGGATCGGGCTGGTCACCCAGGCCGTCGACGCGCCGGAGGCGGCCGAGGTCGCGCTGAAGGGCCTGCTGGACGCCCTGCGGCTGGGGTCGCCGCAGGGCCTCGCGCAGTCCAAGCGGCTGGCCAACGCCGAGGTGGTGCGCTCCTTCGAGCGGGACGCCGACGGACTGGTGGAGCTGTCGGCGCGGCTGTTCTCCTCGGAGGAGGCGCAGGAGGGCATGCGCTCGTTCCTGGAGAAGCGCCCGGCGCGCTGGGTGCGCTGACGCGCCCCTCGGGCCCGCCGCGCGCCGGGTGCTGAGTGCCGCGCGCGGGGTGCCGGGTGCCGGGTGCTGGGGCGCAGGGGGCGTCAGCCGATGGTGGCCGTCTCGCGCCACAGGTCGAGCACCGAGGCGTCCCCGGCGGTGACCACCCGGCCGGTGCCGGCCGGCAGGCGGTTCCAGAGCAGCAGGTAGAGGTCGCGGGCCGGGCCGGTGAGCGTCAGATCGGCCGGACGCTCGGCGTGTTCGACGCCGAGCGGCTCCGGGCCGATGGTCAGCAGCCAGCGGCCGGGGCCGTCGTCCGGGCTGATCTGGATCGTCCGCCGCCGCTCGCTGCGGGCCGCGGAGCGGGCGGTCAGGAAGCGGGTCAGCTCGTCGATGCCGTCGAGGGCGAGCCGCCGGTCGGTGTGCGGTCCCTCGGCGCCGGCGGCCGCGTCGGCGTCGATGCGGTGCACGGCGGTCTCGTGCGCCTGGCGGCGGGCCCAGAAGGCCAGCGAGCTCGGCGCCGGCAGGAAGGTCCAGCAGTCGAGGTCGGCCGGGGCGGCGGTGAGCGTGTCGACCAGCGTGGCGTGGCCGGTGCGGAACCAGTCGACCAGGTCGGCGTCGTCGGGCTCCGGCCCCCAGGCGGCCCGTTGGCGTTCGGCGTCCATCGGGACGGGCAGCCGGTCCCGGACGGTGCCGGTCACCCAGCGGTGCACCTGGCCGATGTGCAGGACGAGGTCGCGAAGCCGCCACTCCGGGCAGGTCGGGACGGGAGCGGCGGGGTCGGTCCGGGCGGCGGCGTCCCCGAGCAGGGTGCCCTCGCGGCGCAGCGCGTCGAGGTGCGCGGTGATCTCCATGGCCCGAGTCTGGCAGCAGGGTGGAATTCCGCCCACCGTTTTTCCGAACACGCTTTCGATGTGACCGGCCCGTGTGACCTTGGCCGCCCTCTCGCCGGGCGGACCCTACGGACCGGTAGCGTGAGTGCATGTCGATCACGCGTTCCCTGTTCAGCGCCGCCCGGGCCGGCGGCCGGCGAGCCGCGGGCCGGCTCGTCCACCGGGGCTGGCGGTGGGTGCAGCAGGCCGGCGCGGTGTCCAGCGAGAACCCCGGGCCGTACCGGTTCGGCGAGTTGGGCGCGGGGACGAAGCTGACGTTCCCGCTCGGCGCGGTCTTCAACGAACAGTGGATCACCATCGGCCCGTTCTCGATCATCGGCGAGCGGGTGACCATCAGTGCGGGCTTCCTGCCCGGTCTCGACCTCGGGCCCGAGCCGATCGTGCGGATCGGCGGCGGCTGTGTGATCGGCCGGGACAGCCACATCGTCGGCCACCAGTCGATCGTGCTCGGCGACGACGTGTGGACCGGACCCGGCGTCTACATATCGGACCAGGCGCACGAGTACCGGGCCACCGACCTGCCGATCGGCAAGCAGTGGCCGCGCAACGAGCCCGTGGAGATCGGCTCCGGCAGCTGGATCGGCACCGGCGCGGTGATCCTGCCCGGCGCCCGGCTGGGCCGCAACGTGGTGGTCGCGGCCGGTTCGGTGGTGCGCGGCGAGGTGCCGGACCACACGGTGGTCGCGGGCGCCCCGGCGAAGGCGGTCCGCCGGTGGACGGCGGAGGAGGGCTGGCAGCCGCCGTTCCGCAACGAGCCGCCGCGCCCGCTGCCGGACGACGTGACGGTCGCCCAACTGCGGGAGCTGGCCGGGTGGGACCTGCGGATGCCGGGCGAGCCGGGGGCCTGACCGCTGTTGCGGTCTCCGGTCTGCGGGTTCGGGCCCGGGCCCGGGCCCCGGGCCGCACCAGGGTCTTATAAACAAA